>JACRAN010000177.1 GCA_016234735.1 Bacteroidota bacterium | reverse complement strand
TCCCATCCTCCTCGCGCGGATTACCGCACCAAACTCACATCCCCCTCGTACAATTCCGTTTTACCGTCGATGAACTCGATTTCGGCAAACCAGGTGAACACCGCAGCGTTCAACTCACTGTCTCGGTCGGTTCCGTCCCAACCGAAAACCGGGTCGTTGGGTTGAAAATTGTAGAGCCGGAACACCGTTTCGCCCCAGCGGTCGAAGATGAGGAACGACTTGATGCGGGTCACGGACTTCCCGGCGAAAATCATGAACACGTCGTTGATGCCGTCCGAGTTCGGCGAAAAAGCGTTCGGGACGTACACCGGGCGGTCTTTTTTCACGAACAGCGTCAGGGCGTCGCTGTCGGTGCAGCCGTTGCTTTCCACGGTGATGGAGAAGGTCGTTTGCTGTGTCGGAAACACGAACGTGTTGAGGCAGGTATCGCAGGTCACGAGCGATGGCGGATACCAACTGATGAGGTCGAGGCTGTCTTCGGGCAGGGTCACGAGCGCATGAAGTTCCGTCGTGTCGCCCAGGCGGATGACGTTGCCGCCACCTTCGATGATGGCAATCAACTCGACGTTCAACGCCTGCGGCTGCGAGATGTCGATGGTCACGGAAGCCTCGCAGCCCGCTGCATCGATGACCGACACCACGTACACGCCCGGCTCAAGCGGCTGGAAGGTGCTGGTCGAGCCGAAAGTGCTGCCGTTCAGCGAATACAGGTACGGCCCTTCGCCACCCGTGACCGATGCCACCGAAATGGCCCCGTCATTTTCACCAAAACAACTCACTGGCGTGATGATCACCTCCGGCTGCGGGATATCCTGACTGGCTTCCACCTCCACCACATCGGTTGCCGTGCATCCGGCCAGCGACGTGTTGGTCACCGTGAGGGTGTAAACGCCCGGCTCTGTGACGACCGGGTGCAAAATCGTCGAATCGCCGGGGAAACTGCCCCCGGCCACGTCCCAGTCGTAGGCGATGTTCGGCCCGGCAGAACTGCCGTTGCCGCCCAGTTCGGCATCGGTTTGTCCGTCGATGCAGGTGAGCTTGTCGTCGTTGCCTGCATCGGCCACTGGGGGCGCCACCACTTCGATTTGGAGCGTGGCATCGTAGCTGCAATTCGCATTTTCCTGGTAAACAAAAGTGATGGTGTGTGTGCCCACGCCTGCCGCATTCGGGTCAAAGTTGCCGTTGGCGCTCATTCCCGGGCCGCTCCAGGTGCCGGTTGTTCCGCTGCCGCCGGTCACGGTGGCTTGCAGTTGCATGGTGCCAACTGTTGAACCAAAGCAAATCGGGGCAACAGGTGGGAGATCAATCGTCACGGTGGGGCAATCCTGCGCAATGCAGGTTTCCTGCACCGTCACGGGCGGGCAGGCCGTGTTGCCGCTCACCGTCAGTTCAATCGTCACCTGATCATTCGGGTTCAGGCCGTTCACGGTGTAGCTTGTCTGCGAAGTCTGGCTACCGGATTGCCCTGCCAGCACGGTCACGTCGTAGTCCGTTGCGTTGGGCACGGTGCTCCACGAAAACACAATCGACCCGGTCGTGGTGCTGCAATTGATGTCCGGTGCCACCAGTTCGGGATCAACCTGAACGGTGTGCAACACCGGCGTTGAGGCGCAGCCGGACTGCACGACTGCGAGCGTGATGTCGAAGTTGCCCGCCGTGGGGAACGTGACCTGGTGCGGGCCGGGGCCAGTACCGGGCGTGGCCGTTCCGCCACCGAAGTCCCAGGTGTAGGTGGCGTTCGGGGCGGCGTTGCCCGTGTACGCCACCGTAGCTGCATCCGCGATGCAGATGACAGGCGAAGCGGTGAACGTGGCCGTTGGTTCGGAAAACACCACGATGTCGAGCGAGCCGTCGTAGTTGCAATTATTTTCTTCGTAAAAATAGGTGACCGTGTGGGTACCCACGCCTGCTGTGGTTGCATCGAAAATCCCGTTGACACTCACGCCGTTGCCGCTCCAGGTTCCCGTGCCGTTGCCTGTGCCGCCCTTGATGTTGGCGGAGTGTTGCACGGGGGTGGCAGCGCCAATGCAAATCGGCTGCACCGGCACCACGTCCACCACGATGGGCGGGCAGTCTTGGGCAATGCAATTTTGTTGAACGGTCACCGGCGGACAGGCACCACCGTTTGAGACAGTCAGTGAGATGGTCACCTGTGTGCCCGGTGTCAGGTTGTCCACAAAGTAGGAATTCTGGGAGGTCTGCGTCCCCGTCGGCCCTGAGACGACTGTGACAACGTAGTTGACCGCCCCGGCCACATCCGGCCAGGTGAACTCGATGGAAGTCGTTGTGGTGTTGCAAGTGACGACCGGCGCAACGAGCGGTTCGTCCACCTGCACGAAGTCGGTAAAAGTTTGTGAAACGCAGCCCTGCGCAGTGGTCGCCGTGATGGAAACCGGCTGGCTTCCGCTATCGGTCCATTGGACGTTGTGCGGCCCCTGGCCAATGCCGGGGCTGGTGATGCCGGTGCCAAAATCCCAACTGAAAGTCAAGCCGGGCAGTACCGTACCCGTGTAGGTGATGGTGGCGTTTTCTCCTTCGCACACAGGTGTTTCAGCGGTGAAATTAGCCACAGGTTGGGCGAAAATATTGATGACGACATCCTGCGTGTAGAGGCAGTTGCCGTCTTCGTAAGTTGCCGTGATGGTGTTGGCTCCGATGGCCGCCTGCTGCGGGTCGAAGGTGCCGGTGGTGCTGATGCCATTGCCCGTCCAGGTGAGCGTACCTGTGCCGGGGCCGCCGCTCACCGTTGCCTGGAGGTCGAACGGTGCTGTGGTGGCGTCGAGGCAGATGTTGGGCACCGGTGTAATGTCAATCGTCACCGGCGGGCAATCCTGTGCGATGCAGCTCACCTGCGCCGAAGCATCGGCACATGGCCCACTGTCGAGTGCGACGACCTGGATGGTGACGGCATCGCCGGGGTTCAGGCCATTGAAAAGCATGGACGTGTCGGAGGTCATCGTTCCGGCACCGCCGTTGATGACATTCACGGTGAATCCATCCGCACCGGGGATGTTGTTCCAGAAAAATTCGATGCTCTGGGTGTTGGCCACGCAGGTGATTTGCGGAGCAGCCAAAGGATTTTCCACGGTGATATTTTGGGTAAATGCCACGGACTGGCAGCCATTTTCTTCCACCATCAATGAAATAGTGTAGGTGCCGCCCGTTGCCCATGTTACCGAGTGTGGGCCAGGCCCTGTGCCGGGCATTGCTGTTCCGCCAGCGAAATCCCAGGTAAAAACAGCCGAGTTGGAAGCGTTGCCGGTGTAGTTCACCGTCGAGGCCCCCGTGCCGCAGATGGGCGATGTGACCGTGAAATCAGCCGTTGGCTGCGGGAAGACGTTGATGACCCTCGAAGCATTGTAGAGGCAGGTGCCTTCTTCGTAAGCCACCACGACGGTATTGGCTCCGGGATTGGCATTGGCAGGGTTGAAAACTCCCGTGACGGGGTTGACCCCTGGCCCCGACCACGTGAACGCACCGCCGCCTGCTCCACCGCTTTGCGAAGCAACCAACTGTACCGTGCCTGTCGAAACATCCAAGCAAATATCGGGCACCGGGTCTATCGTCACAGTGACGGGCGGGCAATCCTGCGCCGTGCAGGTGATTTGGGTACTCGTGTTGGCGCAGGCATTGGACGAAATGGCTTCCACGATGATGGAAACCTGTTGGTTTGGAATCAGGCCAGTGACCTGGTACGTGGTGTCGTTGAGCAAGGTGCCTGCCGGGCCGATGGGCACGGTGACGATGTAGCCCGAAGCGCCCAGAACACTTCCCCAGATGAACGTGATGGAACTCGTCATTGGCGAGCAGTTGATGACCGGAGCAGCGATCTGTGTGCTCACGGCCACCGTCTGGCTGGCCGATGCAGAAGTGCAACCGTTGTTTTCAACTATCAGGGTGATGGTTTTCGTGCCGCCCGTCGCCCAAGTGACCGTGTGCGGACCAGGGCCGGTGCCGGGTGTGGCAGTGCCGCCGCCAAAGTTCCAGTTGTAGGTAGCATTCGGCCCGGCAGCACCTGTGAAGGTGACCGTTGATGCGTCATCGATGCAGATGGGGGAGGTCACTGTGAAACTCGCCACCGGGACGGGGTTCACGGTCACAGTTACCGGGATTTCATCGGAACAAATGCCCACGGTTCCTTTGATGTAGTAAGTGGTGGTGGTGGCAGGTGAAACGACCGTGTTGGGCAACAGATTGGCGGTGGTAGCCGGTGTGCCAGAATGGTACGAGATGACGGGGTTCGTATTGTTCAAATCCACCACCACTAAGCTGGCCAGGTCAAATGATTGGCCAGCGCAAATGACGGGTGGGGGGCTGTTCAATTGCAGGTCGGGGCCGTTCAGGTTGCCGTTAACTGTTACAGAAGTTTGTGAAGTACAGGGGGGCATCAGGGCGAAATTCGTCACCGTCAAAGTGTACACTCCCGGGGTGGAGACACTAATCACAGGGGCATTGCTGGTAAAATTACCAGGCCCTGTCCATGAAAGTACGGCCCCTGAAGGAATGGATAAAAAGCCATCCAAAACCACTATCGGATTGCTGCAGGTCAGTGCAGGCGGAACAGCCGGAAAGATGATGGCGGTGGTGAGAATTTCATCGAAAATCAGCGTGATGGTACTATCGCAACCCTGCCAATTTGGTATCGTGTAAACAACGGGGCCAGGCGGGCAGTACAATTGGTTGTTCACCGTCACACATTCGCCCTGGCAAACCGTGATAGTTTCCGTCGTAAATACCGGAGGAATGGGAATCATGATGACATTTATCACACTGTCACAACCCAGCCATGACTGAAGCGTTACCGAGCCGGAGCCGCAAAACTGCTGGTTGCCAATTTCAATACAAGACCCCAGGCAAACCATGGTGTCGATAATGGTCGGTGGTATCACCGGCCCGATGGTTACATCGATGCAATCATCGGAAAAATCGCCGCAGAAAGGAGCCGTTGAAGAACTCAGGAGGGCCTGTGCTGCCTGCAAATTCATCCCAATCAGCGAATTGAGCAAACCAATTGCCGTGTTGATGTAGGAAAGCCCGCAAAGCTGATAATTGCCCGGCGGGGTGTTTGACATATTCGGGGTGGGGACAATGGAAGTGATGATGCTGTTTTGTGAAATGACCCAGGCGTAACTGTACTCTGAGGGATTAGGTGCCTGATTGCCTCCCGTGTACTCCGGGATGATGTTCAGGTTAAAGTCGGGGTCGCCGAAGCAGCCCTGTACCGGTGGCTGGTTCAGTGCTCCGCCATTGGCCTCACAAACTACACATGAGGAGACGCCGCAGGCAAATTCCAGGGAGAAGTTATTTAAAAAGCCGACATCTTGCCCGCAAATATCATTCACCGTAAGTGTCCAGGTACCGTTGGCCGGGGCACCGGGGGTGTTGAAGTCGTTGAGGTCGCAGGTAGGGGCCTGTTGTGCGCCGGTGATGGGGTCGGTAACACCGTTGCAGGGCATCGTCCAGAAGCCGGTGAGGCAGCAGGTGCCGCTGAAGCATGGACCAGTGTTGCACATGTACTCTGTGTTGTTGGTCAGCGGGTTGGAAGTGCCCGGAATAATGCACACATCGATATTGTCAGCATCGGTTCCACAACCGCCGGAGTTGTTGTTGGCATCTGCCATGACCATGTAGTTCGTACCATTAGGCGAGGTGAGCGTCACGCAGAGGTCGCCGACCCAGGTATGCGTGATGGAGAAACAGAGGGAGGTCAACGGGCATTGACCCAGGTCATTGGGGCCATTTACCGTAACGTCGAGGGTTCCCTGAAAGGTGGCATTATCAAAAATCGCTACCGGGCAATTGCCAGTGGTCACACAGTCGCAGACCTGTGCCGAGAGCGTTGTTAGTGTCGTCATAGCCAGCAAAAATGCTGTCAAAAGGTATGATTTACTTGTCATTGTTTTAATTGTTTCTGGCCTGACTTAGCTGGTCAGGCAAGGTGTCCTTTTTAAAAAACCAACTGAAAAGATGCTGTCAGCCTTCCTTGTTTTCAAATGAATCCTTTGCCTCGTTTAGAAGAGGTTTAAGGAAAATCGAGAAATTAAGACATTGAAAATCAGTCTTTTATGTCAAAATTTCTCCACTTCAAACAGAATTCGTCGTTTTGAATATTTTACCTAAACTGGGCATTTGAAGGCAGGCGCTGCATGTTCAAAGGATGTTTTTGTCAGAGTTTGGTGGCCTCCTGAAACGAGCCAGGATTGCAAAGGTAATTTTAGCTTCCCTTTTCGCAGGGGGAAAGCTGGATTTTTTTGAGGTTATGCCAATAATTGTGCAAGAAAATCGGAGTGACCTGATTTTGGTTTGGACTTTCCTTCGGTTAGCCTGCTTTCCGACATTTATGCGGCGGGGGCTTTGGCGGTCTTCCCTTGGGCGTAGTCACGGGAGCAAAATCAATCTCACGGTTGCCTTTGGGTTCTTTGTAAAGCTCATCAAGTTTTTCAATCAAATCCGCCGTCAGGTCTTCCACTTTGATTTTCAGGGCGACGGACTTGGCGAGGCTCTTTTACACCCAAGAACTCGGCCGCAATAATTGAAATCCGTCAGGCTTGTTTATTGAATGCGGTAATTGGCTATCCCTGAGCTTTTTCTTGCCGATGATTAAGCTGAAATGTACAACGTTTTCTAAAGCGATGGAGTGGCGGGCAGGTGGGAAGGCAACTCCTATCTTTTTTTGAGGAAAATGCTGTTTGATGGCAAGAATTGGCGGTATGAGGTCGGTGTCTCCTGAAACAAGTATCGCTGTATCGAACGCGTCAACATAAGCATCCATGAGCATTTGGGTTGCAATGTTTACGTCTGTCATTTTTTCCTTTGGCGAAGGCCACTTGCTTCCGCAGGTCTTGCAGTCAATGATGTTAGACTGATACCTGCCGTAGAAAAACTGGCAATTCGTAGCCACTTGAAGTGCTTCCAGATAAGTCCTTTGGCGCTTCTCCTTGTCTGGTTGATTGGTCACCCTGGAGGTGAAGTATTTTACAGATGTAAGCATTTGGTTTTGCCCTAACAAGGCATTGGAGAGCGCTTCGACATCTAACCAAAGGTACTTGTTTTGGAACTGGTTCTTCATCCCAAAATAAAGGTTGAAACCATCTATGTAGGTGATTACCCTATGCATAAGAAATCTTTCTATTTACCAGGTTGTTTGCATTTATGCACAATTGTGGTAACTTTGCACCACTTAAACAGCGTCGAGGGTAGTCCCCTCGACTGTACGCACCGCAAGGTGCGTTTTCTTTTTATAGCCCTTACATTTTCCCCACGCCGTCATTCCGGATGCCCTAAAGCCCGCCCGCTTTCGATAATTTTGCTTCGGCGGAGATGGTTAGCATGGCGGAGATTTTTTTACAAAGGTAGGGGTTGGGGGGGAATGGGCAAGGGTAGCTTCCAGAGCAACAACGTATTCATTTTAGAATTTTCTTCGGGTCTTCCCCTAATCGAGATTTCACTACTTCCTTTTCAAGACCATATTTTACCAGACTTGATTTAACAAGTTCAAAAAACCAGTTTTGGCAATATGGGGCAACAAAAACTTTTTGGATTAAATGATTGACATCAATTTTTAGGTACTTACCAGTTTCGACTTCTTCTTTGCTCCAATCATAATCCCATCCTGCATCGGATTTGACTTCAGTAAGTAGTCTTACCTCTTGTTCGTAGTCATAATATTTCCACTTGTGGAAGTAAGGGCGAGATGTAATATCTTCTGGTATGAATTCATTTTCCATATCCACATATTTCACACTTCCAATATAGACATTCTCCCGTGTATCTTTGAGTGCATTTTTTAAGTGCGCACATGTTGTTTGAATTGCTACACCATCATGCATATTCCCAAAGATTTTCCACATGGCTGCATTTTCATAATCTCCTTGTATCCAGCAATTTATTAAAGTCAGCCTGCGCAATTTTTCATAAAATTCACTATGCCCTTTGGCTTGTTTCTCTATTTCCTCTATCGTTTGCCGCCTAAAGCCTTCATGACCTAATGTTGCAGCAAGATAATAATCCTCTTCATCCATCCTTTGCACTCTGTTTCTATCATTTGCAATTGAATAGCGACCTTCAAACTGGTCTTCAAATTTATCTGCCCTGCAAAAAAATAGGGCTTTTCTATCCAACAGGGATACAAACTTTGTGAAATCCAAGTATCGCCATACAACAGCTTGGTCTGCTGGGGTATTAACTACCGGATGTTCTATGTACATATTTTATTGATTTATGTTTTGCCTTCACCCCACCCCACACTCCACCCCCAGCTCTGTATCGCCGACACCAAATCATCACCCACCTTCAAACCCAATTCCCCGGACGATAGCAAACATAGCCATTCGGCAAAGTAACCGCATTGGGAAGCATGGAATTCTGAAACTTGTCAAAATGTCGGTCAAGGCTGATGGCAGCATTAGCTTTGGCTCTCCAATCGAAAGATGACCTGTTTGGCGGGAACAGCACGACCACTTTGTGAAGTGGGTTGACTTCTCGGATAAAGTCAATGGGCGGTATCAGGTCGCTGTCAGCGGTGATCAGGATACTTACATCGCACTTGTCCAATACCACGTCCCGAATCACTTTTGTGGCAATCTGCACGTCCGTTTGCTTTTCCTCATAGGTCTGAAAACGAGTGGCGCAGTTGTAGCAGGTGATATGTTTCTTCATGTACTTGCCAAGAAATAAATTGAACTTGGGGTTCAACTTGTTGGCAGAGAAAAGCAGGTCTTGGCGGTCAGCCATGCCTCGTTCATGTGGCACGGCAGAGAAGTAGTTGACGGATTGGATTTCCTGGTTTGAGCGAAGGAATTTTTCAGAAAAGGAGACAAGGTCAAGCCAATAAAACGATTTCCAGCCTTTCGATTTTAGCCCATAGTAAAAATTGAAGCCGTCGAAATAGAAGTTCACCCTGATAGTGGGAGTAGTTGTCGGCATTATGATGAGTGTTTTAAAAAAAAGCCCGCCGAGGCGAGCTTTTCCTTCTCTTTTTTTGAAAGAGAGCCTACGCATGTCTCATCGTAGGGAAGTTGATGCAAATATACGTCAAATTGCATCAGAAAACGTCAAGGTGCGTAATTTTTTTCTCTCACCCCACCCCACACTCCACCCCCAGCCCCTGCATCGCCGACACCAAATCATTGCCCACGTTCACCTTTTTTGATTTGGACGCAAAGCTCAGGCTCGTCTTGTTCGTGTAGTCCAGCAGCGTGACTTTGAGTTGCTGGCTGCCCATGTGCTCCTTGCAGAGCGCATCTATTTTTTCAATCAAATCCGCTGTGAGGTCTTCCACCTTGATTTTCAGGGTGATGGACTTGGCGATGTTTTTCGAGGCGTTTTCCAGCAGAGTGACTTCCTTGATTTTGAGTTGGAACTCGTCGTCACGGCCCCAGCGCTGTTCGTACACGCCGGTGATGAAGACGCAATTTCCTTTTTCAAAAAAGCCCTTGTACTTCGTGTAGTCGTCACTGAACAGCGGGAACTCGAACGAGCCGTTGTAGTCGGAGATGGTGAAGTTGCCGAAGCCGGTGCCCTTCTGGCTGATGCGGTGCGAGGCATTGGTGACGATACCGGCAATTTTCACGGACTGGCCCCGGTGCTCCTCCAAATCTTCGAGCGAGCAAGTGGTGAAGTTTTCCACCTCCATGCGGTAATCGTCGAGCGGGTGGCCGCTGATGTAGATGCCGGTCACTTCTTTTTCCCGCTCCAATTTTTCGATGAGGCTCCAGTCCCGATGGCTATCGGGATTGGGCGGCTCCGGTTCGGCGATGTCCATGGCACTGCTGTCGTTGCCGAAGAGCGACATGGCACCGCTCACCTGCCGCTCCTGCCAGGCAATGCCGAAGTGCAGCAGGTGCTCGATGAAGCTGTCGTATTTGCCCGCCGAAGGCGGGGCGAAATATTGCGCCCGGTGCAACTCGCTGAAACAATCAAAACCGCCGCCCAGCACGAGGCTTTCCAACACTTTTTTGTTCGCCGCTTTGGAGTCGAGCCGTTTCACAAAATCGTACACCGATTTGAAAGCGCCCCGTTTTTGCCGCTCTTTCAGGATGTCCTCGACAGGCCCCTCGCCCACTCCCTTGAGGGCGGACAGGCCGAAACGGATTTGCCCCTGCTTGTTCACCGTGAAGTCCGACACGCTCTCGTTGATGTCAGGCCCAAGCACCTGTACGCCCATGCGGTTGCATTCCCGCAGGAATTTGGTGATGTCGCCGATGTCGCTCTTGTTGTTCGAGAGCACCGCCGCCATGAACGCCGCCGGATAGTTGGCCTTGAGGTAGGCCGTTTGGAAACCGACGAGGGCGTAGCAGGTCGAATGGCTCTTGTTGAAGGCGTAGCTGGCGAAGGCCTCCCAGTCCCGCCAGATTTTGGCGCAGACTTTTTCGGGGTGCCCGTTTTTGGCGCAGCCAGCCATGAACTTGTCGAACATCTTGTCCAGCACCGACTTTTGCTTTTTGCCCATCGCTTTGCGGAGCACGTCGGCTTCGCCCTTCGTGAAACCCGCCAGCTTTTGGCTCAAAAGCATCACCTGCTCCTGATAGACCGTGATGCCGTAGGTTTCCTTCAGGTTTTCCTCCATTTCGGGGAGGTCGTAAGCGATGCTTTGCCTGCCGTGTTTCCGGGCGATAAAATCGGGGATGTACGCCATCGGCCCCGGTCGGTACAGCGCATTCATGGCAATGAGGTCGCCGAAGGTCGTCGGCTTCAAATCTTTCATGTGCTTCTGCATTCCGCCGCTTTCGTACTGGAAAATGGCGACCATCTCGCCTTTTTGGAACAACTCGTAAGTCCTGGCATCGTCGAGCGGGATTTCGTCGGGGTCGATTTTCACGCCCTCGGTCTCCTCGATGATGCGCACGGCGTCCTTGATGATGGTCAGCGTTTTCAGCCCCAAAAAGTCCATTTTCAACAGCCCCGCCTGCTCCGCCACGCTGTTGTCGAACTGGCTCACCAGCAGGTCGCTGTCCTTCGCCACCGTCACCGGCACGTACTTCGTGATGTCGTCTGGCGTGATGATGACCCCGCAGGCATGGATGCCGGTGTTGCGCACCGAGCCTTCCAGTTTGCGGGCAGTCTGTATCATGCGCCCGATGTCGTCGTTGCCTTCGGCCAACTGCCTGAATTTCAGCGCCTTGTCGAGGTCGTCCGAGTTGAATTTTTCCCTCAAACCCTTCTCGTCCGGGGTCAAAATATCGGCGAGCGAGGCGCCGAGTTGCTGGGGCAGCGATTTCGCCACCTTGTCCACCTCGCCGAGCGGCACGTTCATCACCCGCCCCACGTCCCGCAGGCTCGACTTCGCCGCCATCGTGCCGTAGGTCACGATTTGGGCCACCTGCATCTTGCCGTATTTTTCCACCACGTAGTCAATCACCTTGTTCCGGCCCACGTCGTCGAAGTCGATGTCGATGTCGGGCATGCTCACCCGCTCCGGGTTGAGGAAGCGCTCGAACAGCAGGTCGTACTTGATGGGGTCCACGTTGGTGATGCCCGTGCAGTACGCCACCGCCGAACCCGCCGCCGAACCCCTGCCCGGCCCCACGCTCACGCCCATCTGGCGGGCGGTACCGGTGAAATCCTGCACGATGAGGAAGTAGCCGGGGTAGCCGCTGTTTTTGATGACGTTCAACTCGAAATTCAACCGCTCCTCGATGTCGGCGGTGATGGTGCCGTAGCGCCGCCGGGCACCCTCGAAGGTGAGGTGGCGGAGGTACTCGTCCTGCGAATTGAAGCCGGCAGGTACGGGGAAGGCTGGCAGCAGCACGTCCCGCACGAGTTGCAGCGGTTCGATTTTGTCCAAAATCTCCTGCGTGTAGTCCACGCTCTCCGGCACGTCGGCGAAGAGGCGGTTCATTTCGTCCTGCGTTTTGAAATAAAAATCGCTGGACGGGAAGCGGAAGCGCTCCTTGTCGTTGAGCAGGCTGGCCGTGTTCACGCAAAGCAGGATGTCGTGCGGGCCGGCGTCTTCCTCCTCGATGTAGTGGCTGTCGTTGGTGCAAATGACTTTGAGGTTGTACTTTTTGGCGAAGCCGAGCAGCACCTGGTTCACGTCCTCCTGGCTGATGCCGAGGCCGTCCATGTTCTCCATGCCCCGGTGGCGCTGTATTTCGATGTAGTAGTCTTCGCCGAAAATATTGAGCCACCACTTGAGCAGTTCCTCGGCTTTTTCAGCGCCGTGATGGATGATGGCCTGCGGAATTTCTGCCCCGATGCAGCACGATGTGGCAATCAGGCCTTCGCTGTATTTTTCCAGCAATTCCTTGTCGATGCGGGGGTACTTGCCGTACAAACCTTCGATGAAACCGAGCGAACAGAGCTTCGAGAGGTTCTCGTAGCCCTTGTGGTTTTTGGCCAACAGGAGTTGGTGGTAGCGCACGTCGTCCTCGCCCTTGGAGCGCAGGAACTGCTTTTTGTGCCGGTCTTTCACCAGGTAAAACTCGCATCCGACGACCGGTTTCAGCCCCCGCTTGTTCGCCTCGTTGACGAACTGGAACGCCCCGAACATGTTGCCGTGGTCGGTGAGGGCGACGCCAAGTTGCCCGTCCCGTTTGGCTTTGTCCATCATCTTGGCGATGTCGGAAGCGCCGTCGAGCAGCGAGTATTGCGTGTGGCAGTGGAGGTGTGCGAAGTTGGGCATGGTGTCGAAGGATTGGAGGATTGGAGGATTGAAGGATTGGAGGATTGAAGGATTGAAGCCGCTTCCGACCTTCAATCCTTCAATCCCCCAATCCTTTTTTGCGAAGGTAGAACAAATCGGGTGGGTGGGAAGGTTGAGGAGGGGGAGAAGTTTTCCACAACATTTCACTCATTGATTTTACCTTCGCACCTCTAACTTCTCATCACATTGAACTATGAAAAAAGCAATTGTTTTCACGCTTTTTGTGGCGTTCCTGTTCGCTTGCAGCCAGTCCGACGTTGAGGAGGGCACCACCTCAACGCCCGCCGCCGCAAGTGTGGATGGCGGGAAAATCTATAAAACCTACTGCATCACCTGCCACGGTCTCTACGGCGACATGGGTGCCAGCGGTGCCTTCAACCTGCAAACTTCCACGCTGCCGGTGGCCGAGCGCATCAACGTCATCACCAATGGCCGCAAAGTCATGACCCCGTTCAAGGAACTGCTGTCCGAGGAAAAAATCAAGGCGGTGGCAGAGTACACGATGACCTTGAAAAAGTAAACCGGGCGGCGGGTTACCGTTCCCTTTTTTTATGAATAAAACTTTCCACGCCATCGGCCTCATGTCCGGCAGCTCGCTGGATGGGCTGGATGTTGCGTTTTGCCGCCTTGATACGGAGCAGCAGGGCAGCAGCTTCCGGGTGGAAAAATGGGAATTGCTGGAGGCCGCCACCCTGCCGCTTTCCACCGAATGGCAGGCCCGGCTGCGGCAGTTGCCAACCGCTTCGGCGTTTGAATTGGCCAATGCCCATGCGGCTTTCGGGCGCTACCTCGGCGGGTTGGTGAACGCTTTTTTTACCAAAAGAAAACTGACTGCCAGCGAGGTTGACCTCATCGCCTCGCACGGCCACACCATTTTCCACGAACCGGCGAAGGGCTTCACCCTGCAAATCGGCGACGGCGCAGCGCTGGCCGCTGTGACCGGCTGCACCGTTGTCAGCGACTTCCGAACGGCGGACGTGGCGCTCGGCGGGCAGGGCGCTCCGCTCGCCCCGATGGCCGACAAGGTGCTCTTCCCCGGCTACGATTTTTACCTCAACCTCGGCGGCATCGCCAACATCACTTGCAACACAAACGGGCGCTTCGTCGCCTTCGACGTCACCGGGGCGAACCAGGTGCTGAACGCCCTCGCCGGTGAGGTCGGTCAGCCGTTCGATGAGGGTGGGAAGTTGGCCGCCAGTGGCCGATTCGACGGGTCGCTATTTGAAAAACTCAACCGTCTGCCCTACCTCCACGAGCCGTATCCGAAGTCGCTCTCCAACCAGTGGGTGCAGGAAAACATGGTGACGACTTGCCTGCAAGCACCCGGCCCCGTCGAAGACCGGCTGCACACGGTTTGCCAACACGTTGCCTTTCAGTTGGCGCAGTCTTTCCGGCAAGTCGTTGAAAATGAGCGTTTTAGAAAAGAAAAATATCACCTGCTGGCTACTGGCGGCGGCGCGTTCAACGGCTACCTGATGCAGTGCATTCAGGAAAAAAATCCAAACGTGGAGTTGGTCATCCCTTCGGAAAATGTCGTGAAATTCAAGGAAGCCTGCCTCATGGCATTGCTCGGTGTGATGCGGCTGGAGGGGGTGCCGAACTGCATGTCCTCGGTGACGGGAGCGAGGCGGGATGCAGTGGGGGGTGGGGTGTATTTTAAAGGCTAACGGTTGGGTTAAACGCAGTAGTCCCGCATAGGGGCTATTGCCGTTTTGGCCTTTGTTGTGTGTAGTCTTTATTTTTCAAGGTCGCTAGTTAAAACTATGCCCTTTAGGGCAAGAATTTCATTTGCTACTCATTTTTAAAATGTTAGAAGGGCAAATGAAAGACGGGCTGTCCCGTTCTTTAGTCCGCTTCAGCGGATTGGCGAATTTCATTCGCTTTCAAACCTATGGACTTTTAGTCCATAGTCGGTTAGTTATAATTTTCCCATTCTAACTTTTCCTCAATACTGAGAATTTTGAAAATTTGGTAAGCAAATTCAGAAAACCGCTTGATTAACCTTTCAAATTTCTCAAAATCCAGTTCAATTGATAATAAGTCAGTGGGCACATCCTTTGAATTAAATAAAAATTTGAAAATTTCAGTATGATGCTTTGTTTTTTTGATTAACCCCGATTCAATTAATGATTCCTTATGCGTTATTGAATGTCTTACTTCTGATAAAATTGTCCATAGTTCGCTGAATTTGATATTTAGGTTATTCTTCGATGTGAAATTTTTAAAAGTCTCACCACCTGCTTTTTTGAGCACTTTGAAAAGATTGCCTCCACCTGGCATTTTTTCTCGAGTAATTGATGACTGCTGATTTTTAGGGAGTAAAGAGATGGTGTATTCTCTAACTGCATCATCACGACCTATTCTATTAAAGAGACAATCCTTGACGAACCTTTCAAATGCTTCAAAAGATTGAGCATATAGAAGGCAAAGTTGTCTTGAGTATATTTTTCTCATTTCTGATTCGTAATTGTCTTTTGTTGTTTCAGTAACAATACCAGTGTGAAAGTTCATTTCCCAACCTTTATCCGTTGGTCCAGTCCAATCACTGATAACAAGAGCTGAAATAAAATGAATTATTGCTCCTTCATCACTATAGACTTTTACGTCCTTTTGAACTACTTTATTAATCCGACCACTTATGTGACGATAATAAAGAAGCTTTTCAAAGAAGTGATCAAGGTGTTTTTTATATGAGTTTGTCATTTCTTCAGATTTCACACAAATCACGTACTCCCGCAACTCTGCACATATCCCCAATTGCGTGTATTTCCACTTTGTCCGTCGCCCACCCGAGTAAGTAAAACACGCAACAGATGTTAAACTTATCATTTGTTCGGTTCACCAATCGATGGAGCCTGTGCGAAAATACACCGCTTTTGTACAAATCAAATAGGGTTGGCAGGAATTTCCACCCCAAACCCCAAGCCCCGCAAATCCTCCCAAAACCCCGGATACGACTTCTCCACCACCCCCGGCTCCTCAATTCGGATTTCGCCGAGCATGGCCAGCGGCGCAAAGGCCATCGCCATCCGGTGGTCTTCATAAGTGGCGAACACTGGCGAGCCGTTCACCTCCGCCTTGCCTTCCACCAAATAAAATTCCTTGCCCGATGTTTTTGAAAAACGGTCAGGCAATTTCGAGAGGAAGACCTGCACCTTCGCCAGTTCGGTTTGCAGGGCGGCGATGCGGTCGGTTTCCTTGATCCGCAGCGTTTCCATTCCACTGAAAAGTCCCTGCACACCGAGGCCACCGCACACGACGGCCAGTGTCTGCGCCACATCGGGGCAGGGCAGGAAGTCCCACTCGAAGAACGGCTGGTGGCCGGGCAGCTTGGTCAGGCAAACCTGGTTTTTGAAAAAAACAGTCTCCACGCCGAAGCGCTCCATCATGCTGGCCAGCACCGAATCGCCCTGCCAGCTATCCTCGAACAGGCCGTGCAGGCGCAGGTCGCACCGCTCGGACAGCGCCGCCAAGGCGTAGTAGTACGAGGCCGCCGACCAGTCGGCTTCCACCGTGAAATCCTTCGCCACGTATTTTTGCGGAGCCACCCAAATCACGTCGCCCTGCCACGTGTGGCCCACGCCGAAATGTGCCATCATCCGCAGCGTCATTTCGAGGTAGGGGCGGGAGACGAGATGGCCTTCGAGGTGCAGTTCGAGTCCGTCGGGCAGGGTCGGGGCAATCATCAGCAGCGCCGAGAGGTACTGGCTGCTGGTGTCAGCGGGGATGTACAGTACGTTCACAGCACCGAAGTTTTTGGGGGAATGGATGCGCAGCGGCGGGTAGCCCTCCTGCCCCAGGTAGTCGATGTCGGCACCGAGTTTGCGCAGCGCTTCCACCAGCAGTCGGATGGGGCGCTGCTTCATCCGCTCGCTGCCGGTGAGCGTCCGGCTGCCCTGCTGCGTGGCGAGGTAGGCGGTGAGAAAACGGAAGGTCGTGCCGGCAGCACCTGCATCGAGCACCTCGCTGTCGGAGGCGAGCAGTTGTTGCATGAGTTGCGTGTCCTTCGAGGTGGAAAGGTTTTTTATTTCAAAAAAACCGTCGCACAAGGCCCTGATAATCAGCGCCCTGTTGCTGATGCTCTTCGAGCCGTCGAGGTAAATATCGCCATGCAGGTGGCGGTCGGGTTTGGAGATGGTGTAGGTCATTTTTTCACCTGAATGTAAAATCTTCGGTCCACTGCAAAGTCGCTTAGGCTCTCCAACGAAAACTCCACCGTCTGGCGTTCGGTGGTGGGGCGGACCCACTGCCATTTGTCCCGCTCCACCTGCACCAGCAGCGGCAGATCGAAGCCGGGTACGCAGTTCGTCCAACGGAATTGAAGCAGTTTTTCTGGACCGTTTTTTCCTTTTTTTTCCACGAGTCCCACCTCCAGCACGGGTATGTCCGTGGTGCGCAGGTATTGGTCGAAGACTCTCGAAAAATCAATGCCTGCCTCGTCGGACATGTATTTTTCCACCTGCTGCGTCGTCACTGTCTGGTGCCGGAAATCCTTGTTCAGCCCCCGCAAAATCTGCCGGAATTTTTCATCGTCGTCGATGACGGCACGGAGGGTGTGCAGCAGGCTGCCGCCTTTGGAGTACATGTCGCCGCTGCCCTCCCGGTTGATGCCGTAGGTGCCGATGATGGGCGATGCGTTGCCGATGAGCGCCCGGCAGCCAACGTTGTAAGTGGTAGCGGCTTCCTCGCCCTGTTCGCAGCCGGTGTAGAGGGTTTCGGAGTAGTTGGTGAAGCCCTCGTGTACCCACATGTCGGCGATGTCCCTTGTGGAAATGTTGTTGCCAAACCACTCGTGCCCCGACTCATGCACGAGAATGAAATCCCACTTCAGCCCCACACCCGTTGCCGACAGGTCACGCCCCAGGTAGCCGTTCTGGTAGCCGTTGCCGTAGGCCACAGCGCTCTGGTGTTCCATGCCGAGGTGCGGCGACTCGACGAGTTTGTAACCATCTTCGTAAAACGGGTATGGCCCGAACCAATGCTCGAAGCAGCGCAGCATTTTCGGCGTTTCGGTCAAAAACCACTCCTTCGCTTTGGCCTGATTGTAGTCCATCACCCAAAAATCGAGGTCGAGTTGGCCGTTTTCGCCGAGGTATCGGTCCTGAAAATGGGCGTAGTGGCCGATGTAGGGGATGAGGTTGTAGTTGTTGATGGAGTTCACCACCGCCCAGGTCCAGGTGGCCGTTCCGTCGCCGTTGTCACGTCGTTGGCGCAGGCGGCCATTGGCCACGCCCGTCAGCGGCAGCGGGGCGGTGATGTGCAGGGCAGCGCTGTCCGGTTCGTCGTACTGATGGTCTTTGTTGGGGTACCAGATGCTCGGCCCCACACCCTGACAGGCCACAGAGACCCACGGGCGGCTCTTCTCATCCTTGCCCCAGATGACGCCGCCGTCCCAAGGTGGACGGTTGGCGACGATGGGCTTGCCGTGGTAGTACAGGCTTATTTTTCTAAAACTGCCCTGCTCTTGCGCCGAGTTCAGTTGGATAAAATGGGCGATGCCGTCCTGCTGCCAGGCCAGCCGTTTGCCGTCCTGCACGGCGCTGTCGAGCGTGAGGGGTGCCATCAGGTCAATTTGCAAGCGGGCCTGCTCGTTTTTCAGCACCTCGTAGGTGATGGTGTTCCAACCACTTAT
>JACRAN010000018.1 GCA_016234735.1 Bacteroidota bacterium | reverse complement strand
GTGTTTTCTTCAAAAACCAGCAAACCGGCACTTGAAGTGGCGTTGGCTGCTTTGTTTTTGACTGCTTTTTCTGACTTCGATTCAGACTTCACGGGAGCCTGGGCGGCAGCGATGGGTGTGGTTGGTTGCCCTGTTTTGGCTTTTGCCGGAGCAGTGGTTGGCTTGTTTTTATTTATCGTTTCAACAGGTGGTGCAGAAGGTAGGCCGAGGTTCGATGGTTGAGTGGGAAAGTTGTTTAAATCATTGACTTTCACTGAATTGTCAATCACTGGCATGTGCCGGACGATGGCCAGCAGCAGCAGGAACATGAGGCCCACTTCGGCTGCTTTGTACCTGAAAATCTGGTACCGCAGGATGAATTCTTCCTCCAGCCTGCGGGCCATCAACTGCCAGTGGTGGGGCTGGAAGGGCATCTCCATCTGCCCGATTTTTTCATACATCAGGTTGTCGATGGCGGCCTCGTTTTCAATCAACTCAGCGGCTTCGTCCGCTTCGATCATCTTTTCCATCATCGTCCAGTCACCAGAGGCGAGCGGCACTTGGAGGTTGCCCAATTTGTCGGCGATTACTCCCTCCAGGGTAGGCTCGCCGTTGGCAACGGGGCTGTCCAAACGCTGTTCAAACGCTTCCCAGGCACTTGGGTCATACTTCGCTTCGAGGTTCTCCAATGCCTTTTTTATCTGCTCGTCGAGGTGCTTATTTGTATTCATTTCATCGTCACGTCTGTAGCGTTGGCACCGAGGGAGTTCTTTCGGAGCAACGCATCTTGTAGTTTGGTCCTGGCTTTCACGAGGTTGGAGCGGGAGGTGCTTTCGGTGATGTTCAGTGCTTCGGCAATTTCTTTGTGCGAGTAGCCCTCCAGGATATACAAATTGAATACCGCTCTGTAAGCGGGCGACAATTCCTGGATGGCTTGCAGGATTTCCTGCTCCGTGAGTTGGGCCAGCGCATCGGCATCGTCGGAGCTTACGTTGTAGGCCGTTTCGATGTCTTCCGTGCGGCGGCGCACCATCTTCCGGTAGTAGTCGATGGCCGTGTTCACCATGATGCGCCGGATCCACGAGTTGAGCGAAGTGCCCGGCTCGTAGCGGTGCAGGTTTTTGAACACTTTGATGAATCCCTCGTGCATGATGTCAAGTGCCTCGTCCTGATTGCCCGCGTAGCGAAGGCAAACCCCCATCATTTTGGGATAGTGTTCTTCGTAAAGTACCTTTTGCGCCCAACGCTCCTTGCGGAGGCAAGCGGAGATGAGGTTACTTTCGTCGGAGGTGAAGGATAATGCAATGTCCATTCAAGTAGCTGATTCTGTGTTCCTCACGGCACTCCTGTCTGTTTCACCAAGGGGTAACGTGAGGAAACGGATGTTTGCTGCGTAGTGCAAGGGGCGAAGCCCGTTTTTCCCCAAAAGCAGCGTCAAGGTAGGAAGATATTTTGGTTGTGTGAGTGCAAGCGTGGTCGGAAAATTGACAAATGTTTGGAATGAAGGTTTTTTGAAACAAAAAATTGAACAGGATTCGATTTTTAAAAAACATTTTGTTGAATAAAAAAGCGGAGATTTGCTAAATTTGCGGGTGGAAAAAGTGTGCTGAAATAATTTTCAAACAGTGCGCACAAACAAACCAGTCTGTGGGCGAATTACAAAAAATCGAATTTTATCAAAACATCCGCAACCTCATCGTGGAGGCACGGCGGAAAACTTGGGCAGTGGCCAACACGGTCATGGTGCAGACCTATTGGCATATCGGGCGGATGATTGTGGAGGAGGAGCAGAACGGAAACGCAAGGGCGGTGTATGGCGAGAACCTAATTCGCCTACTCTCCAAAGAACTAACTGCTGAGTTTGGCCAAGGCTTTACCCTCTCAAACGTTAAGTATTTTAAGCAGTTTTACCTTTCGTTCCAAAAAGGCCACGCGCCGCGTGGCCTTTTGTCCTGGACCCATTACCGCCTACTCCTGAAAGTCCAAAACGAAACTGCTCGGAATTTCTATGAAAAAGAAGCCGTGGAGTGCCAGTGGAGTACCCGCCAGTTGGAGCGCCAGATCAATTCCTTTTACTTCGAGCGGCTGCTTTCCAGCCAAGACAAGAAGCCAGTAGTTCAAGAAGCGGAAAGTGGGCTGCCAAAATTACAGCCGGAAGATTTCATCCGAGATCCCTACGTCTGGGAATGGCTGGGGTTGGAACCGGGGAAGTCGTTTTTGGAGAAAGACCTTGAAAGCGCACTTATCCAGCACCTTCAAGATTTCCTGCTGGAACTTGGCAAGGGCTTCAGCTTCGTAGCCCGCCAAAAACGAATCACACTCGACGGCAAGCATTTCTACATTGACCTTGTTTTTTACAATTATATCCTCAAATGCTTCTTTCTCGCAGATTTGAAAATCGGCGGACTTGAACACCAGGACATTGGCCAAATGGATACCTACGTGCGATGGTATGAAGAAAACATGAAGGTGGAAGGCGACAATCCGACCATCGGCGTCATTCTTTGTTCCGAAAAAAATGAGGCCATCGTCAAGTATTCCATGCTCGAAGAAAGCAGACAATTGTTTGCAGCAAAATATATGCTCTACCTCCCCACCGAAGCAGAACTGGCCAGGGAATTGGAGCGGGAAATCACCGTCATCCGACAAGAACTTTCACTTGAAAACAGCCCCGAAGCTTAAGTTTTTTTTGATTAAAAAAATGGCAACATCACCAAATAGCAACGGCACCAACGGCCACACCCACACCGAAGGCCACGTCGTCACCATTTCCGGCATGTACGAGAACTACTTCCTCGACTATGCCAGCTACGTCATCCTGGAGCGGGCCGTGCCGGCCATCGAGGATGGCCTGAAACCCGTGCAGCGCCGCATCCTGCACGCCATGTACGAGAAGGACGACGGACGCTACCACAAGGTGGCCAACATCATCGGCAACACGATGCAGTACCACCCGCACGGCGACGCCGCCATCGGCGATGCGCTGGTGAACCTCGGCCAGAAGGAACTGCTGATTGACACGCAGGGGAACTGGGGCGACTACCGCACGGGCGACTCTGCCGCCGCCTCCCGTTACATCGAGGCACGGCTCACCAAGTTTGCGCTGGAAGTGGCCTTCAACCCACAGACCACCAACTGGGCACTGAGCTACGATGGCCGGAAAAAAGAGCCGGTCTCGCTGCCGATGAAGTTCCCGCTCATACTGGCGCAGGGCACCGACGGCATTGCGGTGGGGCTTTCCACCAAGATTTTGCCGCACAATTTCATCGAACTTTGCAAGGCTTCCATTGACATTCTGAAAGATAAAAAAGTCAAAATCTACCCCGACTTCCCGATGGGTGGCACCATTGACGTCACCGACTACAACGGCGGGCAACGGGGCGGCAAGGTGAAGGTCAGGGCGAAAATCGAGAAGGCCGACAAGAACCTCATCCTCATCAAAGAACTGCCGTACAGCGTGACGACCGTTTCGCTGGCCGAGAGCATCAGCAAGGCAGTGGAGAAGGGCCAAATCAAAATCAAAAAAATCGACGACAACACGGCGGCGGAGGTGGAAATCTCCATCGAACTGATGCCGGGCACCTCGCCCGACGTGGCCATCGATGCGCTGTACGCCTTCACGGACTGCGAAATCAGCATCTCGCCCAACGCCTGCATCATCGTGGACAACAAGCCGATTTTCACCACGGCGGAGGAAATCCTGCGCATTTCGACCGAAAACACCAGAGACCTGCTGCGGCAGGAATTGGAAATCAAACGGCACGAATTAGAGGAAAAATGGCTCTTCGCCAGCCTCGAAAAGATTTTTATCGAAAACCGGATTTACCACCAAATCGAGGAGTGCGAAAGCTGGGAGGAGGTGGTGGCGGTGATTTACCGGGAGCTTCGCAAGTACGTGGCCACGCCGTCTGACAATGCCGGGGCGGGCGACAAACGCCTGAAATTGTTCCGGGAACTGACCGACGACGACATCACCCGTTTGACCGAAATCCGCATCAAACGCATCTCGAAATACAACGGCTTCAAGGCCGACGAACTCATCGAAAAACTCATCGAGGAACTCGAAGACACCGAGCACCACCTGGCCCACCTGACGGAGTACGCCATTGCTTATTTTCAAAATTTGCTCGAAAAATACGGCAAGGGACGGGAGCGCCGCACCACCATTTCGGGCGGCTTCGAGACCATCCAAATCACCCAGGTGGTGGCCAACAATGCCAAACTTTACGTGGACCGAAAGGAGGGCTTCATCGGCATGGGGCTGAAAAAAGACGAGTTCGTGTGCGACTGCTCCGACATCGACGAAATCATCGTGTTCCGCAAGGACGGCAAGTTCGTGGTGAGCAAAATCGCCGACAAAACCTTCGTGGGCAAAGACATCATCCAGGTGGACGTGTGGAAAAAAGGCGACGAGCGCACCACCTACAACCTAGTTTATTTGGACGGCAAAAGCGGCGTGAGCAAGGCCAAACGTTTCAACGTGACGGCCATCACCCGCGACAAGGAGTACGACCTGACGATGGGCAATGCCAACTCCAGGCTGCTGTATTTTAGCGCCAACCCCAACGGCGAGGCGGAACTCGTGACCATCGCCCTCAGCCCGGCCTGTTCGGCCCGCATCAAGGTGTTCGACTACGCCTTCGCCGACCTCGAAATCAAGGGGCGCAGTTCGCAGGGCAACATCGTGTCGAAATACCCGGTGAAAAAAGTGGTGATGAAGGAGGCCGGGCAAAGCACAATCGGGGCCATCAAAATCTGGATGGACGAGGTGAGTGGCCGCCTGAACACCGACGAGCGGGGCAAGTACCTCGGCGCTTTCGACACTGGCGACCAGGTGATGTGCCTCTCAAACGACGGCACTTACGAACTCACCGACTTCGACCTCACCCGCCGCTACGACGTGAACACGCTGCTGCACATTGGCAAATTCGACCCAGAGCAGGTGGTGAACGCCGTCTATTTCGACGGGAACAAGGAGTGGACGATGGTGAAACGTTTCAAAATCGAGACCTCCAAAACCGGCGAGAAATTCAACTACCTCAGCGACCACAAAAACTCCAGGCTGCTGTTTGTTTCGGTCAAAGAGAACCCCCGCATCCACTACACGCTGAAAATCAAGGGCAACAAATTGGACGGCGAAGTGAGCCTCGGCGAGTTCATGGACGTGAAGGGCTGGAAGGCGCTGGGCAACAAACTCAGCGACCAGAAGCTGACGGGCGTGAAAGAACTGGCGGAAAAAGTTGGCAGTTCCAAGTTGGCAGTTGGCAGTCAGCAGTCAGCAGAATCAAAACAGGAAGGTGACAAGTTGCACACTGGCGACACGATTGAGTTCGAGGTGACGGGGCAGGGGAAGTTGTTTTGAAATGAGCAATTTCTCAATTTCCCAATTTCATAATTTCCTGAATTTCAGCCGTTCACTTCGCATTCGCCAGTTCCAGCCTTTCCATCAGGCGTGACGACACCCGCAGGAAGTCCATTTCGGTGATGATACCCACCAGTTCGTTTTCCTTTTCGTGAACGACGGGGAGGCAGCCCACCTGGTTCTCCCGCATCACTCTCAGCGCCTCCATGATGGTGGTTTTCGTCGTAGCCGTCAGGGGTTTGGTGATCATGATGTCCTGAACGGTGGCATTGAGCACTTTGCCGTTCAACTGTTGGTTCCGGGAGTAGTGCCGAAGCAACAGCCGGGAAGTGATGAGGCCCACCAATTTGCCCTTGGCATCCTCGACGGGCATGTAGCGGATTTTGCGCCAGTTCATCAATTCTGTCACGAAATCGATAAGGTCTTCCTTCTGGACGGTGATGAGGTCGGTGGTCATGAACTCCTCGACCCGCAGGCGGGAAGGCACGTACTCTTCCAGTTCGCCGGGGTCGGGCAGTTCCCAGGTATGTACAGGCATTTCTTTTTCCTGGTTTTTGACGATGCAGGCCGTGAGTACGGCAGTGGCTTCGTCGGTGGTGATGGATTGTTTCAACTTCGTGAAGGCCCGGAGTTGCCAGCGGGCACCGGTCATGTGTGCCTCTGTCCGCTCCCGGATGATGCCGAGGTAGCGGTCGATGTCGGAAGTATCAACCTTCTTTTCCAGGAGGCCTTCCTTTGCCAGCGGCAACAACTCCTTGAGCAACAACTCGGCAGCGGGCAGCTTCCGGTCGTTGAACCAGTTGAACTTGGTGTCCATGCCAAACCGGGCAGCTTTCATGAAATTGTCCCGAACGTCTTCCCAGGAGAGCAGGGTCGTCACGTCGTGGCAGTGTTTTTTCATGCCGACCAGGGCACCGAGCCAGAAGGCAGCGTTGGCCATCTCGTCCACGACGGTCGGCCCGGCGGGCAGCACCCTGGCCTCGATGCGCAGGTGCGGCTGGCCGTTGGCGCTGATGCCGTAGCAGGGCCTGTTCCAGCGATAGACGGTGGAGTTGTGAACCTGCAAAGCCTTGAGCTTCGGCGTTTTTTTCTTGAGGATTTGTTCCAAGGAATTTTCGACCTCGTCAGAGGTCATCAGCACCCGGAAGCGGGCGATGTCTTCCTTGTAAATTTCGAGGATGGAGCCTTGCAGCCAGCCGGTGCCGAAGTTCACACGGGGGCTGCGCTCCCGCAGGTGGTCTTGCGAGGTTCGGGTGTCGAGCGATTGCTGGAAGAGCGCAATCCTCGACTCGTGCCAAAGGCGTTTGCCAAAAACCAGCGGCGAGTTGGCGGCGATGGCGATGGTCGGCCCGGTGAGCATCTGGGCGATGTTGTAGAGGCAGACGAAATCTTTGGGTTCTACCTGCAAATGCACCTGAAAACTGGTGTTGCAGGCTTCGAGCAGCGGCGAATCGTGCTTCACGTGCAGTTCGTCGATGCCGTTGAGGTTCAGCTCGAACGCATTGCCGATGAGGTGGTTTTTCAGTGACTTCATCAGGCCCATGTAGCGGGGTTTTTCGGTCAGGTTTTCGAGGTCGAGGTCGGTTTTGCGCAGCGTGGGCAGGATGCCGGTCAGGGCGATGTTCGCCCCCATTGCCTTGAGGGTTTTCTTGATTTTGGCAAGGTACACGAGGTTTTCGTCCTCCATTTGCCGGAAGCAATTCCCCGTAAACTCTACCGGGGTCATGTTCGTTTCCAGGTTGAACTGCGCCAGTTCTGTGTCAAGCCATTCACAATCTTTCATTGCCTCAATGACTTTCAGGTTGATTTTGGCCGGCTTGTACGTTTTATTGTCCACGATGCACATTTCCTGCTCCGCCCCGATGCGGGTGATGCCGGCCTCAAACCAGTGGTTGTCGAGCATGTACTCCAATGCCTGCATGTCGTTCAGCAGGTTGCGCATGAAATTCTGGAGTTCGCTCTGGTCTTTCGCTACCGATACTTTTGCTTCGCCCATGTTTTGAAGGATTGAGGGATTGAAGGTGGGGAAGGATTGAAGGATTGAAGGAACGGAGGATTGAAGGAACGAGGATGGAAGGGTTGCACACGGATGAGTTGATTTCCAACTCTTTCCTTCAATCCTTCCATCCTCGTTCCTTCAATCCTTCTTTCCTTCAATCCTTCAATCCTTCAATCCTCCGTTCCTTCCCCGCACTTACCGCAAAACAACGATATTGTCTAAATTAGTCAAACTTGTTGGTGAATAAAATTTTTAGGCAGGTAAAAATCGTTTTAAAAAACAAACCTTTGTCAATGAAAAAAATCGCCTTACTTCTGTCCGTTGCATTCGCTTTTTTTGCTTGTAAAAAAAGCGACTTGCCGCCCTTGGCCAGAATTCCCATCACCAACCTGAAATTTTCCATTGACCCCTCCATCCAGCCACCGTTCACCTACTACATCCCCATCAACGAGGTCAAGCCCAACGCCCTTGCACTGCTCGCCTCCAAGGGCATCGACACCGCCGACATCAAAAGCATCAGGCCCAGCCGGGCCACCATGTCCGTCCTGTTCGGCAATTCCAACCTCGACTTCATCGATGCCGTCTCCGTCCGCCTCTGCCTGCCGGGCGACAACAAGGAGAACTGCGGCAGGGAATCTTTTTACCGCGACCCCACGCCTTACGACATCGGCCGCGAGCTTGAACTCGTGCCCAGCAATGTGAACGACATCCGGGAGATGGTGTTGCAGGACGAAATCAACGTGCAGGTGAAATTGGAGCGCCTGCGCGACCTTCCGCAAGGCTCCTTCGACGTGATTCTCGACATGGAGTTCGAGGTGCGGTAAGTGTAATCAATTGATTTTCAAAAGTTTCCAATAAAAAAACGGGGCAGCGAATTTCGCTGCCCCGTTTTTTTATTGGTTGTGATTGGCGCTCTAAAATAAGCCACAAGCCACCCGTTACCAACTCATTTCATCACCTCCAGCGCCCCGCCGAAACTGACTTTTGCCTGCTTGGCAACCTTGTCAGCTACCAGCGACGGGATAGAGATTTCGTAATCTTTCAACACAGCAATAAAATCTGTCTGGCCAGTCACTTTGCCGTCCTTCACCGTAATTGTTGCGGGTGCCGTGACGGGTTTGGCCACTCCGTGAATCGTAAGGCTGCCTGTAACATTTGTTTTGTAGGTGCCATCTTTGGTGAAACTCACTTTCGACAGGTCGGCTATCGACCCCTTGAAAGTAGCCTTCGGGAATTTTGTGCTTTCCACGTAGTTTTCGTTGAAGTGCTCCTGCATCAGGGCTTTTTTGAACTGGAAACTTTTCATCAAAACAGCGGCCTCCACATTGCCCGTGGCAGCGTCGATGACCAGCGTACCTGTGTTTGTTTTGGCATCCACCTCTTCTAAGGAAGCGTTGGAAGTGGCATCAAAACTTACGTTTGCATTGCGGGTGAAAAGGCGCTGGGCCTGGCTTGCCAGCGGAAGGCTCATCAAAAGTGCGAATGCGGCCAATTTGAAATACTGAATCATGGTGAAATATTTTTTTGGCAAAAAAAAAACACCCAAAACGCTTTTCGTTTCCGGCATTTTCAAGTTTTCAGACGGAGTGATAACGCCCTTGGGCCGGATTACTTTCTTAATGATTTCCTAATCTTTCTTTTTTCTTCAAAAATAGCCTCGTCAAATCGTGAACACCCGCGAAATATTGAAACCCAGCCGGATGCCTGCATTGCCCCACTTCGAGGAGGTGTGGATGAGAAACTGGTTTTCTGTCAGCCCCAACGAGTTGGTCACGTGCATCTGGAAGACGTGCCCGCCGGTTTCTAAATCCACACCGATGCCGAAGCTGTCGTAATATTTGGTACTGGTGTAGCCCGTCGCCCGCCAGCCGTATTCGGCAGTGATGGCCATGTGCTTCGTGATTTTGTAACGGGTGGCGGCGGTCAAAACCAAGGCATCGTTTTTATCGGCCAGTTCCTCTGCCAAATTCACATGCACCAGCACCGGGGCCACTTGCAGCGAGAAACGCTCGTTGAATTTCCTCCCAACGATGATTTGATGGGCAAATGAAAACCTGCTGGTCAGGTTTTCATACTTGTCGAAGCCGTTCGCCTGGGCGTTTGGGTCTTTCATATTGGTGTAATATACACCCGAAAACAACGTGACACTCACCGGCGGGCTTGATTTGTCGCCCTGCCGGACGAGGCGGTATTTCAGGAAGCCGTCGAACGTTTTTTCGGTGGACGTGCGGCCCAGGCCAACATTCAACCGACCGTCGTAACTGTACTCAAGGCCGAGGCGGATGCTGGCCCCGCCATCCAGCCCGTAGAAATCGTACCAGCCCGAATTGAACGACCCGAACCGGTGCGCAATCCGAAATTCAAGGGTGCGCTTTCCAGGCACTTCAACGGTGTGGAA
The DNA here is from genome assembly GCA_016234735.1 of Bacteroidota bacterium. Classification (GTDB taxonomy): domain Bacteria; phylum Bacteroidota; class Bacteroidia; order Chitinophagales; family Saprospiraceae; genus UBA6168. The sequence goes on along the minus strand of JACRAN010000018.1, from coordinate 35,230 downwards.
GTTGATGAGCCGGGTACCTTTGAAGGTAGCAGTGGCATACGAGTGGGCCGCCTCCGGCTCGCCGATGAGGCTGAGAAGGTCGATGGAATCCTTCTGTGCTTTCAGGCTTGGCATGGCTACGAGGGCAGCAAACAGCAAAAAGAGAAATTTTATTTTCATTGCAAATGATTCATTTTAAGCAAGTTATGTGTGTGACTCAATTGTCGGGAGCACCTTCGGCAATCCATCTCCTGATTTTGGCTTGCGAGCACTTGTCGATTTGCTCCAGGTTGCCCTGCGGCATTTGGGAGGCATTGCCGTCCCAAATCACGGCACTCAGAAGCTTGCCGTTGTCTATCATCTGCTTCACGCCGTCGTAGTTGTTCAAGGCAATGCCGCTGGTGTTGTTCGAGCCATGGCAGGAATCGTTGGTGCCGCAGGTGTTGTTCAAAATGGGCATGATGTCGTTGGCAAACGACATTACCGCAGTAGTATCACAGGCAATATCAGGGTGCAGATAGGTATTGTTGTCGTAGTAGCACCCTCCCCCCATTGTCGCCAGAATAACGAGGACTGGGAAGACCAAAAAAAGTAGGCTGTTCTTCATGAAAATGACGGATTGTAGATAAAAGATTGTCAACGATTTACGACCCGAAAGTAGGCGGAGGTTTTTTTAGCACCGCTTTTTTCAGACTGCGAAATGAGCGTAGGTCGTGCTGCTGTCAAAATGGTTGCTTCGCAAAGGTATCTTTTCAGTTTGTTGTTTCAAAAACAAGCGTTGCTGATGCGGATTGAAATCTATTACAAAATAAAACAGCAGTCAAGCTGAACGAAAATAATGTTTTTCAAAATAAAATTAGGAAAGCTGTCAATAGATGTCTACTTTTGCGCCTGTTTTTAAAAAGACCTTACAGGCAACATTGTGCCATACGGTCTTGTTTCCAACAAAAATGTTAACCGTTTAAAAGGTTTAGACGGGATTTGAAGGAGAAAAAGATGCCACCGAGCGCATCTTCATTTGCGAGTAAACTGGCTGCCAAGAGATTGATATTCAGCGTGTTAGTCCGCCTCCATACTCGCCTGCCTGCCTACCGGGAGTATGCTGGGACTATCTGCCTTCACGTTCTGAATTTTGGGTTTCGTTCCATTAGATTCATGGGAGTTTGATTTTTTGCGAAACAATTTGAACCGTTGCCTGGCAACTTCAAACTACCTCGCACCATTTTCAAACTACCTCAAACCATCCAATCGGTTCAAACCACCTCTTAAACTTCAATTTCTTTTTTAATGACTTCCAACCTTACGTTCGAGGAGTTGGGCCTCAGTGCCGACATCCTCGAAGGCCTTTTGAAAAAAGGCTTTGAGAACCCCACGCCCATCCAGGCACAGACCATCCCCATGTTGCTCTCCGGCGAACGAGACATCATCGGGCAAGCGCAGACCGGCACCGGCAAAACCGCTGCTTTCGGCCTGCCCATCATCGAGCGAATCACGCCGGGCCTGCGCAAAGTGCAGGCCATCGTGCTGGCGCCCACCCGCGAGTTGGCCAGCCAGGTGGCCGAAGAACTCGAAAGCCTGAAAGCCAAGCGCGACATCCGCATCCTGCCCGTGTACGGCGGCCAGGGCATGGACACGCAATTGCGCCTGCTCAAGCAAGGCGTTGACATCATCGTGGCCACACCGGGCCGGGCCATCGACCACCTGAAACGCAAAACCCTGAAACTCAACGACGTGAAGTTCGTGGTGCTCGACGAGGCCGACGAGATGCTCAACATGGGTTTCATCGAAGACATCGAAACCATCCTCTCGCACGTGCCGGAAGAGCGCCGGATGCTGCTTTTTTCAGCGACCATGCCCTCCGCCATTTTGAATTTGGCCAAAAAATTCATGGGCGAATACGACGAAGTGAGGATGGCGGCCAAGCAACAATCGGCGGCCAACGTGGAGCAGGTTTTTTATGAAATACAGGAAAAAGACAAGCTCCGTGCGCTGCACCGCCTCATCGAAACGGAGGCGGAATTTTATGCACTGGTCTTTTGCCGTACCCGCATCGGTGCCGACCGACTGGCGTCCAAACTGAGCGGCCTCGGCCTCGACGTGGAGGCGCTGCACGGCGACGTGACGCAGGTGCAACGGGAGCGCATCCTCGCCAAATTCAAGAGCGGCCATGCGACCATCCTCGTCGCTACCGACGTGGCGGCACGGGGCATCGACATCAACAACCTCTCGCACGTCATCAATTTCGACATGCCCGACAGCCCCGAAAACTACGTCCACCGCATTGGGCGGACCGCCCGGGCAGGCAAGACGGGCAAGGCCATTTCCTTCATCGTGCCGGGCGAGTGGCGCAAGCTGCAATTCATCATGCAGTTGACGAAAGCGACCATCAACAAAGCGTTTTTGCCCTCCGGCCAGGAGGTCATCGAACTGAAAAAGAAGGCGATGAAGGAGCAGGTTTTTGCTGCCACAGATGCCGGGATTTCGCAGGAATTTTACAACCTTGCGGAAGAGGTTTTGGCCTCTGGCAAGCCCAAGCAACTGCTGGCATCGCTGCTGCAACTGCACTTCGGCGGCCACCTCAACCCGAACGCCTACCCTGAAATCAGGGAGCCGGAGCGTCCGGTTTTCAACTCGAGGCACAACCTTGAAAGGCGCTCGTATTCCAAGCCACCGACAAGACCGTTTGGGAAAAGGGAACAGGCTCCGGTCCACAGTGGCAAGGCTCCTTTCAGGAAAAGGAAGAATTTTGTCCACTAATCCGGTCGGGTTTTCAAAAAATAAAAAAGGCAAAAGCGGGGCGACCCGGCTTTTGCCTTTTTCTTTTATCCTGCTGTTTTAAAATTTTACTCCATCTCCTGCACCACTTCCTGTACCTCCGGCACCATGCGTTTCAACATGCCTTCGATGCCTGATTTCAGCGTGACGGTTGATGACGGGCAGCCGCTGCACGAGCCTTGCATCACCACGTACACCTTGCCTTTTTCGTAAGCCTTGAACTCGATGTTGCCACCGTCCATCTCCACCGCTGGTTTCACGTAGGTGTCGATGAGTTCCTTGATGCGCTGGGCAATCTCGCCGTCTTCGCCGCTGAACTGTTGGGCAGTGCGCTCCGACTCCACGGCTTGCATGGCTTCGGCGTAGCCTTCCCGCATGATTTCCCCGCCATCTTCCACATATTTTTTGATGAAATCCTTCAACTTGAGCATGATGTCCGCCCATTCGTAGTTGAACTCCTTGGTGATGCTCACGAAGTTGTTGGTGATGTACACCCCCTTCACGAACGGCTGGTCGAACAGGGCCGCCGCCAGCGGCGACCATTCCCGTGCGAATGCTTCCTCCCGAAAATCGGCGGTGCCGCGGTGCAACATGCGGTTGGTGACAAATTTCAACGATTCGGGGTTGGGGGTCTGCTCGGTGTAGAGCATGACGGGCGATGCGGTGGCGGTATTCATTGATTCAATTATTTTTTGATAGAGTATTCTTGTATTTTTCCTCAAACTCAGGGAGTGTCAGAAGTTGAATTGAGGGAAATGAAACTTGCTTGATTTCTTGAAAATGCTTGTCATTTGAGACCAGGCAAACAGCATTTGCTGCAATCGCACAATCGACGTATTTGTTGTCGTCTTTGTCTTTTGTGATTAAATGAAAGTTGAAGAAAACGTCCACTTTCTCTGTAAACGGGATAACGGTAATCAGATTCAATACGTTCTCACCTACTTCCAAACCGTTTTTCCTTTCCAAAATTTCCCGGTATTCCAGAAGGATTTCGGTTGTCACGCACAACGAAATCCGCCCATCCGCAATGCAATCAAACACCCACCTGAACGGGGATGATTTGCCGATGATGGCAATCAGGATATTGACATCAAGGACGACTTTCAAGGCGGTTGTGCTCATTCGACCAGTTTACCATATCCTGAGATGTCAATTTTTTCTCTTCCCAAACTTTTTCCATCGCCTCGGTTGCCTGCTGGGCAAAGTATTTTGCCAACATCATCCTGATTTCAAAAAGCTGCTTTTCTGAAACATTATTCCCGTAGAGTTTCAACAACTCAACCTGAATATTGCTAAGTCCTGTGGTCTGGCCCATGTCTTTCAATTTTCAACAAAATTAACAGAAAATGCCAATCGAAGTTCATCAACCGTACAATTCATACTTGACCTGGGTACGGTCGTAGCCCATTTTTACGATTAAATTGGCCACCGCCTCGTCCACCATCTGCGTCCAGCCACAGAGGTAGAACGTGATGTCCGGGCGTTTTTCATCGTAATTTTTGAGGTAAATCCCATGCACGTAGCCGTGATGGAATTGCTTGTTTCCTTCCCTCGACAGGGCGATGGAGTATCGGAAGCCGGGCATTTTTTGCGCCAGCTCCTCAAATTCACGTTGGTACAAAATGCCGTCCGCCGTGCGGGTGCCGAAGATGAGGTGGATGCCCCGGTGTGGTTTTTTTTGGTGAAAAACATCGAAAATCATGCTGCGGAACGGTGCCACCCCCGTGCCGGTGCAGACGAAAACGAGGTCGTTTTCGATGGGGTCCGGCAGCACAAAGTTGCCATCGGGGCCTTTGAATTTTATCGAAGAGCCGATTTTTACTTCGTCGAAAAGATAGTCCGTAGCCAGCCCGCCTCCCAGATGGACGATGCAAAATTCCAGCACGTTCGACCCGTCCGGCGCGTTGGCGATGGAGTAGCTGCGCCAGCGCTGGTTGCGTTTTTCGCCGATGGGCAAGTCCATCGTCACGAACTGTCCGGCCTTAAAGTCGAAGGTTTCGTCGCCTTCGGTTTTCAACCAAAACCGCTTCGTCGTCGGTGTTTCATCTTCGATTCGTATGACTTTGCTTTCGTGCCAGGTCGCTGCCATTTGCTCCGTGTTTTTCAAAGGATTAACGCTTCGTAGGGCAAGAACACCTCGTAGCCTTTTTCGTTGAAATACTGTCGGGTTTCTTCTTCGGGGCGGTCGCTCGTGGCCAGCACGAAGTCGCCGCCCCAGGCTCCCAGCGACTTGATTTCGCCCCAGAAATCGCTGAAAAACAGCGACTTGGCCCTCGGCAGGCCGGTGGTTTCAGCGACGAGCGCCTCGTGCTGCCGGAAGAGGTCGTCGAATTCGGCCAGCGTTTGTGAAGCGAGAAACTGCCTCGTCAAGTCCGAAATTTTGGAAACTGCTTCCTGCGCCCCCAATCCGCAATCCGCAATCCGCAATCTGTAATTCTTGATGCCTTCCCGGCTGTCCTGTTTTTGGCCTAAGTAAATGAAATACAGGCAGTTAGCGAAGGTCGGATGGAAGTCGCAAGCCTCCACATGCGGTTTTCCATTTTTCAAAGAATACAGAATCGGCCCATCGGCCCCGGCACAGGCGATGTCGTAACCCGACCCGCCGAAGGTGCGGAACTGCAACTCGAAAGCATCCACCTCCGCCCACTGCGCCACGAGGTAAACCAGCGTGGAACTGGTGCCGAGGCCCCAGAGGCGGGGGAAATCGAGGTGGCTGTTGATTGTTGATTGTTGATTGTTGATTGTTGATTGTTGAAAGCCGGGGTTCAGGTTTCGGGCTTTCCGCAGGATTTTTTGCAGGCGGTCGGCGACGGCGGGGTCATCGGTTTGCAGGATTTCAAAATTTTCAAGGCTAAATTTTACCTCGAACCAGCACTCGTTTTTTTCATCGAAACTCTGCCAGTGAAGTTCACCAGCATTTCCGAAATCCGAATCCCGATAGCTATCGGGACGAAATCCGAAATCGAGTGATTGCCCCAGCTTCACCGGCAAAGCCAGCGCCAGTGCCCCATCAAGCACGAAGTATTCGGCGGTGAGGAGGAGTTTGCCGTGGGCGTGGAAGTTGTTTTGGCTGGTAATCAAAGCCTGACAAGAATGTTGTGCTGGTTCATTTCGACAACATTTGCTTTGTCAAATAAACCAACCAATTGAAACAAGTTGGATTGTAAAAGCGAAAGCAATTCACGGTTGGAGATATTGCCAGTGGTGAGGTAAATGAGTTTCCATGGTTCTTTTTTTATCAAAAAGCTGTTCAAAAAATCAATATCCTTGCTGATGACTGCCCGTTGTTGCTGGATACTTTCCTTGCATATTTCCCGGTCGGTTATCCGAATGTTTTTTCCGAGCGACGTTGCATGAATCCCATCGTACCCTTGACTTGCCAGCCATTTGACCAGCGCCCACGGAAGTTGTTCGTCAACGAGGAATTTCATGCTGCAAGCGGTATACTTTGAAACTTGGCAAGCATGGCAGCATACTGCAAACAAGCTTTAATATCTGCCACTTCCAGCGCAGGATAATCGGCCAAGATTTCATCAACGGTCATATCGCTGGCCATCAATTCTAAAACGGTGGCAACCATGAGGCGGGAGCCTCGGACTGTGGGCTTTCCGTGGCAAACTTCTGGGTCAATGGTGATGCGGTTGATGAGTTCCTGCATGGTTCTGATTTTTTACAAAAATACATTTTTGCTTCACAAAGTTTTAGAAAACTCACAAATCAAACCCAATATCCCGCCGGAAATACTTCCCCTCGAACTCAATCAGCGCCGCATTTTTATTGGAAACCGCCAGCGCCTCCCGGAAGGTTTTGCCGAAGGAAGTCACCGCCATGACCCGCCCACCGCTCGTAACCAATTGATTGCCAACGGTTTTTGTGCCAGCATGGAAGACGATGCTGCCCTGAGTTTTGTCAAGCCCGGTGATGGGCTTGCCCTTGTGGAAGTCGCCGGGGTAGCCGCCGGAGGCGAGGATGATGGTGGTGGCCGCCCGCTCGTCCTCCTCGATTTTGACCTCCGAAAGTCGGCGGTCGCGCACGGCGGTGAACAATTCCACGAGGTCGTTTTTCAGGCGGGGCAGCACGGCCTCCGTCTCCGGGTCGCCCATGCGGCAGTTGTATTCGATGACGAACGGGTCGTCGCCAACTTTTATCAGCCCCAAAAAAATAAAGCCCTGGTACTCGATGCCCCGTTTTTTCAGCCCTGCGATGGTGGGCTTGATAATTTCCTGCTCCACTTTTTTCATCATCGCCACATCCACGAAGGGCGGCGGCGACACGGCACCCATGCCGCCCGTGTTCGGGCCGGTGTCTCCTTCGCCGATGCGCTTGTAGTCCTTCGCCACGGGCAGGATTTTGTAAGATTCGCCGTCGGTGAGCACAAAAATGCTGAATTCGATGCCGCTGAGGAACTCCTCGACGACCACCTTGCGGCTCGCACCGCCGAACTTTCCGCCGAGCATTTCCGCCATTTCCGCCACAGCCTCGTCCCGCTCCTGGCAGATGACCACGCCCTTGCCGGCAGCCAATCCGTCGGCCTTCAGCACGATGGGCAGCGTGGCTTTTTTTTGCAAAAAACGGAGCGCCGAGGCGGTGTTGCTGGCAAAAAACTCCCGGTAGTCCGCCGTCGGGATGCCGAATTCCTGCATGAACCGCTTGGCGTACGCCTTGCTGCCTTCGAGCTTCGCCCCCTGCGCCGAGGGGCCGATGACGGGCACGTGCGCGGTGCGGCGTGACCTGCGGAGGTGGTTCCAGACACCGTTCACGAGCGGTGCTTCGGGGCCAACGACGACCATTTCGATGGAATTGGCCACCACGAAATCGTGGACGGCGGCGTTGTCTTCGGGGTTGAGCGGCACGTTTTCGCCGCAGGTGGCCGTGCCGGGGTTGCCGGGTGCGATGTAGAGTTTCGAGCAGTGCTGGCTCTGGCTGATTTTCCAGGCGAAGGCGTGTTCCCTGCCGCCGCCGCCGAGGAGGAGGATTTTCATTGACGATTTTACGATTTACGATTTACGATTTACGATTTACGATTTACGATTTACGATTTACGATTTACGATTTACGATTTACGATTTACGATTTACGATTTACGATTTACGATTTACGATTTACGATTTACGATTGAAGGCAAAGATATGGCTTGGAAAATAACTCCGGCCGAGTGGACGGGTTTTGATGAAAATCATCGCAACCATTTGCCCGAAAGCATGTTTCTTGCGAAGAATTTTTAACGAAAACAGCACTGCATGACACACCTGAAAACGGGAGACAAAGCCCCGAACTTCAATAGCAAAGACGAGCACGGCCACCCGGTTTTGCTGGCCGATTTCAAGGGTAGAAAACTCGTCCTGTACTTTTACCCTGCCGACGACACGCCCACCTGCACCGTCGAGGCCTGCAACCTCCGGGACAATTACGAGGTACTGAAAAAGCAGGGCTTCCACCTCCTCGGCGTCAGCCCCGACAGCGCCACGAAGCACCGAAATTTCATCAAAAAGCACAGCCTGCCCTTCCCGCTGCTGATGGACGAAGACCACGCCATCATCAATGCCTACGGCGTTTGGGGGCCGAAAGTGCTGTTCGGCAGGGAGTACGACGGGCTGCTGCGCACCACGTTCATCATCAACGAACACGGCATCATCGAAAAGGTCATCGACAAGGTGGAGTCGAAGCGCCATGCCGAACAGATTCTGGAGGTATGAGGGGTGAGGAATGAGGGATGATGAAGTGTCTGTCTTGCCAAAAAACTGCTATGTTTGTGCCTCTTTGAGGCTCACTTTTTCCTTTAAACTTTTCACTTCCCGACCTTCAGTTCGGGATTTCGTTTCACTCAATTTTCCAGTAAAAAAATGAAACCCACGTTACTCATTCTCGCGGCAGGCATGGGCAGCCGCTACGGTGGCCTCAAGCAACTCGACGAGGTCGGCCAGGCAGGCGAAGCCATCATGGACTACTCGATTTACGATGCACTGAAAGCCGGTTTTGGCAAGGTCGTCTTCGTCATCCGGCGGGATTTCGAGCAGGAGTTCAAGGAAAAAATCGCCAGCCGCTGGGAGGGGAAAACGGAAATCGGGTTTGCTTTTCAGGGGCCGGACACCTACGTGCCCGCCGTGCCGGGGCAGGTGGAGCGGGCGAAACCCTGGGGAACCGGCCATGCCGTGCTGGTGGCCAAGGACGTGGTGAGGGAGCCGTTCGTGGCCATCAACGCCGATGATTTTTACGGGTTTTCGGGCTTTCAGAAAATGGCTGAGTTCCTTGTAAGCGATTGCCAGTCAACACATTACGGCATGGTGGGCTACGTTTTGAAAAACACGCTTTCGGAAAATGGGGCGGTGTCGAGAGGCGTTTGCTCAATGGACGAAAACCACCTGCTGCGCACCGTCACCGAGTGTACGGGCATCGAGGAAACGCAGTCAGGCATTTTTTACAAATCAGAAAACGGCAAGGCACCACTCAACGGCAACTCGCTCGTGTCGATGAACATCTGGGGTTTCCACCCGCATATTTTTGAGCTGCTGCAAAAAGGTTTCAATGATTTTGTGGAGAAAAACGCCGCCAATTCAAAAGCGGAATTCTACATTTCCAGCTTCGCAAACGACCTCATCAACAGCGGCACGGCCACCTTCAAGGTGCTGCCCAACGACGAGAAATGGTACGGAGTCACCTACCGGGAGGACAAGGAAACCGTGCAACGTGCATTCGTCGAAATGACCCGTGCGGGGAAGTACCCGGTGCCGTTGTGGGGGCGAGGTAGGAATGAGGAATGAAGGATCAGGAATCAGAGGCGTTAATTCATCCCAGACTCCTCATCCCTCATACCTGTCAATAGGCTTTCGCAAACAGCACCCGCTGCTTGGAAGGTTGCCCGGTGAGCACACATTTTCCATTCTCCAACTCGTTGTCCACCGGGATGCAGCGGATGGTCGCTTTGGTTAAGTCCTTGATTTTCAACTCCGTCTCCGTCGTGCCGTCCCAGTGGGCGGAGACGAAGCCGCCCTTGCCGTCCAGCACTTCCCGGAGGTCGTCGAAGGTGTCCACCGAAGTGATGTGTTCGGTGCGGTACGCTTTCGAGCGGTCGAACAGGTGCTGCTGAATCTCGTCGAGCAGGTCGATGATGTAGTTGGCGATGCCTTCCAGCGGCTGGTTGGATTTTTCTTTTGTATCACGGCGGGCGACTTCCACCTTGCCTTCGGCGAGGTCGCGGGCACCGATGCCGAGGCGGACGGGGATGCCAAGTAGTTCGTGCTCGGCGAATTTGAAGCCGGGACGTTTCTGGTCGTCCGTGTCGTATTTCACCCGCACCCCTTTGGCTTTGAGTTCCTTCATCAATTTTTCGGCAGCTTCGTCAATCTCGGCACCAGGCTTCGGGATGGGCACGATGACCACCTGCGTGGGGGCTATTTTTGGTGGCAAAACAAGGCCGTCATCGTCGGAGTGGGTCATGATGAGGCCACCGACAAGGCGGGTGGAAACGCCCCACGATGTTGCCCAGACGTACTCCTGTTCGTTGTTTTTATTGGAAAATTTCACGTCGAACGCTTTCGCAAAGTTTTGCCCCAAAAAGTGCGAAGTGCCAGCCTGGAGTGCTTTGCCATCCTGCATCAGCGCCTCGATGCAGTAGGTTTCAACGGCACCGGCGAAGCGCTCGTTGGCTGTTTTCACGCCCTTGATCACGGGCATGGCCATCCATTCCTCCGCAAATTTGGCGTACACATCGAGGATAGTCTGCGTCTCCCGTTCGGCCTCTTCCTTGCTGGCGTGGGCGGTGTGGCCCTCCTGCCAGAGGAACTCGGTGGTGCGCAGAAACAGGCGGGTGCGCAGTTCCCAGCGCACAACGTTCGCCCATTGATTGATGAGCAGCGGCAGGTCACGGTAGCTGTTGATCCAGGTGCGGTACGTGTCCCAGATGATGGTTTCGGAGGTCGGGCGCACGATGAGTTCCTCCTCCAATTTGGCCTCCGGGTCCACGATGACACCGCTGCCGTCCGGTGCATTCATCAGGCGGTGGTGGGTGATGACGGCGCACTCTTTGGCGAAGCCCTCGACATGCTGCGCCTCCCGGCTGAGGAAACTTTTGGGGATGAAAAGCGGAAAGTAGGCGTTGACGTGGCCGGTTTCTTTGAACATCCTGTCCAACTGGGCCTGTATGTTTTCCCAAATGGCGAAGCCATTCGGCTTGATGACCATGCAGCACCGCACCGCCGAGTGGTCGGCGAGGTTGGCTTTTTGAACGATGTCGATGTACCATTGGGAGTAGTCCTGCTCTCTGGAAGTGATTTCTTTTGCCATAATTTTTATTGTCGGTGGCATTTTACGATGGATTTTCAGCCATGTTTCGAATTGCCAGCGACCCTCTACTTTTTGGATTTTAACTAAAAAAAGACCCGAAACACCGCTTTTCAACCTCAAAAACACGTGTTTTAAGAAAATCTTAGAGGACTTGAAAAAACCGTGTGTCAGGAAAATCTGTCTTATCAAAAACTTTAACAGCGGGAAAATCGAATTTTAGTTCCCCCTTAACAAAAAAGTGGCGCAAAGCTAATAATTTCGTGACTGCAAACTCGAAAGAGCGCGTCGAAGTAATTACCAATAAAAATATCTGAAAAATGAAAAAGAATAAGTTGCTCGCTTTGGTTGCCTTCTTTGCCTTCGGCTTGGCGAACGTCGGCATGGCTCAGTACGATGACGTGTACTACGACCCCGACAAAGACGGTGATTACTATTCGTCCTCCACCTCCTCATCGGACAATTACGACAATAGCCGCAGCAATGATGAAGATTACGGCTATGACGATGATGGGTACGATGATTACAATGATTACGACGACTACAACTATTACTACTCGTCGCGCATCCGTCGTTTTCACCGGCCCTACTACGGGTTCAACTACTTTGACCCCGTGTACGTCGATTTGGCCTACTACGACCCATTCTGGTCGCCTGGCCTGACGATGCTGATTTACGACAACTACAACCCCTGGCGCAGGTGGAACCGCTGGAACTACGGTTTCGGCTGGAGTTCGTGGGGCGGTACGAGTTTCTACTTCGGCAATGGCTACTACAACCCCTGGGGTTGGAATAATGGATGGGGCGGTGGCTGGAACAACGGTTGGGGCAATACCTACGTCGTCAACAACTACTACGGCGATGGCTATGGCTATGGAGGCGGTTACTACGGTGGTGGGTACAGCAACTACTACTGCCCTCCGACCTGGGGCAATGGCTACTCCTACAACACCGTCAGCAACACCAACAACAGCTATTACGGTTCGAGGAGAACGGGTTCCAGCAACCCGAGCAAAGTCCCCTTCAACGGCGCCACTGGCCGCCGGGGCGACACGAATTCGCCGGAAGTCATCAACAGGCCCTCCGACAACGGTGCCGTCAATCGGGAAGCCGAAAAGAACAGCATCCGCCGGGAACTGAACGAAGGCCGCACGAACACTGCTCCGAAGCAAGATGAAAACGTGCGCAATCCTCGTGAGACAACCCCTGCAAGGCCGGACATGGAAAGCACCCGCCCATCGAGGAACGGTGAAACGCAACAAAACGAGCGCAACGGCAGCGACCGGAACATCGACACGGAACGCCGGAGCCGTCCGAGCGACGACACCCGCCAGGCTCCGTCCCGCCAGCATTCGGACGGTGGCACCGACAACAACCGCAGCAGCCGCAACCGTGGCGGCGGGGCTGACAACAGCCGCAGCAACAGCAACTCCAGGAGCAACAGCCCAAGTTTCGACAACAGCCGAAGCAACAATTCCTCTTCGAGGAGCAGCGGCAACGTCAACAGCGGCTCTTCTTCCCGTAGCTCATCCGGCAACAGCAGCAGTGGAGGTTCTTCCCGCAGTTCCGGTGGCAGCAGCAGTGGCGGAAGCTCAAAAAGTGGCGGCAGGCACAATTGACTTTGACAGTTTTTATTTGTTGATAATTCTTTGAAAAGTGGGTGGAGGGGCGACTCCTCCACCCACTTTTTTAATGCCTATCTTTGGCCGGATGGCGAGCCATTCGCAGCAAACACAAACATCTAACCTTGCAAGAAAATACAGCCATGAAATATTTCACTTTTTCCTTGTTGGCGCTTTTTCTCACGCCCTTTGTTTTAAAAAGCCAGACCCTCGGCGATGCCGTCCGGTATTCCTTTCTGGAAGTCGGCGGCACGGCCCGCACGGTGGGAATCGGCGGCGGCATCGGTGCCATCGGTGCCGATTTTTCGGTACTCAGCACCAACCCGGCAGGGCTGGCCACGTTCCGCCGGTCAGAGTTGACGTTCACCCCTGCCTTCGTCAGCATTACGGACGAAGCGCAACTGGAAGGCACCGGCAACGAAACCTTCAGCCAAACTCGCTCGAATTTCAACTTCAACAACATCGGCCTGGTGTTCCCGGCACGGCCAATGAACCCAGACTGGACGAACACGGCCTTCGGCATCGGCCTCAACAGGTTGGCCGGTTTTTACCAAAATATCAACTACGACGGCACCTCCGCAGGCTCCATCACCGACCGCTGGCTCGACCAGGCGCAGGGGCTGGCACCCAATGAACTCGACGGCTTCGAGGCGGGGCTTGCCTTTGATGCCGAGGCCATTTACCAACCCGACCCGGACAATGACCCTACGAACTACCTCAGTGACTTCGATTTGGGCGAATCAGTGTACAAATCACAGAGCATCCGCCGCAAGGGTGCCTACAACGAAATCGTGTTTTCCTACGCCGGAAATTACAGGGAAAAACTGATGATTGGTGCCACGCTGGGTGTGCCCATCATCTCGTTCGAGGAAACGAAAATCTACCAGGAATCTGACGAGGGAGGCACGAACCTGGTTTTCAACGAACTGACTTTCACCGAAAAAACACGCACCAGCGGGGCTGGCATCAACCTCAAATTCGGCCTGATTTACCGCCTCAACCAAACGGTGCGCCTCGGAGCATCCGTGCATACCCCGACCGGCATCGGCTTCGACGACAGCTTTTCGACCACCCTCGATTACAGCTACACCCTGAGCGGTGCCACCTACGCCAACAATAAAGTTTCCCCCGACGGCACGTTCGAGTACCGGCTGCGAACACCCTGGCGGCTCATCGGCAGTGCCGGTTTCATTTTTGGCAAAAGCGGATTCCTCGCTGCCGAGGTGGAGTACCTCGATTACACCAAAGCCAAATACAATTTCAACAACACCGACAACTCGGGCGACCTGGAATACCAAGCGGAACTCAACCAGCAAATCGTCAATGAACTGACCTCGGCACTGAACATCCGGCTGGGTGGCGAGTACGCCTACGATATTTTCAGGTTCCGGGGCGGCTACTCCATCATGCAGGCACCGTACAAGGAAGGTTTCGACCCTGTGGGCACCCTGAGCGTTGGTGCGGGCATCCGGTGGGAAGATGTTTTCCTCGACCTGGCCTTCAAGCGCCAGTTGTCCACCAGCGAGTACGTGCCGTACATCACGAGTTCCGGGAACCTGCAAACCGTCAGCCTCGATGATGCCCGGACGCACTTCCTCCTGACGATGGGCTTCAAGTTCTGACCCGTGCCCGACGAAGGTTGCATAAAATTCAACGCGCCGCCTGGGAGCAGGCACCGCCGTTGCCTGCCGCTTGTTTGTGCAAAAAAAAAGTTTAAAAAAAATCCCTCCTCATTCTTGGCTTTCCCGCAAATGGCAATACATTTGAGACATTAGCTGAAAAAATAATGTGGTAGTCGTGGCAGGCATTTTTGGTGAGTAATTTACGACTTCACTTCCCCTTGATTGTTCCGAAAACCGCATCCCAAGGCTGGTTTTCCCGGAAACCGAAGACTTCATTTTCTTTCAAAAAAAGCGTGAAAAACCTTCAACCTTGAGCGCTGTGACTTTAACACACGAGTTGCAGCGCTTCTTGGGATTTCTCAGGAATGAGGGGCGAGGAATGAGGGATGATGCACTTTTTCAAACCACTTGGAACCTCAGATTAACTATTGAGACATGGGCCAGTTTGCGAGAGCAGGTAAGCTAAAACATTGAAATTCAATAATTTAGAACCTCACTTTCTCACCCTCTCACTTCTCACATCTTCTACCTCAGTTCCCTCACACTATTGTGACACATTCCGGCGGATGCGAAAGCGCTGCCGGTTTTTTTTATTCTTCCTCGTCAGTGGTGGAGGTTTCGTTCATCGTTTTCCAGAGCACATCTTTCAGTTCGTCGAGGCCCTGTTCGGCAACGGAGGAGATGAAAACGGTGGGGATGCCTTCCGGCAATGCCTCCCGGCGGAGCATTTCGATGATTTCGGCATCGATGAGGTCGCACTTGGTGATGGCCAGCACACGCGGCTTGTCGAGCAGTTCGGGGTTGTACTGCCGGATTTCGTTCAGCAGGATTTCGTACTCCTTGCGGAAATCCTCGGCGGTGCAGGGCACCATGAACAGCAGCGTGGAATTGCGCTCGATATGCCGCAGGAACCGAAGCCCCAGTCCCTTGCCGAGGTGCGCCCCCTCGATGATGCCGGGGATGTCGGCGATGACGAACGACTGGTGACCCCGGTACGCCACCATGCCAAGCTGCGGCACGAGCGTGGTGAAGGGGTAGTCGGCGATTTTTGGCCGGGCCGCCGACAGCGCTGACACCAGCGTGGACTTGCCCGCATTGGGGAACCCAACCAGGCCCACGTCTGCCAGCACCTTGAGTTCCAGTATTTTCCATTCCTCCCGGCCCGGTTCGCCGGGCTGCGCGTATTCGGGGGTCTGTTTGGTGGGTGTTTTGAAATGGTCGTTGCCGAGGCCGCCCCTGCCGCCTGCGGTGAGTACGATTTTTTCGTCGTGGCGGGTGATTTCAAAGTGGAATTCGCCGGTTTCAGCATCCTTGGCCACCGTGCCGAGTGGCACGTCGAGGATGATATCCTTCCCACTGGCCCCGGTGGAGGTGCTGGCCCCGCCCGGCATCCCGTCGGAGGCGATGACGTGCTTGCGGAACTTGAGGTGCAGCAGCGTCCAGGTGTTGCGGTTGCCCCGCAGGATGATGTGGCCGCCCCGCCCGCCGTCGCCCCCATCGGGGCCGCCACGGGAGGTGAATTTGTCCCGGTGAAAATGGGCGCTGCCCGCCCCGCCCTTGCCAGAGCGGCAGCAGATTTTCACGTAGTCAACAAAGTTCTGGTCGGCCATGAGGGTGGAATTGGGTATTGGGAATTGGGTATTGGGTATTGGGTATTGACCAATACCCAATACCCAATTCCTAATTACAGCTTATTTATCGCTTCGCAAAGCCGCCCAAAAATTGCTTCGATGCTGCCTACACCGTTGATTTTCAAGGACTTGCCGGACTGGGCGTAGTAGTCGAAAACGGGTGTTGTTTCGTTTTTGTAAACGTCGATGCGGTTGCGGATGATGGTCGGGTCGTTGTCGTCGGCACGGCCAGAGGTCTGGCCCCGCAGCAGGATTCGCTGCGTGATTTCCTCGTCGCTCACGTCGAGGGCGATGAGGACGGAGACGCAACTGCCCATGTCGTCGAGCAGCGAGTCGAGCGCCCCGGCCTGTGCCACCGTGCGGGGAAAGCCGTCGAAGATGATGCCCTTCACGCCGGGGTTGGCATCCACCTTGTTCTTCAACATGCCAATGGTGACGCTGTCCGGCACGAGTTGGCCCTTGTTGATGTAGCTCTTCGCCAATTGGCCGAGAGGCGTGTTGTTGCCCATTTCGTAGCGGAACAAGTCGCCGGTGGAGATGTGGAGCAACTGGTATTTCTCCACCAGAAAAGCTGCCTGTGTGCCCTTGCCGGAGCCAGGAGGGCCAAAAAGTATGAGGTTTAGCATGTGTTGGTTGCTGGTTGTTTGAAAAAACGAACGGCGAAAGTAGGAAAATGCGGATAGACAGGTGGCCAAATCGATTGGGCTTGATAAAAATCAGTGAGTTACAGCTTCGCAAATTTGCGAACCGCAGCCGCCGATTCAGAGCGGATGGTGAGCAGGTACAGCCCGGCGGGCAGGTCGCTGACGGGGAGTTGGAGCGATGAGAGACCGCCCTCGGCGTTTTTTTCAAAAATCATTTTGCCAGAAATATCTGAGACCGTCAGCGAGAATTTGTCGTGCAGCCTTTCGGGCAATTGGACTGTGAACTGGTCGGTCACGGGGTTTGGGGACAGGACGATTTGCCAATCGGAAAGCCGCTCCCGTGCTGCGACGGGCAGCAGGCTACAGTAGTCATCCTCTCCCACGCAATAGGCATACAAAAAACTCGGCTTGGCTGGGTGCGGCCAAGCGTAAATTGGCCAAAATGGCCCCATACCTGTGCCTACGCCTTCCACTAATTTAGCGGAGCCGTCACAGTCAATCACCTTGCGGTTTTCATCCCATAAATACTCCGTGGTGATGGATAGCGCTATAAACGGATAGTCCGGTTCATATTGCAAGCAACCCCAAATGGTATCCCCTTGGTTAATGGAGAAATCGTAAATCAACCACTCCTCAAACAAGTCGCAAGTGTCATTTTCAGTATGAAGCGGGGCAAATGGAATATAGTAAACCTGCTTGCCAAGGGTATCATCCCGCATGGCACCAATCAGTACGCTGTTTTCGGTGAAAAAGGGTGGAACAAACTCAGCCGAGGAGGTCGCATCGCTCTGGATTTTTTGCCACCAGGTCTTTTTGTAGGTCAGACCATTGATGGTTGTGTCACCTTGAGTGGAAAAAACATGGTGGTCGGTCTGGTTCTCGCCGATGGCATACACTATCCAATGTGCATTTTCCAGCGCCATTGGCTGATAAGTTTGGGCAAACGTGAGGGTAGCGGCAAGCAGGCAGCAGGAAAGGAAGATTGGCTTTTTCATTGGACAGGATTGGTTTGAGTTCAAGGTCTCAAAAATAAGGTTTACTGCCGAATGGAACTGCAAGAGAAATGACATTGCTGGGTTGTCAAAAAAACAATCCAGCAATCCAGCAATTCAACAATCATCCCAGGTCAAACTTAATCCCCTGCGCCAATGGCAAATGGCTGCTGTAATTGATGGTGTTCGTCTGGCGGCGCATGTAGGCTTTCCAGGAATCGGAGCCGCTCTCCCGGCCACCGCCTGTCTCTTTTTCACCGCCAAAAGCACCGCCGATTTCGGCGCCGCTGGTGCCGATGTTCACGTTGGCGATGCCGCAATCGGAGCCAGTTGTGGACAGGAATTTTTCCGCTTCCCGCATGTCCGTCGTCATGATGGCCGAACTGAGGCCCTGCGGTACCCCATTCTGGATGGCGATGGCCTCGTCCAGCGTCTTGTATTTCAACAGGTAAAGAATGGGGGCGAAGGTCTCGTGCTGCACCACCGGCATGTCCGGTTTCGCTTCCGCAATGCACGGCTTCACGTAGCAGCCGCTGCCGTACTCGCCGCCTTCCAGCACCCCGCCTTCCACGAGGAATTGGCCGCCCTGCGCCTTCAGTTGTTCGATGGCGCTGAGGTAGGCGCTCACCGCAGCCTGGTCGATGAGCGGCCCGACGTGGTTGTGCTGGTCGAGGGGGTTGCCGATGCGGAGTTGGGTGTACGCTTTCGCCAATTTCTTTTTCACCTCCTCGAAAATGCTCTCGTGGACAATGAGGCGACGGGTGGTGGTGCAGCGTTGGCCGCAGGTGCCCACTGCCCCGAAGAGCGCCCCGGTCAGCACGATGTTCAGGTCGGCGCTGGGGGTGACGATGATGGCGTTGTTGCCGCCGAGTTCGAGGAGGCTGCGGCCCAGGCGACCGGCGACGGTCTGCCCCACGATTTTGCCCATGCGGGTGGAGCCGGTGGCGCTCAGGAGCGGCACCCGTGCGTCCTTCGTCAGGTACTCGCCCACCCGGTAGTCGCCGTTGATGAGGCAACTGACCCCTTCGGGTATGTTGTTGTTTTTCAGGACTTTACGCAAAATATTCTGGCAAGCCACGCCACAGAGCGGCGTTTTTTCCGAAGGTTTCCAGATGCACACGTCGCCGCAGACGAGCGCAATCATGGCGTTCCATGACCACACGGCCACCGGGAAGTTGAATGCCGAGATGATGCCCACCGCGCCGAGCGGGTGCCACTGCTCGTACATGCGGTGGTGCGGGCGTTCGGAGTGCATGGTGAGGCCGTAGAGCTGGCGGCTGAGGCCGACTGCGAAGTCGCAGATGTCTATCATTTCCTGCACTTCGCAGAAGCCTTCCTGGAGGCTCTTGCCCATCTCGTAGCTGACAAGTTGGCCCAGCGGGTCTTTGAATTTGCGGAGTTCTTCGCCGTACTGGCGCACAATTTCGCCCCGCTTGGGTGCCGGGATTTCCCGCCAGGTGAGGAACGCCGCCTCCGCCTTGCGGATGACGGCTTCGTACTGCTCCCGGGTGGTTTGGCTCACGCTGCCGATGAACTGGCCATCGACGGGGGAAAACGACTGGATGTACTTGCGGGAAGTCACCGCTTCGAGGCCGGTGCTGGTGCCTGCGTTGTTTCTTTTGAGGCCGAGTTTTTTCAGAAAATCCTTATTCATTGATGAAGGTTTGAATCATTGACGGAGTCGAAAGGAAATGGCCTGCGAGGACGCAAGTCATTTTTTCGGGGCGCAAAGATAGGCGGGCAGCACCCGAAATGTTAGTGGGCACGGCCACATTTTTGTCATCCTGAAAAGAACGCCGCATCTATTTTCGCTTCGAGGCATTGCTTGAAACGTGCGAGCTTTTGCAGGGCGTCCTGCTCGTCGTTCTGCATCAAGGCGGTTGCGACAGGTAACTGATTAAAAGTACAGTTTAAGCAGCAACTATGACACATCGCTGAAAGCCGCTACCCGAATTCTCGAAATGCTGTCCGTTTGGGGGATGTGTACCTCCGGCGGAATTGTTGTGTCTGCAAACTGTTCAGGCGTTTTTGAGCAGATAAGATTAAAGTCACAGTCGGTACACTTGGAGTGACTCGGACGTTTTGGGAAATCCCCTTGCAGTATTCTTTCGACAGCCCATTTCACATTTTCAATTGCTGCATTTACTGCATCATCGGTAACAGGGATTTCCACTCTATTGGGTCTTTCCTCGGTGTTTCTTTCTTTGAGCAGATGCACCGCTCCGGTTTTCGCATTTTCACCCAAGACGATATTAGCGGCGTGAGCATACATTTGAACTTGTAATGCCATGTTTATCCAAAAGTTTGGGTCGTTGCCTCCCTCCATATCCATCGTTTTGAAGTCAATAACCGTCGCTTCGATAATATTTTCATGGTCGTCCATTCGCAAGAGAAGGTCAATTGAACCTGTAATCAATGCCCGGTCTGCCTTGATTTCAAAACGATACTCCATGCGTCGGCTATGGGCAAAATCGGCGGCATAATCATTAGCATAATTACCTACCACTTGTTTTGCTCGACCTCTGGCATTTTCAAAAGGACCAGGACGTGTTGGGTCGGCGGATGGAAAAACGTGTTTCAGGTGAAAGACCTCTTCCAGTGTTTGTTCTGCTTTCTCCCTGGTGGGAGCTTGGTTTGGAAAGTCTTGATGAAGTTTGCTAATAGCGGTATGCGTTGTGAGACCAAATCCGAACAATTCAGGAACGGCAGGACTAAACCCATACAGTTTGCGGAATTTGTATTTCGTCGGGCATTCCAGGTAATCTTTGATTTCCGTGAAACTCGTCGGCATCGAGTTGTCGTCTATTCGTCTGCGTTCTGGCAATCGTGAAATTCCTTGGGGTAAGGCGGTTCGGTCGGTAGTTATCTCCCCATGTGCAAGCCTATTTTTAAAATTTGAAGGTCGTTTTGCCCTGAGAAGGCCCGGCTGGTTTGCGCTTCCGGTAACATACAAAAACCTTTCTGCCCGCGTGACGGCAGTATAAAACTACCGTGCTTCCGCTGGATGGTTGGTTTCGTAAAGTCCTCTCGCCGTAACTGGTTGCATAATTTGAGGGGGTAACCAACCATCGTAAGCTTTTCGGTTAAGCGGAAAACGGGCATTTACCACATCAACTAGGAATACAACGGGAAATTCGAGCCCCTTCATCTTGTGTACCGTTGAAACGGTGACGGCATCGGGTCTCGCCAAAAGTTCTACGGAAGTGGAATCGTACGTATTCGCTGCATGATTGAGAAAGTTGAGAACCTCCCGATAACGGTCAGTCCTGTCAATACTGATATACACTTTTTCAACATCAAGAATGATACTGCTGAAAACGCCCAAGTCACGCATTACCACATCATCAAAGGGGGTGCGTGAGACACCGAAAGCATTCAGGAGATCGTGAACTAATTTTTGCGGGTACACTTTTCTTCTCGCTCCACCTGCCGGAACATGGATTTCACGACTCCATTCGTACAGCACAATAAAAAAAGCATTTAGGTCGGCTTGGGGGTAGTGGGGAATAACCCAAGTGTTGAAAAAATCCCGTGCAGAATTTCGATTGATAGCCCCTGCATCACGAAGCAACCCCATTGCATCACGGAGAACTCTGGAATGAGGGCGCTCGAAAATGCTCCCTTCCGCCTCAATGGTGTATCGAATACCGGCATTTTCCAGAGCGGTTGTGAACTCTCTGTGATACGGAGGATTACCGCCCATTGTCCCTCCTTTGACAGAGCGGATAAGAATGGCAAAATCCGATTTTGTCAGTCCCCTTCTTTCAATTCCATGTTCATCTACCCAATACTCCATACCCAACAGTTCGGTAATGCGGCTTGCGACCCACTCAGCTTCCTCTTGTCTGGAATTGAACCATAGATTGCCAAAATGTCTAATGTTACCGTTTAAATTAAAGGTGGGGGTTTTCGGGATACGGCTGGTAGCCAATTCCATCCGAATAAAATTATCGGCGGTTTCTACAATGGCTTGGGTGCTTCGATAGTTAGTAGATAGCGTATGTGACGAACAGTTAGGATAGCGTTGGTCAAATTCAATTATATTTTGCACGTCCGCCCCTCGCCATCCGTAAATAGATTGGTCATCGTCACCGACCACAAACAGAGTTTGAATTCGGCTATTCATCCCCCTGATAAGTTCTTCTTGGGACGGATTGACATCCTGATATTCATCCACCATCAAATGACGGACATCTGCCAATGCTCTATTAATTGCGGGAGTATTGGCACGGATGCCATCCACTACGTGTCGCACCATTAGAGAAAAGTCAATAAACTGGTCTCTAACCAAGGAATCATAAATAGCTTGCAACGTATTGCCCAAAACCTGGTCGTGTTGGGCGATGGTGCGATAATCAATCATTTCATCATTGGCTACCTTCCAAGCATTGGCTACTTCTTTGATAGTCTCAAATTGATAAACATCGCTGTCCGGACGAGTTTGCCTTCGAGCATCCCGCCGTGCGTCTCGTATTCGACGCAGCCCGAGTGCCGGATACCGCGAGAGTAGATAAAGACGAAGGCCGTTGTCGTCCAAAACTTCAAATTGCCGATACTGGGCATCCATTTCGCCCAGGAGAGTTTTGCAGTAGGAGTGAATTGTGCCAATGTACATTGCCCCTACCAAAGCAACAGGAAAGCCGGATTTTTCCAAAGCATCGGCAACCCGTCGTTTGATGCTGTCAGCAGCTTTTTCGGTAAAAGTGAAAGCAACAATGCTATCCGGCGGGTTTCCTTCGGCAATGAGGCGGGCGATTCGATACGCCAGCGTCCTGGATTTCCCGGAACCGGCACAAGCCAAGCAAAGCACTTCCTGTGCGGGGTCGGTTGCAGCCAAACGTTGAGCATCATTCAAGTTTTCACGGAGGACGGTATCAATGGGCATGACGACTGGCGGTTTTTGTTCAGATATGATTTTGATAATCAACGGTTTGTAAAAAAATAGGCGTTTTCTGCCTCCGCCCAATTTCTTTGCGCCGTAAATGTACTAACTTCGTAAATTTGACCCGACAAAACCATTTTTAATTGAAAAAAAGACAGTACATCAGCGTTGACTTGTTCGCCGGTTGTGGTGGACTCTCCGAAGGGATGAGAGCAGCCGGATTCAAGGTGAAAGCAGCCGTCGAGATTGACCGGGATGCTGTTTCCGCTTATGTGTTGAATCACACCGAAGCAAAGGTTTTCCAAGAGGACATCAGGAACGTTACCAAATCCAGGATAAAGTCGGCGTACAATTATCGACCCCTGCACCTTCTCGCTGGTTGTCCACCGTGTCAGGGATTTTCGAGCCTACGCCGGTTGAATAGGAAAGCAGTCGTTAAGGATAGCCGAAATTCATTGGTGTTAGAATTTTTGCGTCTCACCATCGAATTGGAACCGCTAACTATAATGATGGAAAACGTACCGGGATTGGAAAATTACTACCATTTTCTGCACATATTCAAGGAACTGAAACGACTTGGGTACAACCCGAAAAAGGAAATTGTAGATGTGAAAGAATATGGTGTCCCACAAACGCGGAAACGTTTAGTCATGGTGGGTTCCCGGTTAGGGGATTTGGATATTTTTGAAGGAAACGAACCAGTTGCTTCCGTGAGACAAATTATTGGCGATATGGAGTCAGTAGAAGAAACCAAAGACCCTTTGCATAAGATACACGCCATCCACACACCTAAAATTCTACAGATGATTGAACTTATCCCCAAGAACGGTGGAGGAAGAAAAGACTTGCCAAAAGAATACGTTTTAGAATGCCATAAAAAGGAAAACGTCGGTTTCAATGACGTTTATGGCAGATTGAGGTGGGACGATTTTTCAACCACCATCACCGGAGGATGTTTGAACCCGTCTAAAGGTAGGTTTTTGCACCCAGAGCAAAATCGTAGCATCACAGCACGAGAAGCAGCTTTACTTCAATCTTTTCCGAAAGGCTACAATTTTCCAACCGATATTTCGAAACAGTCTCTTGCGTTGCTAATAGGTAATGCTTTACCACCGAAGTTTAGTTACTTGCAATCCAAAAACATCAAAGACCATTTGGATTCACATCTTGGCTGAAAAATTTTCAAAAGAACAACGAAGTCGAATTATGGCTAAAATCACTGGCAAGGATACCAAGCCGGAGGTTTTAGCCAGAAAGCATTTTTTTTTACAGGCCTTCGGGTGCTGATGGTTCAAGCAAAAATTAGAATTTCCGCTCGGAACAAGGTGGGGTAAATTATCGCTCCATTTATTTCCAGCAATGCCCGCTGAAAAACAAAGAAGCCTTCCGGCGTTGCTGCCGGAAGGCTTTCCTTTTTTGAAACCACGCCCATTTACTTGACAGGTGTCGGTTCCGATGTCGTGGCGGCAGTGGCAGGTGGCTGGAAGGTGTAGCCCACTTGGGTTAACACGCTCGCCTGGTCGAAGACTGCCCAGTCGTCCACCACCTTGCCGTCTTTCAGCGTGAGAATGGACACGCCATCAATAGAAACGGGCTTGCCGGTGGCAGGCATGCCCTCGCCAAAAGGCCCGCTGTGGGTCGAGGAGACATTCCACACGAACGTGACCTTGTCGCCTTTGACCCAGCTTTCCTTGAGGGTCAGCTTGAAGTTGGAATACGTTTTTTTGATGTTTTCGAAGGAGGCCTTGAACTCATCGTACCCCTTCGCAGTCCCGCCGATGTCCCTGCGGGTGAAGTCGGGCGCGTAGAGTTGTTCAAGCTGTGCCATGTTTCCATTGTTCCAGATGTCGAGTATCATTTCGGTCATCGGCTTCACGAGTGCCTCGTTGGCGGCGTCGGGATTGACGGCTGGCGGCTGGCAGGCAGTGAAAAGCAGCGTCGTTGCGACGCAGAAAAGTAGTGGAAAAAAAAGTTTTGCTTTCATGGTGAGATTGATTTTAGTGAATGAATGAAATGTCGGTGAAAAGTACGGTTTGCAACTGTCTTATTTACTGTGCGGCTACTATTTATTTTCCTCCATTTTTTTTCTCCCAAAGTTTCCCTTGCCATGACATCAAAAAATCGTGGCTGGTGTCGGCTTTGGGTGAAATGTGTAGCCCGAATTTCTCAATCCGGGCTACATTTCACACGCCTTTTTCCTGAAAACCTCATTTTTGCGTACAAGCCCCCAATGCATCTTACCCCCTGGTTTTCAACGAGTTGCAATATCTCCTGCCTGCCCTCCACCTCCTTTTTTCACAAAACCACCGCCGAAGCGCTCCCAAAATCGTACTTGCAGCCCGCCCGCTTCCCGGCTTAAACTTGCATTGTGTTTTGCGCAAGACCCGGTTGAACCATATTTCAAATCATTTAAAAATTGCTGACTGTAACGGATTGTAGTGATAGCGTCCCAGCGGGACGACATCTTTGTAGAATAGGCAGTTTTCAATGTCCGTTCCGTAGGAACGGCATCTTCCGAGCAAAATACCGTTCCCACGGAACGGGAAAACAGGCTTGAACGGCGATTCTACAAAGATTTCGTTCCTACGGAACGGACATCACTACAATCCGTTACAATCAGAAAAATTGAAGCCATGAAGTCCATTATTAAATTCGTTACCATGATGCTCGCCGGGACGCTGCTGCTGTTCGCCGTCCCCGCGTTTTCACAAGGAAAAGCCGCCGAGACAGCGGCGAAAGAAGCCGCTGCTGCCGCCAAAGCTGCCGCAGACGAAGCCGCCAAGCCGGAAGACGAAAGGGATTGCGACAAAATCGCAAAGGAAGTCAACAAGGCAAAAGCCGCTGCCGCTGCCGCCGCTGCTGCCGCCAAAAACGCCCAGGACGCTGCTGACAAGTC
Organism: Bacteroidota bacterium; assembly: GCA_016234735.1. Taxonomy (GTDB): domain Bacteria; phylum Bacteroidota; class Bacteroidia; order Chitinophagales; family Saprospiraceae; genus UBA6168. Next base: position 9,907 of record JACRAN010000018.1, on the reverse strand, counting down.
GCCGAAAGACAACAAGAAAAAGCAGGACGCCAAGGACGCCGCCGCTGCCGCCGCCGCTGCCAAAGGTTCACTTGACGACGCCTACAAGGCCGCCCCCGGCATGAAGGCCGCCGAAGACATCAAAAAGAAGGTGGACGGGGCCTCCGCTTCCGACAATTCGAAGGTGGAAAAAATCAAGGACGAAATCAAGAAGGCCGCCGACAAAGCGGGTGCTGAAAATCCTTGCGACCCCGATGCAGTGAAGCGGGCAGTGGAGAAAAAACTCGAAGAAATAGAAAAGGACGTGCAGAAAAACAAGGAAGTCAAGACCTGGTTCGACCGCAATTTTCCTGAAAAGGACGGCAAGCGCCTGAACATCAGCTACGATGGCGGCAGCATGGACGACCTCGTTTTCACCGCTACTGGCACGGGCAACACGACCGGGCACGTCGCCACCCTGACGCTGACCAACCCTACCGGACAGCCCGTCACTGCCACGCTCGACGGTTTCCTCATCCCCTCCGGCGGGCAGTACCAGCCCTACATTGTGCAGTCGGTGGAGCCGGTCACCGTAGCGCCCCACACCACTGTCGAAGTGCCGTTGACAGGCTGGTGCGCCGACGTTTTTTCAAAACCAGCGCCCGCCGGGGAAGCCTTGCCGCCTTTTGAGAACTGGGTGAACCCAAGCCCCGTCAGCATGACGGATTTCACGCCCGCTGCCGGTTCGGGCTGGATTCCAACGCAGCCGGGTGGAAGCAGCTTCGTGCCGACCATTCCGGGGACCGACCAGCCCATCGGCTACACCATTGACCTGAACCGCTACCCGGCGGAGGCTGCCCCCTTCCTCTCCAGCGCCCGCGAGGCCGTTGCCGGCGCCTTGGAACGATTGACGCAGTCGGGTCAAATTTCGACCCCGTTCTCCGGCAACCCGGAAAAGGAGCAAGAAGCGGTCATCCAGCAAACTTTATGGATTTACTCGTCGGCGCTGGCGGGCAAGGAATACTCGCAGGAGGATTTTCGGTCGAACACCATCCGGCAGTACGAGACGAGCACCGGGCGCACTTTTGCGAAGCAGGACGAGAAGACCCGCCAAAGCGTGGAGAGCGGCATCGCCCAGTTTTGGAACACGTTCGAGGCGGTGGGCGTGGAGGCGAAGGTGTTGAGCGCCGACAGCGAGGCCCCTGCCGACAATTGGGGCAGCGTCGTGGAAAAGTACTACCAGCAGTACGCACTTGCACGAGGGACGGGCAACAACCATGACGAGTCAATGAAAAAAGCCATCCTGAACGAAGACCTGCGCAATAAATGGAGCCAGGATTTCAAAAACCGGTACGGGAAGTAACGGCTGCCCGGCTCCAAAAACCAAGCGCCCCGGACAGGGTTCGGGGCGCTTTTTCCTACCACTTTTCAAATTCCTTTGCCATGAAATCGAATATCATTTCCATCTGCTGTTTTTTCCTTGCCCTGGCGCAAATTTCGGCGCAAAGTTCCCAGTCCACCCGGCTGGTTTTCCAACCCATCACCCTCACCGGCGACAGTTGGAAAATATTGCCCGATGTGTTTCAGCCCCGCTGGCAAGTTGCGGTGACAGGCAGTTATTTTTTGAACAACCCCGTGGAGGCGCAGACCTTCGACGGCGGCGGCTTGGGCAATATTCAGCAGGTAGTTTATTCAAACCCTGCGCTGTTCGGGCAACTGTTCGAGGCGCTCGGCGGCGAGTTTTTCATCGGAAACCCCTCCGGCCACACCGGCCAGGGCGGTTTTTCCCAAGAACAAAGCCCCTCGCTTGGCTTGGCCATTGCCCTGCGCCTCGCGCCCCGGCTGCAAGTGGAAGGCGGGGCGGCCCTCTCCCGGAGCGAAGTGGGGGCGGATTTCCCCGTTGCCGTTTTCAGCCAGCAACACGGGCAGCCGCAAACCCTGCAAGGAAGCCTGAACACGGAACTGGAACACCTGCGGGCACAGCTCGGCGGAACCTGGTTTTTTGGAAAATCCACCTTTCAGCCCTTCCTCGGCGCAGGTTTTCAGTTTTCAAAAACGGCGGCTTCGACGACGCAGGCGAGCATGGCGGACGTTCGTTTTCCGGTCGGGGAGCAGCGGTCAGTCAGTGCCCTCGGCGCTTACGGGACAGCGGGGGTTGAAGTTCATCCTGCTTTTCCCCTGTTTTTTAAAGCTGCCTTCCAGGTGGGCACGGAAAAAACACACTCGCCGGGCGGGGCTGAAACTGCGCTGCATTCCAGTGTTTTGGCGGGGATTGGGTGGCGGTTTTGAGAAAATGGGCGTCACCTCGGGTTGTCGGGGTGACGCCTTTTGGCCTTTATTTTATCCATGATTCGAGAATTGTAGCAACAGAACGGCGGACGACCAAGCGTTGATTTGGAATCAGTACCCATCTTCACCCACCATTCAGAAGAATTTTCAACCCATCCGTCAGCGCCGCCGGCAGCAGCGATAAATGTGTTTGGTTTTCATACGCCTTCGAAATCCACAAAACATTCGCCGGGAATTGGCTTTTTATCATCTCGTTCATTTCCTTCCACGGTTCAATTATTCTCACCTCGTCCAGCATCCCAACAGCGGTGAACACTTTGATTTTTGAATCCTGGACTTTAGATTTGAAGTCCTCGCCAATCCCAAAGATGAACCTGTCATTCCAAATCAGGGCAGGGTTAATCATCAGGTAATTGTCAAACAGTTCTGGCTTTGAAAACAGCACATAATTGGCGAACAGCCCGCCAAACGATAACCCAACGATGGTTTGGTTGTCCCTGTCAATTTTATACCTGCTTTCAATAATCGGGTTCAACTCGGTTTCAATAAATCTGATAAAATTATCGGCCCCGCCCGCCATTGGCCATTCGCCCCAATTGTTCATTTTACCCGTGGTTGGCGTATAATCCCTGGACCGCTTTTGCCACCAATCCTGCTGGTATGAAATCCCCACCACCACTGTTTCCGGGATTTCGGTGCCGAATGACAGCCAGTCCACGATGTCTTTAGCCATCCCGAAAGTTCTGTTTGAGTCAAGAATATAGATGGCGGGATACTTTTTCTCCGAATTTCTGAAGTTGTCGGGAAACGCAATTTGAATGATAAACGAATCCTTGATTATCGTTGAATAAATGGGAAACGCCGCTGTGTTGTCCAAAGTAACCTTTCCTGGTTCCTGGCTAAACAGGAATTGATTAACGAAGAGAAAAAGGAGTGGCAAGTGTTTTTTTATCGGTCAAAGATTTTGCTGAAGGAAGTGGATTCACGCTGAAAGATACGGCATTCACCAAACTACTCCCGTGTCTTTTGCATCCCCCGCCACACCATGCGTACGAACTCATCCACCAGGAAAAAAGTGGTAAAGCTCCCCGCAGGTTTTTCTGCCAAAATCTGCTCAATCGTCTTGCCTTGCTCGATGCCCTTCGCCACCTTTTCCCGCACCACTTTCAGCATCTCCAAATAATCCATCAAATCCTGCTTCGTGCTCACAGCGCCGTGGCCGGGGATGATTTTCGTTTCGGCATTCGCCAAAGAAAGCAGCCGCTCCGTTGCGGCAATGGTGCCATTGATGCTGCCGCCGTGGTGATCATCAATGAACGGCAGCCCGTATCGCACGAACACGTCGCCCGTGTGGATGACGTTGGATGTCTGAAAATGCACGATGGCGTCACCGTCCGTGTGGGCATTTGGCACATGGAAAACGTGGATAGTCTCGCCCCGCTCGTGGAAGGTGATGTCTTCCGTGAACGTCACCGAGGGCAACCCCTCCCAAGGGCGGGCAGCGTGCAGCATCTGGAACAGCTCGATAAACTGGTCGGTCGTCAGCCGTTGCCGGCTGTTGTCCTGCGCCACGATGACGCTGCCGGTTTTGGCGAAGTTCTCGTTGCCCTCGCTGTGGTCGGCGTGCCAGTGGGTGTTGATGATGTACTTCACGGGCAACTTGGCGATTTTGGCAAGCCCGTCCCTGATTTTTTCCGAATCGGTGCGGAACTGGTCATCCACGATGATGAAGCCGTCGTTGGAGGCGAAGACGCCCACATTGCCTGCCGAGTTTTGGCGAAGCATCCAGATGTTCCCCGCCACTTTTTCGACGGCGAGGGTGTCGGGTTGCGCTGTTGCTTCATTGTAAAAGAACAAGCTTAAAATCAGGAAAAGATAGGTTGGTGTTTTCATGCTAGAGTGGTTTTTAGTGAATGAATGAAATTTCGTTGGAAGGTAAACAGCTTACCACAAAAACCAGCAGGATTGGAGGATTTTTAAAATTTCCCCTCCGCCGCACCCGGCTTCGGGGAAACTTCGGTTCAACCATGAAATTACCGCCCAATCCGCTTCACCTGCCACCCTTCGCCAGCCTTATTCCCCATCGGGTCCACATGCCACATCTTGAACAAATCCGGGTTGGAAAACTCGCAGGTGGTGAAAACCACCCCTTTTTCGTACCGGATGTCTTTTGAATGGAGGATGTTCCAGACTTGGCGGTTGCCGCTGATTGGAGTGCCAATGACTACCGAACTGTTGACGGCATCGAAGTTCTGGGACTTGCCCTCGTCGGTGGAAGCATCCGGTTGCACCCCGTTCAGGATGAACCATGCGCCGTAGTTGCCTGCCTGGAGGTAAATTCCGTTTTGACCGACGTACTCCCACACGCCATGGAACATGGAAATATCGCCGGGAACGCCCCAATCGGCCAGCTTGCGGCTCTTGATTGGTGTGTCCCGTCTGCTGCCATCGGGGTTGATAATCCACGCAATCAGCATGTCGCCGTCCCGCTCAAAATCCCAAACAGTGGTACTTTTTTTGCTTCCGGATTGGCGACGAAGAGGCTGGTAGCCTTCGCACGATTTTCCGACACCAATTCCCAAGTTCCGGCGGCGGCTATCAGGGCATCGAATGCCCGTGCTTTTTCGGAAACAGAAGGCGTTGGGCTGGTAAACTCCTGCCGGTTTTCGCCCGACAACAGCCAGATGAAATGGGTGGGGGAGATGATGGCAATTCCCTCCCAACCTTCCCATTCGTATTTCCAGGCGCCTGTTTGAGAACCCTTTCCGGTTTGGGCAAATGCTTCCCTGGCCAGCAGGAACAGGGTGAGTGCCAATGCGATGATTGTGGTCAGTTTTTTCATGGTTGAAATGATTTTGATGGTGAAAAAGAAGTTTCAATTCGCATAATCTACCAGCACCCGCAGCTCGTTCCTGTGGAACTTGTGGCTCTCCATCACCCGGCGGCGCAGGTAGTCGTTGTCCATGTCGGGGTGGAGTTTTTTCAGGTCTCCCCAAAAATCGCCGCCCTGGAGGTCTTCCCATTTGTCAAAAAAATCAATGGTGATGACCGAGCCGGGCTTGGTGGCGTCGTAAGGCCAGGCGAGCCATTCCAGCGACCAGCCCGCCATTTTCCCTGCGTTGATTTTCTGCTGGTGCAGGGGCTTGGCGAGTTCCTTTTCCATCGAGGTGTACTCCGCCCATTTGCCGAAGCCCCAGGGTACGTCCTTGAATCCGACGGTCATGTACTTCCAGGGGGCGCCGCCGTTGGGGTTTCGGAACACCATGTCCTCCACTGCCCAGAGTTCCACCCGTATCATGTCACGGGTCTGGTCGGTCTTTTCCATGCGGGCGAGTTGCTCCTTGTTCAGCACTTTTTTGGCGATTTCGTCCGTGCCGTCCCACATGGTTTCGATGTTCTTCCAACCCCTGACGAGATTGACGACCACGAAATCGTATTCCCGGTCGGTACCGGCGGGAAACATCACCTCGCTGAGTTGCCAGGCGGTGATTTTGCCCTGTTTGACCCGTTCCTGGTGGATGGGTTTCCAGATTTCCCGTTCGAGTTTCACGTACTCGTCGTACATGCCCGGCTTCACTTTCATGAAGCCAGCCTGAATGTAAATGCGGTCGTCGTCCTGGCAAGTTGCCGTGTAGGGAGTCATCAGCCCGGCGGTGAAAAGGCACAGGCTGACGAGCGTTGCGATGCGATGAAACAGTGATTTTTTCATGGTGGACAATTTTTGATGGTGAGCTGGCAGCCAAACTGGGGGTTCGGCTGTACAGTGCGTCAAAATTGCCCTGTTGCGCAGCAGACAGGCTTGGAATTTTCTGTCAAAAGATGGGAAAAATCTTGCAGCGGGGCGTTTTTACCCCCGCCACTCCGTCGGCGTCGCCCCGAACTCTCTCGCAAAAACTTTGGTAAAATACCCCGGCTCGCTGAACCCCGTCTGGTAGGCCACCTCCGCCACCGTCAGTTCCGAAGTGCGCAGCAACACCTTCGCTTTTTGCAGCCGCACCGTGCGGACGAACTTTTGCGTGGAATGCCCCGTCAGCGCCACCATTTTCCGGTGCAATTGCGAGTGGCTCATGCCGACCGAATGGCTCAGGTCTTCTACCGAAAATGATGCATCGTCCAAGTGGGCTTCGAGACAGGTGCGCACTCTTCGCAAGAAGGCATTTTCCAGCGCCGTTTCCGCTTCGGCTGGTACGGCGGTGTCTTCTTCCAACCCCGCCTGCCGGAGGTAGAAGGCTTGCAGTTTGCGGCGCAGTTCCAGCAGTTTTTCGACGTGAACGAGCAACTCTTCTTCGTTGAACGGCTTGGCGAGGTAGGCGTCGGCGCCCCTGCCCAGCCCTTCGAGGCGGGATGCCAAATCGGCACGGGCGGTGAGCAAGATGACGGGGATGTGGCTGGTGCGCTCGTCGTTTTTCAGTAGGCGGGTGGCTTCAAAACCGTCCATTTCCGGCATCATCACGTCGCTCACGATGAGGTCGGGCACGAGTGCCAGCGCCTTTTCGATGCCCTCCCTGCCGTTGGCGGCGAACTCAACTTGGAACTGATTTTTCAAACACCCGGCGATGAAACGGGCCACGTCGGGGTTGTCTTCGATGATGAGGACAAGGGGATTGTTGGATTGTTGGATTGTTGAATTGTTGTTTGGCTCGATGATATCCGCTGCAACAGCGCTACGAAACATCGGGGCAGTTTTTGAACCGCCAAGGAGTGGGGTCAGGGGTGAGTGCGTCACCGGCAGCGTCACCTTAAACAGCGAACCCACGCCTTCCCGATTGCTATCGGGATTGCTCTCCACCGAAATCGTGCCGCCAAGCAGTTCCACCAGTTCTTTGGTGAGCGCCAGCCCAATGCCCGTGCCCTCCTCTCCGTTCATGCTGCCCGTGTAGAATCGGTCGAAGATGTGCGGCAATTTTTCCGAAGGGATACCGACACCAGTGTCGCTGATGGAAATTAGAAATTGGGAAATTGGGAAATTTGACGAGCCGCCCAATTTCCCAATTTCCCAATTTCCAATTTCCAATTTCAACGCCACCCTGCCTCCCGCCGGCGTGAACTTCAGCGCATTCGACAGCAGGTTGCCGACGATGTCCGTCAGTTTTTCGGGGTCGAAATCCATCACGAACTGCTCCGGCTCGGCATGGAAAACAACCTCCACATTCTTGCTCTCCGCCAGTGAGTGAAACGACTCCGCCACGTACCGCAGGAAAGCGACCACGTCGCCCTGCACGGAGTGAATCTTCAAATGCCCGGCGTCCAATTTGCTCAAATCGAGCATCTGGTTGACCAGCCGCAGCAAGCGCCTGCCGCTGCGTTTCACCAGTTCCAGGTCGGGAGCTTCGAGCGGCAGCAGGTTTTTCAGCGCCTTTTCCACCGGGCCTAAAATCAGCGTCAGCGGGGTGCGGAACTCGTGGGTGATGTTGGTGTAAAAACGGGTCTTGAACTCGTCCAACTCTTGCAAGCGATGCGTCTCCGCCTGCTCGAGGTGGCGCTTGACGGAGGCCCGATGGAACAGCCATGCAGCGCCAGCCGCCAGCGCCGCAAAAATGCCAAGCGCCCACCACGTCCGCCACCAGGGCGGCAGCACCACGACCTCGATGCTCGCCCCCGACTCGTTCCAGATGCCGTCACCGTTGGCCGCCCGCACCCGGAAAGTGTAGTGGCCGGGTGCGAGGTTGGTGTAGGTCGCCTCCGTGCGGTTGCCGATGGGTTGCCAGTCATCCTCGAAGCCTTCCATTTTGATGGAAAACTGCGTCTTGCCGGGACTGATGTAACTCAAGGCGGCGAAGTGGAAGGTGAACACATTTTGGTCGGGACGAAGCGTGATTTTTTTGGCCAAACTGACGTGTTCCGGCAGTAGGCGGCTCTCGGAATCAGGCACGACTTCTTTGTTGAACAGCAAAAAATCGGTGAACACCACTGGCGGCACAAACGGGTTCGTGCGGATGCTGTCTGGGTGGAAAACGGTCAGGCCGAGTTCGCCGCCGAAATACATGCGGCCCGTCATGTCCCGGTAGCCGGTGCGGTCCCAAAATTCTTTTTCGGCGATGCCATCCGTTTTGTCAAAATTCAAAAAAACCTGCCGTTCAGCGTCGAAAAACGAGAGTGCATGATGGGTGCTGACCCAGAGCCGACCCGAGTCGTCTTGCAGCAGGCCATTGACCAACTCGTCTGGCAGGCCGTGCCGGGAAAACCAATTTTGGAACTTTCCGGTGGTTGGGTCGAAGCAGTTCAGCCCGCCCGCCGTGCCGAGCCAGAGCTTGCCTGCCCGGTCTTCCAAGATGTGCAGGACTTGCCGGTGGCTGATGGAAGTTGGGTCTCCCGAAGCAGGTTGGTAGTGGTGAAAGCGCTCGTTTTCAAAGTCAAAATGGTCCAGCCCGGCATCGTTTAGCCCAACCCACAATCCGGTTTTTTTTGAAAAAAAGACCCGGTTGGCAAAGTTGCTGCCCAGGCTTTCCTGGCGGGCAGGGTCGTGATGGAACACTTGAAGGCTGTCGCTTGCCACATGGAAGCGCACCAGCCCAGCGCCGTTGGCGAACCAGAGGTTGCCTTCGCCATCTTCGCAAATGCTGAAAGTGACGTGGGAGCGAAAGGGGACGCAGCGGTTCGAAAGATTGACCAGTTGGCGCTGGGGCGTGTAGCAAAAAACGTCGAATCCGGTGTTGAAATCGGTGATGGTGGAAACCCAGAGGTTGCCCTGCCGGTCCGTGAAAATGGCGGCGATGTTTTCTTCGTCGAAGTGGCGCAGTGCCGGGTGTTTCTCCAAAAAATCCCGGTGGAAATGCATCTGCTCCGGGTCGAACTGGAACAACCCACGGGTCGTGCCCACCCAGATTTTTCCGCCAAAGGCGGAGGCAACGGCGGTGGAAGTGACGCCCCGCCGCTGCGTGGCAGGCTCGCCCGGTTTGGTTGGGAGCAAGTGCTGGAACTGCTTGTGCCGGGGCACGAGCACGAGCACCCCGGCGTTCGTGCCCACCCACACCACGCCGTCCCTGCTTTCGCAAATGGACAATGCCCGCTTCGCATCGCCCAGTGGAAATGCTGAAACCTCCCAACCACTATCCCTGACTCCCAATTGCTGACTGCCAACTGCCAACTGCTTCGGGGAGAGATGGAACAGCCCGCCATCCGTGCCGACCCAGACGTTGCGGTGGCTGTCCACGAGGATGTCCCAGACGTGTTTCAGCTTCGGTTCCCGCTCCTCGTCGGGCGACAGGGGAACCCTGACGATGCTACCCGTTTTTTTTTCAAAATAGAAAAGGCCGCCGTCTCTCATCCCAAGCCAGAGGTTGCCCGACGCATCTTCCGCCAACGCTTTCAGCACCTTCGGCTGACCAGGCAGGCGGGGCAGGCTGTCGGTGAGCGAAAAACGCCCATCTTCCCCCTGCTTGTTCAATCCAAAATATGTGCCCAGCCAAAGTTCGCCCTCGGAGCTTTCAAGCATTGCATCGCAGTAATTGCTGCTCACCTGCGGCTTCTGGAAGCGGCGGAAACGAGCGTTTTTTTCATCAAAAAATTGGAGGCCTCCCCCCTCGGTAGTTACCCAGACCTGCCCGTTTCTGCGCACCAGGATTTCATTGATGTTGTTACTTGCAATGGAGTGCGGGTCGGTGGCATCGTACTGAAAACGGGTGAACTTGTTGCTGCGCCGGTCGAGCCGGTTCAAGCC
>JACRAN010000175.1 GCA_016234735.1 Bacteroidota bacterium | reverse complement strand
GTGGTGGCAGCCACCCGCTCCCAGATTTCATGCTCCACGTTGTGCGCCCGCATGGAAACGATGGCGGTTGAATTCGCCCGGACGACCGGCAGGTAATGCGCCAGGTAGGCCGTCTCCAACTGTACCACATCGTAACGATTTTGCCGGAGCAGTTGCGCCAGCTTCTCCCCAAAAGCAGCCGACCGGAAGCGGTCGAGGATGTACGATTGGCCGGTCAGCCAGCTTTTCAGCGCCCCGAAAAACGTGATGCGGTTGTCCACCATCACCGAATGGATGGCGTGGTAGTGGTTTTCTGCCGCCGGAAGCGCAGCCGGGTCGAAATAATGTTTGGTGGTGTTCATCACCAGGAGCGTCACTTCACAGCCCTTGGCCGCCAGCGAACAGGCCAGGTTGGTGATGGCGATGGGTTCGCCTTCCCGCAACGGGTATGGAAATTTCTTGGTGAGCAGGAGGATTTTCATGAACGGCAAAGATAGGGATTGAGGTCTCAGGGATGGGGAGTGATAAAATTAAAAAGAGGCTGTCTCAAAAGACTCAATTTACGATTTACGATTTTGGATTTACGATTCCAAGTATCCATAATGCTTAACTTTAGAGGAAATTACGGGTGCAAAAAATCGTAAATCGTAAATCTAAAATCGTAAATAAGGACTTATGATACAGCCTCTTTTTTCATCCCTCATCCCTCATCCCTCATCCCTCATCCCTCATCCCTCATCCCTCATCCCTAAAATCATCCCTGTCCCAGCAGTTTTCGCAGCGCCTGCTCCACATCGGGGCCGCGCACGTTCATGGCAGCGATGCGGCCTTGCTGGTCAATCATGAAGGTGCGGGGGATGCTGCTCACGCCGTACAAACGTGCGGGGGCGCACTCCCATTTTTTCAGGTCGCTGACGTGGGTATTCCAAATCAGGCCATCCTTTTCTATGGCGTCCTTCCACTTTTTCACTTCGTTGGTGCGGGCCTCCTTGATTTTGGCGGCATCGCCCTGCAACATCTGCTCCGTGCGGGAGTCGATGCCGTCCAGCGAGACGCTGAACACCGTGAAGCCCTGGTCTTTGTAGGCGTTGTAAACGGACACAACATTGGGGTTTTCCATGCGGCAGGGGCGGCACCAGCTTGCCCAGAAGTCGAGCAACACGACCTTTCCTTTCAGGTCGGAGAGGGCGTACTCTTTGCCGTTGGGGCTGGGCAGTTTGATGTCCGGTGCCGGTTTGCGTTGGGATTCTTCGATGAACTGGTAGGCCGTAACGCCGCCCGGATTCACCTGCTCGAGCGAAAAAATAAACGCTTCGTAATCCTTGGCGTACTCAGAGCCGGGGTATGCGGCATCGAGCTTTGCCTTCGCTTTTTTGTGCGTTTCGAGGAAAGCCGGGTTGTTTCCAAAGGCCTGAACCGCTACCAGCACACCGGCCAGCGGATTGGCGGCATTGTCAACAAAAGCCTGAACATCAGCAGGTTGGGCCTGCCGGGCCACCAATTTTTGCATGATGTCACGGTAGGCTATGCAGTTGTCAGCGCCTTTGATGTCGTATTGGAACTGGTTCAACACGGCCAGGTCGGCGTTGATTTCAAGTTCCTTTTCCTTGCCATCGAGCACTAAGTAAATTTGCTGCTCACCTACCCGTAGGCGATAGATACCCGGCTCCGGTGCTTCCGTGAGGTTCAGGGTGAACTTGCCCGACGCATCCGCATCGGCCTTGCTGATTACTAAGTTCGGGCTGGTAGGGCTTAGGCCCACTTTGTCGAAATAGACCTGCATACCGCCCGCATTGGTGATGGTGCCGGAAATTTCCAGGCTGCTACCTCCAAAGGGACTTCCGGCACCGTCTTTACAGCCGGTGCCAGCTGCTACGGCCGCTATCGTCAAAAGAAAAAAAACAAGATTCTTCATGCTCAAAAAAATTATGATTGTTGATGGTTGGTTGATAATTGCTGATTGTCGGTGCATCTTGAAAAAACAATCAGCAATCAACAATTAACAACTATTCTATTCAAACTTCTCGCCCAAAGTGTTGTCGAAAATCTCCTTCCATTCGCCCACGCTTCCAAAATTTTCGTCATCTATTACAACCTCGGTGCCAAAAACTTCACCGAGTTTGGTGAAAGAAACGTTATTGTTCATCAGGTAATTTTGGAACTCGTCCTCCCTGTCTTCGGCCACCGTGATGACCACCCGGCTCTGGCTTTCGCCGAAGAGGAAGCAGTCCTTTCGGAAGGTATCCACTGTTTCGATATTGAATCCGAGGCCACCAGCAATGGCACTTTCCATCAGGTTGGTGAACAGGCCGCCGTCCGACACGTCGTGGGCGCTGCGGAGCCATTTCCTGCGGATCAGGCTTTTCACCAATTGCTGAATTTCAAACTCCTCGTGCAGCTCAAAAACGGGTGCCGGGGAGTGCTTCACCCCCACCACCGAACGCAGGTATTCGGAGCTTCCAAGGTCGTTATAGCAATTGCCCAGCATGTAAATCGCATCGCCTTCCGCCTTGAAATTGAGCGTGGTGTGGTGGCTGCTTTCCTCCAGAATCCCCAGCATCCCGATGGTCGGCGTTGGGTACACCGGCTCGGTTCTGTCACCGACGATGCTCTGGTTGTAAAAACTCACGTTGCCGCCCGTCACCGGCGTATTGAATTTGCGGCAGGCCTCCCCCATGCCCCGCAGGGCATTCACGAACTGGTAGTACACCTCCGGGTTGTACGGGTTGCCGAAATTCAGGCAGTTGGTGATGGCCACCGGCACCGCCCCGGTGCAAACGATGTTCCTCGCCGCTTCCGCCACCGCAATCATCCCGCCCACGTAGGGGTCGGCGTAAACATAGGCCGAGTTGCAATCCACCGTCACGGCCAGCGATTTTTTCGAACCTTTGATTCGCACGACGGCAGCGTCGGAAGGCGCATTGGTGCTCAGGTTGTTGGTGCGCACCATGCTGTCGTACTGCTCGTACACCCAGCGTTTGGAGACGAGGTTGGGCTGGGAAAACAACTTCCGGGCAGCTTCTGTCAGGTTTTCCGGGGATTTCACTTTGTTGACATGGTACTGCGAAACGAGGGAAAAGTAGGTCGGTTTGGTGTACTCCCGGTCGTAAACGGGCGCTCCGCCGCCCAGCACGAGCGACTCGGCAGGCACTTCCGCCACTTTTTCCCCTTCGTGAAAATATTCGAGCAGCCCGGTGTCCGTCACCTCGCCGATTTGCACACATTCGAGGTCCCATTTTTCAAAAACATCGTACAGCGGCTGCTCCTGCCCGGCATGGCCGACGATGAGCATCCGTTCCTGGCTCTCGGAGAGCAGTATTTCCCACGCCTGCATGTTGGCCTGTCGGGTGGGCACCTTGCTCAGGTCGATGCGCATCCCCGTGCCCGATTTGGCGCTCATTTCGGAGGTGGAGCAGGTGATGCCCGCAGCGCCCATGTCCTGCATCCCGACGATTGCGCCGGTTTTGATGGCTTCGAGGGAGGCTTCCAGCAGCAGTTTTTCCTGGAACGGGTCGCCGACCTGCACGGCGGGCAGGTCTTCGTGGCTCTCTTCGTGGAGGTCGGCGCTGGCGAAAGTGGCCCCGTGGATGCCGTCCTTGCCGGTGCGGGAGCCAACGATGAACACCGGGTTGCCTGGCCCGTCGGCACAGGCGGAGACCGTCTCCCCAATCCGCACAATGCCCACCGACATGGCGTTCACGAGGATATTTTGGTTGTAACAATCATTGAAATACACTTCACCGGCCACCGTCGGCACGCCGAAGCTGTTGCCGTAGTCGCCGATGCCTTTCACCACGCCCTTCACGAGGTTTTTCATGTTTTTCAAATCGGGGTTGCCGAAGCGGAGCGAGTTGAGGGCGGCAATGGGCCGTGCGCCCATCGTGAAAATGTCGCGGTGGATACCGCCGACCCCGGTGGCGGCGCCCTGGTAAGGTTCGATGGCACTGGGATGGTTGTGCGATTCGATTTTGAAGGCGCAGGCGATACCGTCGCCGATGTCCACCAGCCCGGCGTTCTCCTCCCCCGCTCCCACGAGCAGGCGCTTGCCCTCACGGGGCAAGGTTTTCAGCCACTTGATGGAATTTTTGTACGAGCAATGCTCCGACCACATGACGGAATAGACGCTGAGTTCCACGAAATTGGGGGTGCGGCCCAAAACCGCCTTGATTTTCTCGAATTCGTCGGCAGTGAGGCCGAGTTTGGCGGCTGTTTTTCCCGTAATTTCGACTTCGGTGATTTGCATGAAACTGATGTTTGGAAAAGAGGCGCAAAGATAAAACCTTCGTGGAAGAATTGGGATTTATCGGAAATATTCGGGCATTGTCGAATTTTACCGACGCTTCATCCAAGTAAAAAAGCCCGACCGACGTTTGGGAAATAAACTTGGATTTCTTTTCAAACTAAAATCATCCGACATGAATTCCATCAAGTTATTGACAACGTATTTGGCCGCAAGTGTCATCCTATTGATTGCCGCCTGCAAAAAAGAGGCAAAAATGCCCGGCGATGCCCTCGCCTACGTGCCCGCCAACTCCACCGCCGTTACCGCCATCGATTTGAAAAAGTTGATGCAAAAAGCTGATTTCGAGTCGATTAAGAAAATGGAATTTTTCCAAAATATGGTGAAGGAAACGCAGGACGAAAACCCTCAACTTACGAAAGTGCTGCTCGACCCCGCCGCTTCCGGCATCGACCTGGAGAGCAAAATTTACACTTCCACCAGCTTCGGTGAGGAAAACCCGGAGGAGGTGACCACGTATTTTTTCATCCCGCTGAAAGACGCTTCCGCCTTCGAGGCGATGTGGAAATCCAACAAGGATGAGCTTTCGGAGAAGGAAGGCATCAAAATTTTGGACGGCGGCGGCAACGCCATCATGGGCTGGAACAAGTCGCTGGCCGTGTTTGCTTTCAGCAACGAAACTTCCGATGCGCTGGAACAACGCCTGGTGAACGCTTTCAAAGTCGATGAAAAAAATGCGACGGCCACCAATGCCAACCTGCAAAAAGCGCTGTCCGGCGACCACGACATCACGAGTTGGATGTCCACGAACCCGCTGGCCAAAAACGCCGGGGCCGGGTTTGCCCTCAGCATGGTCAACGTGAAATCGGAGGCGCTGAAGGACAACTTCATCCACAGTTACGCCGATTTTGAAAAGGGCCGCATGGTGGGCCACTCCGATTTTTTTATCAACAAAGAACTGGGCGAAAATTTCATCGGGAAGTTTTTCAAAAAAGAAACCAGCACCGATTTTTCGAAGGTGCTGCCGAACGAAAAACCGACGTTCGCCACCGTGCTGGCGCTCGACCTGCGTGGCATCGACCAGTTCCTCAGCGAGCGCCCGCAGAACAAGGACTACGCTGACTTCGTGCTCAATAACCTCGGCGTGAAGCGCCAGGACATGCTCGAAGCCTTCGGTGGCGACCTGCTGGTGGCCGGTTTTGGCAGCAACAACCTCCAGAACACTAAAATCATGGCGGCCACCAACCTGAAAAACGAGGCCAGGGCACGTGAAATCCTGCAAGCCGCCGTGAAGGACAAAAAATTGAAGGAAATCGAACCGGGATACTACGCCATCACGTCGGTTGGCAACGAGGATTTTTCCATCACCGTGAACAGGGGCATGGGCAAAATCCTCATCAAAAACGGCCTGCTCGTGTTCTCCACCGACAACGATTTGATGGCCAAAGTCAAGTCGGGCGACACAGGCACTTCCGCTGGTTCTGCCTTCCAAAACTTTGACAATCAGGCACTTGCGGGTTGGGTTGACTTCGGTGCCGTACAGAATTTTATGGGCGGGCTGGAAGGCACCCACTTCAAGGATATGAATTTCAAGGTCAACGGCAAGGACGCCGATTTCATCCTGGAAACCGCCGACCCGAACACCAACAGCCTGAAATCTTTCTTTGAAATGATGAATGCTGCGTACAAGCAACGAGGGAAATTGCCGGAGGAATCGCTGTGAGGGTTGTTGATTCGTTTATCTGGTGCTTACGCCCCAATAACCGAATCAACAAATC
>JACRAN010000178.1 GCA_016234735.1 Bacteroidota bacterium | reverse complement strand
CGCGCTGGTCATTGCTGCCCTCACCTTGTTTTACAACATACGGGGCGACGACGCTTTTTCGGTGGCCAACATCATTTTCTTCTCGGTTTCTATCGGCTTCAACATCCTGTTGGGGATGGTGGCGCTCAGTCTGTTGCCCATCCTCAACCGGGGCTATCACCCTGAAAAGCAGTAGGTTATGTTTTTTGAAAAAATCCAATCCAAAATACAAGACCGGGCACAAATTGCAGAAACAGTGGCGCACTGGAAAGCGCAGGGCGAACGGGTTGTTTTCACCAACGGCTGTTTCGACCTGCTGCATTTCGGCCACATCCACTACCTCGCCGCTGCCAAAGACCTGGGGCACCGGCTCATCGTGGGCCTCAATTCCGATGCTTCCGTGCGCCGCCTGAAAGGCCCCCGCCGCCCCATCCAGCACGAACGTACCCGGCTGCATCTCCTAGCCGCCCTCGCCTGTGTGGATGCCGTCGTGCTTTTTGAAGAAGATTCGCCCTACCTGTTAATCGGCACCATCCTCCCCGACGTGCTGGTGAAAGGCGGCGACTGGCAGCCTTTGCAAATCATCGGCTCCGACCTCGTGCTGGCGCATGGCGGCCAAGTGCGCAGCCTGCCCTTCGTCGAGGGCTTTTCCACTACCAGTATTGAGCAGAAAATTTTGGGAAAATGACACCCGGTTTGCCGAACCCAAATCGTTCGTCGTGCGTATTTTCGGGTTCGTAGCCCTGCTGTGCTTGTTTGGGCCAATATTTGGCGCCAACAGTTTTTTTAATGAAATTTTCATCAAAAAAAACTTGAGAAAGTCATCGGAATGAAACTATATTTGTCTCGCTTGGGACTTTGAAGAATAAATGTTAGAATGTTTTCGCCTATACCAAACCAATTAAGATGAACGAGCATTCAATGTTTCAGCGGCTTTTGACGGCAAAGAATGCCTTGAAAGCCACCATCCAAAAAATTCTTGACTTAAACCGTCAACTGAAATCACTTCGAAAGAGCAAGGAAACGCCTGAGGATACAGACATCAAACAGGAGTTGAAACTGCTCAACAAGGTGGCTGACCACCAGGCGAAAATTGTGCGCCTTTACGAATTCAACCTGAAAAAGGCCAGCAATCAATGACTGCTGCCGCCAGTAAAAATGCCTGCCCGCCGAAAGTCTGCGGGCAGGCATTTTTTGTTTCCAGCCAATGCTTTTCGCTCCACAAAAAAATTGGGGTAACTTTTGCAATAGTTTAACACCCAACGGGTGCCTTTCTGCGTTTCTTTGGAAATACCATCGCACGTTAAATTTCAAGCAATGAGAATCAATGTTTTTCTGATATTGTTGACGGGGTTGTTTGCTCAAGTCGCTGCTGCACAAACGAATCTCGGAAAAACCTCCATCAACGGCCAGCTTTTCACCCTGCTGCTGGATAAAAATGGCGACACCCTCTTCGTGGCCGACGACCTGATGACCATTTCGCTGACCTCGCCCCGCAAGGTTAAAAGTGTGGACGAATACAACCGCTATCGCAAATACCTGCGCTACGCCGCCATCGTCTATCCCTACGCCAAAGATGCCATCGAAGTTTTTCGTCAGTTGAATTCCGAAACAGAGGAGATGCGGAAGGGCAAACGGAAGCGCTACGCCAGAAAATTGCAAAAAGAACTCGACGACAAGTTTGAAGAGCCGCTGAAGAACCTCACCAAAACCCAGGGCAAAATTCTGGTAAAAATGGTGGAACGGGAACTCGACACGCCGCTGTACGACCTCATCCGCACCTACCGGG
Source organism: Bacteroidota bacterium (assembly GCA_016234735.1). Taxonomy (GTDB): domain Bacteria; phylum Bacteroidota; class Bacteroidia; order Chitinophagales; family Saprospiraceae; genus UBA6168. The sequence continues at coordinate 10,652 of JACRAN010000178.1, read as the reverse complement.
GAGGCATGACGGCCGGCTACTGGAACACGGCCAGCAAGTTTTGGGGCTACGACCTCAAGCACGGCTACATCGAAGGCGAAGACCCCATCCTCGATGCCGTGCTGGAAGATTTCATCCTTTCCCAACCGGAAGGGAAATAATTGTTGATTGATGGTTGTTGATTGTTGGCCGTTCCCAGCAACCAACAACCATCAATCAACAATCAACAATCAAAACATGTGGACGGAAAAAGACAACGCACTGCAAGCCACCTTCAAGTTCAAGGACTTTACGCAGGCTTTCGCATTCATGACGGAGGTGGCTTTCCTTGCTGAAAAAATGAACCATCACCCCGATTGGTCGAACGTTTGGAACACGGTCAGTTTCAAACTGAACACCCACGACGCAGGCGGCGTGGTGACGGAACGGGACCGGAAGCTGGCGAAGGGCATCGATGGGGTGGCAGCGAAGTATTTTCAGTGAACCACCCTTGGCACTTGTTTTCAAAAAAGCGGAGGGGCTTGCGATATCGCAGGCCCCTCCGCTTTTTTTGTTTGCACACTTTTACCGTAGATTCACCGCCTGAAAGCGACCCTGAGAGCAGCCATATTTCTTCACCAAATTATTTCAAGGACAACATGAAAAAACTCATCCTCCTACTCCTTCCCGTATGCTCGTTTTTTGCTTGTGGAAAACAGCAGCCTGCCAGCACCGCGCCGCCTGCCACCGGCGATTTCAAATGGACGACGGAAAGTTTTGTCGACAAAAAAATCATCCGCTACCAGGTGCCGGGCTTCGACAAGCTCACCTTGCAGCAGAAAAAACTCGTGTACTTTCTGACGCAGGCCGGCCTCGCCGGGCGCGACATGGTGTACGACCAAAACTACCGCTTCAACCTGCCCATCCGGCAGGCGTTGGACAAAATCGTGGCCGGGTACAAGGGCGACAAAAACGGCCAGGATTGGTCGGAACTGCTGCTCTACGCCAAGCAGGTGTGGTTCTCCAACGGCATCCACCACCACTACTCGCACGACAAATTCCAACCGGGTTTCCCCAAAGAATGGTTTGAAAAAACGCTGACCGAAGCAGGTGCAACGCTCTCGCCGGAGGCCATCGCCGCCATGTTCGACCCCAAAATCGACCCGAAACGGGTGGACCAGCGGGACGGCGTGGACAACGTGCTGGCCTCTGCCGTGAACTTCCACGGGCCGGACGTGACCACCGCCGATGTTAAGGCTTTTTACGAGGCGCTCACCACCAGCGAAGACCCCGAACCCCTCGAATGGGGCCTCAACTCCCGCCTCGAAAAAGGCCCGGACGGCAAGCTGCGGGAGAACGTCTGGAAGTCGGGCGGCATGTACGGCCCGGCCATCGACCAGGTGGTTTCGTGGCTGCAAAAAGCAGTGGAAGTGGCCGAAAACGAGCCGCAAAAGAAGGCGCTGCAAATCCTGGTGGGTTATTTCAAAACCGGCGACCTGAAAAAATGGGCCGAGTTCAACATCGCCTGGACACAGGCCACGGAGGGCGACATCGACTACATCCTCGGCTTTGTGGAGGTGTACCACGACCCGATGAGCATGAGAGGCTCCTACGAGAGCATCGTGCAAATCAATGATTTCGAAGCTTCCGAGCGCATGAAAGTTTTGAGTGGCAATGCCCAGTGGTTCGAGGACAACTCGCCGCTGCTGCCCAACCACAAAAAGAAAAACGTGACCGGCGTGACCTACAAAGTCGTGAATACCGCCGGGGAATCTGGCGACGCTTCGCCTGCCACGCCCATCGGCGTGAACCTGCCGAACTCCAACTGGATCCGCACGAAGTACGGCTCCAAGTCGGTCAGCCTCGGCAATATCGAGGATGCCTACAACAAATCGAGCGGCCTCGGCCTCACGCAGGAGTTTGCCCACGATGAAGAAGAAATCAAGCGCTCCGAGGAGCACGGCGAACTGGCAGGCAAGCTGACCACGGCCCTCCACGAGGTGCTCGGCCATGCCTCCGGGGTGCTGGAGCCTGGCGTCGGCGAGCCTTCGAAGACACTGCCCGGCTACTCCTCGGCACTCGAAGAGGCCCGTGCCGACCTCTTCGCCCTCTACTACATCCTCGACCCGAAGCTGGTGGAACTGAAGGTGATGCCCTCGCTGGAAGTGGGCAAGGCCGAGTACGACAGCTACATCCGCAACGGCCTGATGCTCCAGCTTCGCCGCATCAAACCGGGCAACAACATCGAGGAGGCGCACATGCGCAACCGCCAACTCGTGGCGCTTTGGGCTTACGAAATGGGGAAAAAAAACAACGTCATCGAGAAGGTGACACGGGATGGCAAAACCTACTACGACATCAAGGATTATGAAAAACTGCGGGGGTTGTTCGGTGAGTTGCTCAAGGAAATCCAGCGCATCAAGTCGCAGGGCGATGCCAAAGCTGGCAAGGCACTCGTGGAAAATTACGGTGTGAAGGTTGACCCGGCGTTGCACCAGGAGGTACTGGCCCGTGCCGAGAAACTGAACCTGCCGCCCTACGGCGGCTTCATCAACCCCCGCCTCGTGCCGGTGACGGATGCCCAGGGCAATATCACGGACATCAAGGTGGAGTATCCTGATGATTTCACCCGGCAGATGTTGGAATACGGGGAGAAGTACAGCTTTCTGAAGTAACTTTTGATTTACGATTTACGAATGACGATTTACGATTGTGGGGCTGCTTGCAATCGTAAATCGTCACTCGTAAATCCCGCCTTCTGGCTGGCCAGGGGAAAACAAAAAGCGCATCCTTTCTGCATGGAAAGGATGCGCTTTTTGTCAAAACCCGAAAACTGCTGATTACATCTGGGTGATGTGGTGCATCAGGCTGCTCTTGAGGTTGGCCGCTTTGTTGGCGTGCCAAGTGTTTTTCTTGGCCAGTTTGTCTATCATGCTGACGACGCTGGGCAGGAATTTTTCGGCTTCCGATTTATCTGCTATTTCACGCAGGGTTTTGATGGCCGTGCGGGCTGTTTTTTTGTAGTAGCGGTTTTGCGCACGTTTTTTTTCGTCTTGACGGATGCGCTTTTTCGATGACTTATGATGTGCCATATCTTGTGAAAAATGTTGTGGTTTTGAAACGATGACTGGATTTCGAGGCTCCTTTTTTTAAAGGACGGCAAAGATAGGGTAAACGTGGTGAGAAATTGAAGTTTTTGAAAGAGATTTTTACGGCAATTTTTGAAATGACAGGAAGTGCCCTGAAAACTTCCATCGAATCAGGAAATCCAATGCTGGCAGAGTATCGGTGCCCCAAAATTGACGCTGTAAAATTCGGGGCGATGCGGGCCATTGGGTGTTTTCAACGTCTTCATGGAGAATGTCTTAGTTGGGAGTACTTCCGGTGCTTTTGCCGTAGATTTGTGAATTGCGAATAAAATTGACAGAACATGAAATTCAGCAAACTCCTCCTGCTTCTCGCCGTGCTGTTTTTTGCACAATGCGATGCCACTAAAAAAGCTGCCAGCGCCAACCCCTACCAATCCCTCGCCGCCAAACGGGTGCAACTGCCCAACCAATGGATGCTCACCCCCGCCGGCGAAATCCAGCGGCCACTCGGCGACCTGCCGCTGCAAATCGCCGTCTCGCCTTTTGGCAATTGGCTCGCCGTGACCAACAACGGCGTCGGGGTGCAAAAGCTCCAACTCTTCCGGGCAAGAGATGGTGTCCAATTCAGCGAGGTGGAAATCCCGAAGGCTTGGTACGGCTTGGCGTTCAACCTGAACGGCAGCAAGCTCTACGCCTCCGGCGGAAACGACAACCTCATTGCCATCTACAAGATTGACAATCAGCAACTTGTGAGGGACGGCGAGATAAAACTGGGCGAGCCGTGGCCCGTGAAAATCTGCCCCGCAGGGCTGGCTTTGGACGAAGCGAACAACCGCCTGCTCGCCGTGACGAAGGAAGACAACTCGCTCTACGTCTGCAATCTGAGCAAACGGGCCGTCGAGCAAAAAATCCCACTGGGAAGCGAGGTGTTCGCGGTGGTTGTTTCGGAGAAAAGAAATGAAATTTTTGTCTCGCTCTGGGGCGCTAAAAAAGTGCTCGTTTTCGACCGGAAGACCCTTGCCCCAAAAGGCGAAATCGCCGTCGGCGACCACCCGAACGAGATGGTTTTAAATAAAAAACAAGACCTGCTCTACGTCGCCAACTCGCACGACAACTCCGTTTCGGTCGTGGATTTGCCCTCGATGAAAACCCTCGAAGTGCTCAACTGCGCCCTCTTCCCAGACGCGCCCAACGGCAGCACGACGAACAGTCTTTCGCTTTCCTTCGACGACAAAGCACTCTACGTCGCCAACGCTGACAACAACTGCCTGGCGGTGTTCGACATTACCGAGCGGGGCGAAAGCAAGCCGCTTGGCTTCATCCCGACCGGCTGGTACCCGACGAGCGTTCGCACGGTGGGCTTTAAAATCTTCGTGGCGAACGGCAAGGGAATGTCGTCGCTGCCGAATCCGCAGGGGCCAAGCCCGTTCCACAAGGCAGCCGACGAGCGGGCAGCCCAGTACATCGGGGAGTTGTATCTCGGCACCTTGAGCGTCATCAACACGCCATCGAAGGCAGCGCTGGCGGCATACTCGAAATTGGTTTACGAAAACTGCCCGTACACGAAAGCAAAGGAAATGCAGGCGGAAGGCGAGGCCGGAAACCCAGTGCCCATGCGGGTCGGCGACCCGTCGCCCATCAAGTACGTGTTCTACATCATCAAGGAAAACCGCACCTACGACCAGGTGCTCGGTGACCTGCCGGAGGGCAACGGCGACCCGGCACTCTGCCTTTTTCCGGAAAAAATAACGCCGAACCAGCACGCCCTGGCACGTGAATTCGTGCTGCTGGACAACTTCTACGTGGACGCCGAAGTGAGCGCCGACGGGCACAACTGGAGCACCGCCGCCTACGCCAACGATTTTGTGGAAAAAACCTGGCCCACCAGCTACGGCGGCAGGGGCGGCAAGTACGACTACGAGGGCACCCGCAAGGTGGCGCATCCGAAGGACGGCTTCATCTGGGATTTTTGCAAACGGGCGGGCGTCAGCTACCGCACCTACGGCGAGTTTGCCGACGACAACAAGGCGAATTACGAGACGCTGGAAGGGCATTTTTGCCCTGGGTATTCTTCGTGGGACCTGAGCTATCAGGACATCCGGCGGCAGGCAGACTGGCAACGTGATTTTGATAGCTTGCTGGCAATCAATCAGTTAGCCCGTTTCAACACCATCCGGTTTGGCAACAACCACACCTCTGGGCTTGCGAAGGGCGCTTACTCGCCCAATGCCGCCGTTGCCGACAACGACCTGGCGGTGGGGCGGTTCATCGAACACCTGTCGCACTCGAAAATCTGGAAGGAAAGCGCCGTTTTCATCCTCGAAGACGATGCCCAGAACGGGGCCGACCATGTGGATGCCCACCGTAGCATCGCCTTCGTCGTCAGCCCGTTCATCAAGCGGAAGTTCGTGGACCACACGATGTATTCCACTTCTTCGATGCTGCGCACGATGGAACTCATCCTCGGCCTGCCACCGATGAGCCAGTACGATGCCGCTGCCACGCCGATGTGGCGCTGTTTTACTTCAACCCCTGATTTCACGCCAGTGAAGGCGTTGCCTGCACGGGTGGACATCGAAGAGCGCAACCTGGCGGCGAACGAATTGAGCCGGATTTCAGGGACGTTCAACCTGGCGCAGGTGGATGCCGTGCCCGACCGATTGTTCAACGAGGTGCTTTGGAAAGCCATCAAGGGCGAGGATTCTGAAATGCCAGCGCCGAGGCGGGCAGCCTGGGTGATGGTGGGGGAGGAGGAAGACGAGGATTGATTGTCGAAAAATGGTGGAGAGGCAGCAGTTTTTCAATTCAGCCAACCTTTCACGGCAGCAACGATTTTTGCCCCAAATACAATGGTGATGGTCCACTTCGTCACGAAGTAAACCAGAAAGATGATGAGGGCTTTCTTGCCGTGCTTGACGTACAACCGTTTGAGACGGTACTTGAGGTTCATAGATGAAAAATTTGAAGCAAACCGGAACTTTCCAGCGCTTGATAACACTCAAAAGGTTTCAATTGTTTGAGTAAAAATGTGCCTCGGGAGGTAAATCTTAGCTTAGAAAATGAATGTGGGCGGATAGCGAGGCTAAATTTACAGAAGCAAATCCAAAAATCGAAATTTTAGGAAGCGAACGGCCAAATTTAACATTTCAGCAATGGCTCCAACGCTACTTTCCCTCCGTAGCCCGCCAGGTGAGGCTGTTGATCAACTCCTCCATGAATTTTTCAAATTCTTTCAGCGCATCCGGTGCCTGGTGGGTATCGATGATTTGTTTTTCCATGTCCCCGGCCCGCACGTAGGTGATGGTGCCGGGCAGGTCGGCCACTTTTTTGCCCTGCGGGTACTCGTTGTAAAAATCCCAGAATTTGACGGCATGTGCCTTGTCACGGATGCTTTTCAGCACCTCCGGCTGCACCCTCGCCTCGTGCCAACCCTTGCGCTCCACGTTCATCTGGCCGTACCACGTGACTTTCCCATCGGAGAAAAACTTGACCTGGTACACCGGGCACCTGCCAAAACAGGCGGTTTTTTGAAAACCTGCAACCTGCCAGGCTTCCTCCTTCGGTTCGGCAGCGGGGCGCCCCGGCTTTTCAGTGACGGCAGGTGCTTGCGTGTTGTTGGCAGACTTGCGGTGGCAGGCTGAGAGGGCAACGACCGTCAGTGCGGCGAGTAGCAGGGTCAGGTTAAATTTCATGTTGTTGATGGCTGATTGTTGATGGTTGGTTTTGACAACAATCAACAACCAACCATCAACAATTAATTATTTTTTCTTCTTCGTAGCGGCCTGCTCCCGTTGGGCGGCGATGGCCTTTTGTTGTTTCATGGCATCTTCGAGACGGGCCTGGAAGCCGCCTTTTTTCTTGGGCTTGCTTCGGTTGGCTTCGAGTTTCAATTTGATTTTATCGTGGTCGATAATCCATTTTTTGGTGATGAGCGTCTGGGCGATGTTCAGGACGTTGCTGAACACGAGGTAGCAGGTGAGGCCCGACGCAAACCGGTTGAAGAAAAACAGGAAGAACACCGGCATCAGGTACTGCATCCATTTCATCATTTGGGCATTGGCACCGCCCATACCGCCCATGTCCATCTGCTGCATGTTGTAGTATGTGTACATGATGGTCGTTACCACCCAAAGCAGCGTGAACAAGCTGACGTGCTGGCCATAAAACGGGATTTCAAACGGCAGCCAAAACGCAGCATCGTAGCTCGAAAGGTCGGTGGCCCAGAGGAAATTGGCCTGGCGGAACTCGATGGAGGCCGGAAAAAAACGGTACAACGCCAGCCACACCGGCATCTGTATCACCACCGGCAAACAACCGCCGAGCGGGTTCACCCCGAACTCCCGGTAAACTTTCATTGTCTCCATCTGGAGTTGGGTGGGGTCGTCCTTCAGTTTTTCACGGATGCCTGCGAGTTGCGGTTTGAGCGCCGCCATTTTCGCTTGCGAGTACAGCATTTTGTATGTCAGCGGGTAGAGCAGCAATTTTACGATCAGCGTGAGCAGTAAAATCACGATACCCTTCACACCCACGAGCGACATCAGAAAGTTGAACAACGGGCGGATGACCCAGCGGTTGGCGCTGCCCATGATGCTTTGCCCGAACGGAATGATGTCTTCCAACTCGGAGCCGTAAGCCCGCAGGGTGCTGAAATCCTTCGGCCCGACGTACAGTTCCATCGCAAACGTCTCCAGGTCGGTTGGGAAACTGATTTCGGAGCTGACTTTTTTCAGGTCAGCGTCATCCTTGCCCACCGTTTCCGTGGTCATGGTAGCCCCGCTGAACGGAGCATCTTTTGCGAGCAGCACACTTGCAAAAAACTGGTTGGAGTGCGCCACCCACTTCATTTTTTCGCCCGATTTTTTTACCTCGTCGTTCGAGGTGCAGGAGCAGTAATCGTAGTCGTCATCGGCAGGTTTGTAGTAAACGGTGGAGTAGTTGACCTCGTACTGGTGGTTTTGTTCCAGCTTGTCCAAGTAGTCGATCCATTGCAGGCGCACGGGCGTGTCCTGCTTGAGCGTGTTTTCCAGGCCCCGGAAACGCACCTCGTACTTCACCCCGTAGCTGCCGGGGGCAATGGTGTACACCTGCTCGAAAGCACTGGCCCCACCTGCATTTGCGCTGAACACGATGGAGTTTTCCCCCTCTTTTTTCGCCTGGAAAAACAACTGCTCCGAACTGACCGTCCCGGCAGGCACATTGGCCACCGGCAGCAGGTACTCGAAGTGGTTTTTTTCATCTTCCAGCAGTTTCAGCGGGAGCTTGATTTCCTTGTGGTTGGAGTCCAACTGGACTTTGAAGTGCTGCTTCAACTCCACTTCCCGGATGCGCCCGCCTTTGTTGGTGAACAGGATGCGTATCACGTCGTTTTCCAGCACCTCCACTTTTTCCTGCCCGACAGCCGCCGCTGCGAACGGGCCGAACTGCCCCGCCAATTGGCCCACCTGCGCCACCTGCGCCTGCGAATCCACCCGCACCGTGTCGTTGCCAACGGGCAACACCTGCAAGGTTGTCAGGCTGTCCGCCTTTTTTTGTTCCAACTGCCGCAGGGAGTCAAGCTTTGCCTGCTGCGCTGCTTCCATCTTTTTTTTCTCCGGCGCAATGACGAGTTGCATGGTGACGAGCAGGCCGAAAATCAGAAGAAAACCAATGAGTGTATTTCTGTCCATTCAGAATGTTGTTGATTGCTGGTGATTTGTGGTCGATTGCTTGAAAAACAGGCGACAAACCAACCATTTTTTCAAAAGCTGTGCAAAGGTAAAATTTTCCAGGTTCAGTGGGTACAGAGCTTTCAGAAGTGAGAGGTGAGGAGTGAGGCGTGAGGCGTGGCCCTCACTCACCTCTCACTTCTAACCCCTCACTTCTTCCCAGCAGGGCCATGTAGAACCCGTCGAAACCAAGCTCCGAAGGCAGGATTTTCCGCTCCTCAATGAGTTGGAACCCGCTGTTTTCCAGCAGGAACCGCTCTACCTGCCGCTCGTTTTCCGACGGTAAAATACTGCACGTTGCATACACCATCAGCCCGCCGGGACGCAGCATTTTCGAGTAATTTTGAAGAATGGCTGCCTGCGTAACCCGCACGTTGTCAAGGAATTGAGGCGAAAGTTTCCACTTCGCATCGGGATTGCGGCGCAGGGTGCCGAGGCCGGAGCAGGGCACGTCGAGCAGCAGCCGGTCTGCCGAGTTGTGCAGCAGTTTGATGGTTTTGGAAGACTCTATCGGGCGGGCCTGGACGATGTTCGCCCCGTTGCGGCGGGCACGTTTGCGCAGCTCCTCCAGCTTCCACGCCTCCGGGTCGAGCGAGAGGATGCTGCCCCGGTTTTGCATCAGGGCGGCGAGGTGGAGCGTCTTGCCCCCGGCTCCGGCGCAGGCATCAATCACCCGCATCCCCGGCTCCGGTCGCAAAAATGGCGCAATGCACTGGGAACCAGCGTCTTGCACCTCAAAAAAACCGCTTTTGAAATGCGGGTTTTGGAAAATATTCCCCCGGCGTTTCAGCACCAGCGCATCGGGGGCGAGGGGCGTGGTTTCGGACTCCCAGCCTTCGGCTTCGAGTTTTTTCTTCAGTTCCAAAACGTTGGTTTTCAACGTGTTGGCCCGCAGAACGACCGCCGCCGGGCGGTTGAGCGCCACGAGTTCAGCGTCCCATTTTCCGCCCAGTTCCGCCACCCCGGTTTCGTCCATCCAATCGGGTACGGACTGGATGGTTTTCCGTTCGCCCTCCAGCGATTTTTTTCGTTGAAAAATGGACTCCGCATCCAACCCGGCAAACTCTGGGAATTGGGAATTGGGAATTGGGAATTCGGAATTTTTGAGGAGGAGGTTCACGCCCACGAGCCGAATGAGTTCTGCATCGGAAATGCCCTGCCCCAATTCCCAATCCCCAATTCCCAATTCCCAAACCAACCGCCACCACCGCACGATTTCATAGACGTTTTCGGCGATGAAAGCCCGGTCACGGCTGCCCCAGCGGGGGTTGGATTTGAGCAGCCGCTCGACGACCTTGTCGGCGTATTTGCCCTCCCCGAAGATGTCGGCGAGGGCCTGTGCAACGGCTTCCAGCAATGTCCGGTGGAGTTTCATGGCGGCGAAGGTACGGGTCGGGCGAAATTTGAAATTGGGAAAATTGAGCAGCACTTTTGGTCTTCGGCAGGGAGTATTAATTTTTGGTGAACTTTAATAATTCTTCCTCGAAAGTGGCAGTTGTTCTGCGCCGGCCTGTTAGTTTTACGAAAAAACAACGGACAAACGATGAAATCACTTCGCTACATCTCCCTCCTGCTGTTACTCTTACTGCCTGTTTATCAATCATTTGCACAAAAAAAACCTGCTCCAGTCCGGCCCGATGCTCGGCTATACCGACATGTTCGAGACTATGCTTTGGATGCAAACAAAAAGCGCTGCGAAAGTCCAGTTCGTGTATTGGCCGAAAGGCAACGCTGCGCAAAAATTCTTCACGGAAAGTACCAAGACCCGACAGGCGGACGGCTACACGGCCCACCTGACAGCCGACCGGGTGCAGCCTGGCGGCGTGTACGAATATGAACTCCGCATCAACGACCAGCCGGTGCAACTGGATTACCCGACAGTTTTTCAGACGCAAACACT
>JACRAN010000165.1 GCA_016234735.1 Bacteroidota bacterium | reverse complement strand
TCGCGCCCGGAGCGCCCGATTTCCTGGTAGTAGCTTTCGATGTTTTTGGGCAAATTGTAGTGGATGACCCAGCGGACGTTGCTCTTGTCGATGCCCATGCCGAAGGCAATGGTGGCACAGATGACCGTCGTGCGGTCGTTGATGAAATCCTCCTGCACTTTTGGCCGTTTCCGCTCGTCGAGGCCGGCGTGGTAGCTGGCTGCGTTGATGCCGGCCTCCCGCAGTTTTTCCGCCACAGTTTCGGTGGTTTTGCGGGCGAGGCAGTAGATGATGCCGGGCTGCTGTGGCCTTTTTTCCACAAACTCAACGATTTGCTCCATGCGTTTTCTGCCGGGCCTCACTTCGAGGCTGAGGTTGGGCCGGTCGAAGGAGGCGATGAAGATTTCGGGGTTTTGGAGTTCCAATTGCGCCACGATGTCGCGGCGGGTGAGCTTGTCGGCAGTGGCGGTGACGGCGATGACCGGCACGTTCGGGAAGGATTTTTTCAAAAACCGCAACTGGCGGTACTCCGGCCTGAAATCGTGCCCCCAGGCGGAGATGCAGTGCGCCTCGTCGATGGCGAACAGACAGATTTTTGCCGACCGGAGCAGCGGCATGAACTCCTGCGAAGCCATTTTTTCGGGCGAAGTGTAGAGCAGGTCGAGGCGGCCGTGGAACAGGTCGTTTTCGACAAGCTGCTGCTCCGGGTAGGTCAGCGAACTGTTGAGGAACGCTGCCCGGATACCGTTGGCCCGCAGGGCTTCCACCTGGTCCTTCATCAGCGAAATGAGCGGGGAAACGACGACGCAGGTGCCCTCCATCGTCACAGCAGGCACCTGAAAACAAACGGATTTCCCGCCGCCGGTCGGCATGAGCAACAACACGTCTTTTTTGTCGTACAGAGCCTGAATCACTTCCGGCTGGAGCGGGCGGAACTGGTCGAAGCCGTAGAATTTTTTGAGTGCGGTTTTTGCGTTTTCAAGGTTCATGTTTGCCCCCAACTGAATTAAGAATTTGTAAATGCTGAATCCAAAGTGCAGCAAAACTAACAGTTAATTCGATGCTTTGAACAGGTTGGTGTTTATTCGACGCCAATAACTTTGCAGAATTTTCATAAAGAAATTACCTTCACCGCCTTCAATTGGAACAGGAGTATGAAGCATAATGAAAATAATTTTTTCAAGTCTGCTTTTTCAGTGGACAACATCATTTTCGGTTTTGACGACGGCGACCTGAAGGTGCTGTTGATAAAACGGGGGGCTTCCCCGTTCAAAGGATTGTGGGCTTTGCCTGGCGACCTCGTTTACCCCAACGAAGACCTCGATACCGCAGCCTACCGGGTACTGGAAGAGTTGACCGGCCTCAAAAAAGTCTATCTCGAACAGGTACACACCTTCGGAGCAGTTGACCGCCACCCCCTGGGGCGGGTCATCACCATCGCCTATTTTTCCTTGGTAAAAATCAGCGATTTTACGCTCATGCCCTCCTCCTTCGCCCAAAATGTGGAATGGCACACCGTCGATAAAGCCTTGAAATCGCAACTTGCTTTCGACCACAACGACATCCTCAACACTTGTTTCAATGCGCTGACCCACCGGGTGCGCATCAGGCCCGTGGGGTTTGAGCTTTTGCCGCCAAAATTCACGCTCACGGAACTGCAACACCTCTACGAATCGCTGCTGCAAGCTGGCCTCGACAAGCGGAATTTCCGCAAAAAAATCCTCTCGATGAGTTTGTTGGTTGACCTCGACGAGTTGCAGGAGGGGGTGCCGCACCGCCCGGCCAAATTGTACAAATTCGACAAGGAGCGTTACCACCAATTGGAGGCGCACGGTTTCAGTTTTGAAGTCAAGGAAAGCAAAAAGAAGGAAAAAAAGAGAAGGTTGGCGGAGTTGATTGCACAGTAAATCCAGCGTTTTTAGAAAATCTCGCCTTCCCAGGTGAACATTTTGAATTCCATCTCACCGGCTTGCTGGCCGCTTCGGCAGGTATCTAGAATTGCCTCCAAATCGGCGGTGCTGACGTCCATTTTCCGAAAAAAAGTCTAGAAAAAACTAAACTCTGGCGCTTGCGGCAAGGCCAGTTTTTGCCCATCCTGGATTAAAAAATGGCCGAAGTAACCTTCGGGCAAGGTGAGTGCCTGCGTTCCATCTTCGATGGCCCTGAGAAAATTGTCTGCCACTGCCGATGCTCCCTGATTGGAATAAGCCACGTAGCCCCAGATGGTCCGTGCAGGCACCCGTAGCAGTTCTTCGTGGACGATTTCAAAGCCGTATTTGTTGTCAAAACTCAATTGGTAGCGCTCGTCGGCCACTTCCAATGTGCCTTCGTTCAGCACCGTGTTTTTCAGGGTGATTTCCACAGGGTATTTGCCGTTGGACAGGAAGCCGTAGGAGGCCATGGTGTCGATGGGCTGGTTCCCAACTAAACAGTCGTCGGCCTGCTCGATTGCGTTCAAATCCAGAAAAATCCGGGTGCCGGCCCGGCTGGAAAAAAAGTCAATGAGATTGTTCGTACAAGGTTGGTTTTCAATGGTTTGTACCTTGATTTGAAAATTCCCGGCCTGACCCAATTCCTCGAAAAGGTCGATGTTGAACTCTGGCTCCACCTGCGTCACCGTACCCCTGTCGTCTTTCGACAATTGGCAGCCCGCCACACCCGCCAGGCAAAAAATTATCAACCAATAGTTTCTCATAATCGTTTTTCGAAGCGATGATTTTGGAACAGAAACGATGAAGGTTTCAATCTGCTGCTTTCCGTCAAATTTTGTTCGACACCCCCGGAATTGTAAAGCAAATCACAGGCCACGAATTCGCCGGGATTTCCGCTTCAAGTTACAACAAAAATGCCTGACGGGAAATCCCGCCAGGCATTTTTCCTGAAAAGCAGTTGAAGGTTATTTTCCGTCCTGCTTCGCAAACACTTTCTTCAGCAGGTCGGAGTTGCGAAGGCTGACGTCCTTGCGGATGCCCGCTTCTTTTTTCTCCACCAGCCCGAAGAGGCCCTTCAACGCCGCCCGGTTCACGTGGTCGTCGAGTTCGGAGTTCGTTTTTTCCACGAACGGGATTTTGTTGTACGCAGACACCGCACTGCGCCAGTATTCACGGGCGTTTACCTTGTCCAACGACTGCTGGATAATGGGCAGGAACTCAGCGTAAAGTTGTTTGAAAGTAGCACTTTCGAGGTAGCGGGTCGCCGCATCATCCTTGCCCATGAGGATGTTCATGGCATCCTTGAACGTCATTTGCCTGATGGCGCTGATGAAAATGGGCTTGGCCTTGATAGCGGCGTCTTCGGCGGCACGGTTCATTTTTTCGATGAGGTTGGCCTCCACATTCTCGAATCCAGGCACCAATTTCAGCTTGCTCACCACTTGCTGCGCCTCGTCGGGCAGCAAGATTTTGTAGGCGCTTTTGTAGTAGCCATCGGGCTTGGAGAGGAAATCGGCAGCTTCGCCGACGCCGTTGTTCAGGGCTTCCTTGAGTCCCCGGCCAACTTCGTCCTGCGACAGGCCGCCCTGTCCGGTGACTTCCTCGACTTTGTTTTTGGCTTTGTCCAATGCGCCTTTCAACTGGGCATGGGCAATGGAAAATGTGAGCAGCAATAAGAACAGTGGTAAGATTTTCTTCGTCATTTTTTTTTTTTGAATTGGGTCAAAAGTAGGATTTTCGTCAAAATCTGAAGCTTGAAATCCTTCTTTCGACTCGTTTTTTACCAATCAGTCAAAAAACGTGCAAACCCTGGTTTTGTGTTCGGATTGGGCAAGTTTTAGTTTTTGTTAACCAAAACCCCTCCCAATTCTTGACAACTTACAGACATTACTTTCGACACCTGCCCGGAAATGTTAAAAGGTTCGATAACTTTGGAGCCAAAGTAAAAATCAACCACATGCGAATTTCTCTTTACCCAATCTTTGCCTTCCTTTTTTACGGCCTGAACGCCCAAGCCCAGGTGGTCATCAACGAATATTCCGCTGCCAACATGGACGGCATCACCGACAACTACGGCGAGCACGAAGACTGGATTGAGCTGTACAACGTTGGTAATCAGACGGTTAACCTCGGCGGGTATTTTTTCAGCGACAACCCGAACAATTCAGACAAATGGGAATTCCCGGCAGGCATCACCATCGGCCCTGGTGAGCAACTCTTGATTTTTGCCTCCGACCGCGACGAAGTGGCCGGGTCCATCATCCACGCCGGTTTTAAAATCACACAGACGAAGCAGGAGTACATCGCTTTTTTTGACCCCTCGCAAACGCTCCTGGATGCCGTGCAAATTACGCAGCCCAACCAGGCCAACCACTCCACCGGCAGGACCACCGACGGCGCTACTACCTGGGGCATTTTTACCAACCCAACGCCCGGTGGCCCCAACTCCAACGCCTTCCTGTCGTACACTGCCAAGCCAGTGATTAGTCTCAACGCCGGATTTTACAATGTGCCCGTCACGGTGTCCATGGCTGCCGCTCCGGGCGATGTCATCCGTTACACGCAGGATGGCTCCGAACCTACCGCCGCTTCTCCGACTTACTCGAACCCGATTACCATTTCTCAAACCACCGTTGTGAAAGTAAAATCCTTCCCGGTCGCCACTGCCATTTTGCCAAGTTTTACGGAGGCGAACACTTATTTTATCAATGTGAACCACGTCGTGCCGGTGCTTTCCATCGCAGGGTCTGACCTGGCAAACCTGTTCAACGGTCAGCAGTTCGACCCCAGGGGCAGCTTTGAATATTTTGACAATGGCGAGTTGATTGACGAAGCGTACGGCCAATTCAACAAGCACGGCAACGACTCCTGGGCCTATGGACAGCGGGGCGTGGACTACATCACCCGTGACCAGATGGGCTACAAAAGCTCCATTGCCCACCAGATTTTCCCAACCAAAGACCGGGACAATTTTCAGCGACTGATTTTGAAACCTGCTGCGAACGACAACTACCCGTTTTCGCAGGGTGCCCACATCCGGGATGCATACGTACACACGCTTTCGCAACGTGCCAGCATGGAGTTGGACGAGCGCACTTACGAACCCTGCGTGATTTACCTGAATGGCCAGTATTGGGGCGTGTATGAAATCCGGGAAAAAGTCGATGACCCCGATTTCACGCGCTACTACTACGACCAGGGCGAAAAGTGGATCGATTACATCAAAACCTGGGGCGGCACCTGGGAGGAATACGGCAGCCGTGCCGATTGGGATGCGCTCCACGCTTTCATCACCACCAACGACATGTCCATCCCTGCCAACTACGAGTACGTCAAGGAAAACCTGAACGTGTTGAGCCTCATCGACTACATGATTCTCAACACGCACGTGGTTTGCATGGACTGGCTCAACTGGAACACCTCCTGGTGGCGGGGCCGCAAACCTGACGGCGAGGCCCGTAAATGGCGCTACACGCTCTGGGATTTGGACGCCACGTTCGGGCACTACATCAACTACACCGGCATTCCGAACACCACGCCCAATGCCGACCCCTGCTACGCGGAAGACCTGCCCTCCGATTTTGAAGGGCACGGCGCCTTGATTCAGGCGCTGATGTTCAACGACGAGTTCCACTCACTGTACGTGAACCGCTACGCCGACATGAACAACAGCTACTTCACTTGCGCCTACATGCAGGGCTTGCTCGACTCGTTGCTTGAGCGAATTGAGCCGGAAATGCCCGGCCAAATCCAAAAATGGGGCGGCACATTGCCCGCCTGGCAGGCACAGGTGCAACTGTTAAAAGATTTCATCAACACCCGCTGCACGGTCATCAACAGCGGCATCGAGGACTGCTACGAGGTGGAAGGCCCCTACCCTGTCACGGTTAAAATCTTCCCACCGGACTCGCCTAACCGCGTGAAAGTCAACACCTTCATCCCCAGTGCATTTCCATTTTTGGGAAACTATTTCGTGGGAACAACGCTGAGTTTCGAGGCCGTGCCCGACTCCGCCTGGATACTCGACCACTGGGAGGTGGTGAACAATCCGTTCACGCCCGATGCCTTCGCCGACATCATCCAGTTGGGCCTGGTCGATACCATTGGCGAGGAAATCACGGCGGTTTTCCGGCCCGCCATCCCCTGCGCCAACGCGTTCAATTTCAGCTTCGATTCCACGCTTTCCTCGCTCATCGTCAACTGGGAAGGCCCATCGAACACCTTGAGTTACGAATTCGGCTACCGGGCTACCGGCTCCTCCGACGACTGGACGACGGTTTCGCTCACCGAACCGACCCAAACCGTTTTTGGCCTTGAACTTTGCACGGAGTACGACCTCCGCATCCGCACCATCTGCGATTTCGGGCTGGGCGAATACCTGTTTTTTACCAAAAAAACAGCCTGTCTCACCGGCACCGAGGTGGCCGAAGCGGGCATCTTCGAGTGGAACGTGTTCCCGAACCCCGTCCAGGATAAATTCAACGTGGATTTTGTTTTGGCGGAAAATACCGACGTGCTCGTGCAAATCACCAGCCTGACCGGCCAGGTTTTGGAGACAAAGTCGATGGAAAACCTCAGTCCCGGCCAGCACCGGGCCAGTTTTGAAGCTGGAAGCAACTGGCCTTCCGGGGTGTATTTTGTGCGCCTCATCACCCGGAAAGGAATGGTGGCGCAGCGAATAGTCAAGAGCTGAAAATCTGTTTTGTCATCTTGCAAAGAGCCGTCCTCGTCATGTTGGCTTACTGAGACGAGGACGGGTCTTTGCAAGATGACAAAAATTAATGCGTGTCACCGCACAAATCCCTCCATCACATCATTGTTGTTCGCAATCAGATACAGCGTCTTGCCGTTGGCCAATTTCACCGTGGCCATGTCCATTGCTTCTTTCGTTGCCCAAAAACCACTGTAACGGTTGGGCACTGCCGTAAAATTCCCCTTGCCGTCGCCGATGAGCAACACGCCGTTGGAGGCATCGTAGCGACCGGTTTCCACATCGGAGGAATAGCTGTTGCCCACCAACAGCAGGTCTGGGTGGCCATCCGCGTTGTAGTCCCCCGCGATGATTTGGTTGCAGGGGGCGAACTGCGCTTCGACAGGCAACGAATGCGCCACGAACTTGCCGTTCCGGTTTTCAAAATACGTGGTGGCAAAAGTTTTCGCCTCGAATTGTTGCGCAGCATCCAAATCTTTTTTCGGGAAAACATCGGCCAAAGTAGCCTCCCCGTAAGCCCGGTGGTAGAGGAATTTTTTCTTCAAAACCGGCATCTGCTTCACCATCATGTCCCGCAACGGCAGCGGGTAGAGCTTGCCGTGATTGTAGTACGCCAGCACGGGGTCGAGGCTTCCGTTTTTGTCAAAATCATTGGAAAACAGGCGCAGCGGCTCGGTTTCCGACGCTTTCAGGCGGGAGTTCAGACCCAAGTTACCTGCCACGAGGTCGAGGTCGCCGTCGCCGTCGAGGTCGGCTGCCTGCACACAGTTCCACCAGCCGTTCGTGTTTTCGAGGCCGAACCGGGCGGTGGCATCCGTCAATTTGCCGCCCTGGTTTTTGAACACTGTCACCGGCAGCCACTCCCCGGCCACGATGAGTTCCTCGTTTTTGTCACCGTCCAAATCCGCCCACAGCAGATCGTTGACCATGCCAATTTGACTGAGTACCGGGGCCACTTCGGCGCAAACGTCCGTGAACCGTCCGCCGTTGTTTTGCAGCAGGCAGGTTTGTGTCGCTTTTGGGTAAAAACCGGGCGTGACGAGGCCGCCGACGAACACATCCTGGTCGCCGTCCTTGTCGTAGTCAAACGCCGTCACGCAGGAGCCGCTGGCGGTGATGTTGGGCAACACGCCCACCGGGGCTTTCGTGAAATTTCCCCTGCCGTCGTTCAGGTAGAGCCGGTCCTGGTAGTTGGCGGAGCCTGCATCGTAGGTGCTGCCGCCACTGGCCACGTAGAGGTCGGGGGCCTTGTCGCCGTCGGCATCGAAGAAGGTGCAGCCCATGTCCTCGAAGGCCCTGTCCGCCTCAAATGCAGCGCCCGGTGCCCGCTGGAACGTGCTGTTTTTTTGCTGCAAAAACAGCGCCCCCGCCTGGTTCCGTGCACCCCCGACGAAGAAGTCCGTGAGGCCGTCGCCGTTCACATCGGCGGTGGCGATACTGGGGCCCAGGTTGGAAAACTTGTGCGGGATGAGCCGCTCCCTGTTGAAGTCGATGAACTCGTCCTCCACGTGCCGGAAGTCGATGCCCATGGCTTTCGCTGCCTGAAAAACAGGGGCGGGCTGTGGCAGTTTTTCCCACTGGCCGGGCCTGGCATCGGCGTAGTTGAGCGTCAGCCGCTGGTTGACAGGCACATTTTCGATGGCCTGCACCTTGCTGTCCGGCCAGCGGATTTCCAGCTTTTCCACGGCATTTTCTGTCCCCAGGCCAAAGTGCAGCAGGTGTTCGGACGACGAGAAAAAACCCCTGGTGGGGGTGAGTTCCTGGTACTGGATTTTACCGCCGCCTAACCGGATGCGCAATTTTGCGCCGGTGCCTGCGGGGTTTTTTGCACTGCCCTTCAACGTGACTTGCAGCCAGTTGGCACCGCTCATTCCCGCCGATTTGTTTTGGTAAACCAGCACGTCGCCTTGAATCTGGTTCACCAGCAAGTCGAGGTCGCCGTCCCGGTCGAGGTCGGCCCAGGCGCAGCCGTTGGAAAAGGAAGTTTGCCCCAAACCCCAGTCGTAGCTGACGTTTTGGAAGTTCAGGCCGTTGGTGTTTTTGAACAGGTAGTTGCGAAGCGGATGCGATGGAATCAGCTTCAGATATTCATCCATCGACTTAAAATTAGACGATTTCAACCCTCCGATTTTCATCACCGAGTCCACCGTGTAGGTCAGGTAATCCAGGTTGGTAACGTCCCTTCGGTACCCATTGGTGACGTACAAATCTTTCAGGCCGTCGTTGTCAAAATCGGCGAGCAGCGGGCTCCAACTCCAATCGGTTGCCCACATCCCGGCCAGTACGCCGATTTCGCTGAACGGGGCACCCTCGCCGGGCGCAGCGCCGGTGTTCAACTGGAGCGTGTTTCGCATGAGTTGATGGCCGTAATCAAACCGCACGAGATTGTTGTAGCGGTCGGTCGTCATCGTGGTCATCAGTTCTTTCTGGCGCTGGTTGTCCTCGGCAATCATGTCGAGTGCCACGATGTCCACCAGTGCATCGTTGTTGAAATCAGCGATGTCCACCCCCATTGTGTGGTTGCTGGTGTGCCGCAGGTAGCGCTCGCTTTCATCCACAAAACCTTTTCCCGCTTGGTTGATGTACAGAAAATCCGGCTCGATGTAGTCGTTGCCAACAAAAATGTCAGGGTAGCCATCCTGATTAAAATCGGAGACGGTAGCACTCAACCCCCAGGCCCGGTTGCTGATGCCCGCCCGCTTGCCCACCTCCGTAAAATGGCCAATGCCATCGTTCCTGAAAAATTTATCGGACTCCCACTGGTCAAGCGGTTCCGTGTTGCGGACGTATTCACTTCCCTCCTGCCTGACGCTGGCCCGATTGACGTCTTGGAACGCAACCGGGTGGTTCAGCACGTACACATCGAGGTCGCCATCGAGGTCAAAGTCAAAAAAGTTGGCGTGGTTGCTGGCCGAGCGGTCATCAAGTCCGTATTCAGCTGCTTTTTCAGAGAAAGTCAGGTCACCGTTGTTGATGTAGAGCAGGTTTGCCCGGTCGGCAGTAGGTTCCATGCCGGAGCGGCAAACGTAGAGGTCCTGAAAGCCATCGGCGTTGATGTCCACGACGGTAACGCCGGTTTTCACGCCGCTCGTGGCAGCCACGCCCGCCTTTTCCGTGATGTCTTCAAACTGGAAATTTCCTTTGTTCAAAAACAGGCGGTTCGGCTCCTGGGTCGCTGAAAAGTAGAGGTCGGGCAGTTCGTCGTTGTTGACATCGATGACGGCCACGCCCCCGCCATTGTAGAGGTAGGAGTTGATGAGGATATTGGTCTCGAAAGTCTCGATGATGTTGTTGGAAAACTTCACCCCGGTCTTGTCGGACGGCATCAACTCGAAATGAACGTCGGCAGGCGGTACAGATTCGGTGGCCGTAGCCGGGCCTGCCTCATTTTTTTTGCAGGCAAAAGTGATGATGATGCAGAAAAGAAGTAAAAAAAAGAAAAATCGCATTGCACGTGATTGTTTGGAAAATGGTACGTGGATGAAACCACAAAGTTAGTATTCGCGTCTTCTGAATTTACTTGAATTGGTTTGGTCGATTTTTTCAATCCTGATTTTCAAAAAGCGGTAACACATTTTGATAAATTTAAATTTTTGGCTTCTTATTTGCAATAGTTTGGATGTGTATCGGGTTCCTGACCAATTTTTTAGGACGGGAATTCATCCAAACGAGTTACATCATGAAAAAACTGGTTTTACTCCTCATCACAGCGCTGACTTCACTCGGCCTGCAGGAGCAGTACACGGA
>JACRAN010000167.1 GCA_016234735.1 Bacteroidota bacterium | reverse complement strand
CAGGCCGGAAGGCAACGAGTTCAGTTTTTCCAAAATCCGGGAGCGGGACCAATAGAATTCGGTGCTTTCATCGAAGATGACATAGATGCTGGCAAAGCCGAACATCGAGATACTCCGGATAGATTTCACGCCTGAGATACCGAGCAGGAAGGTGGTTAGCGGATAGGTGACCTGGTCTTCCATATCTTGTGGAGACCGCCCCATCCAGTCGGCGAAGACGATTTGCTGGTTTTCACCGAGGTCGGGGATAGCGTCCACGGGCACGGGGTCGGAGGGCAAAAATGTTTTCCAGCCGAACGGCGCAGTAGCAATTCCCCAGCCAATGAAAAGCACCAATAAGAGAAGAGTAACAAATTTGTTCTCGAGAAAAAAACGAATAATTCCGTTGAGCATGATGGACCATTAGTTTTGGTTGGATGAAATCACGCCATTTCCGGCGCAAACCAAACGACTTTAACCCCTGCGGTGGGGCTTCACCGAGCGGAAAGTGCATACGGATGGCTAATCACAAACGGTAAGTCTGCAACATGGACTGGAAGTCGTGGCAGACAATGGGCGGCTTGTAAATTTGATAGGTGGAAAAATAGGCTTCAGCGGAGGGAAACCCGACCTGGAAAACTACCAGGATGGCAGCAAACAGCGCCGGTTTTTTTAGTAAATCGAACCCAATTGATGGAACCTGCTTGTCCTGGTCGAGCTTGTAATACTTTGCGGTATTGTTGCAACAGCCATTTTCTTCCTTATCCTGATGGGATCCACAACTTTGGCTGGCACTGTGGCAAGGGGCCTTTTCAGAATGTTGGCAGCTTTCTGTTTGGACAAAAACACCCACACTCTGCAACTCTCTTTGGCAAAAATGTTTGTTCAAGGTGAATCCTGTGGTACTGAACAGAACCGACAGGGAGAGGATGATATGTAGGGCTTTAACTAACAACAAGATTTATTTTTACTCTGCAAACATACAAATGTGACGAGGCTTTGGGTTATTTAAACCTTTGGCGAAGGTAAAATTTAACTATCTAATAACGACTAAAACTATTTATTTCACCTCCACCTTTGCGGCTCTCAGCCACACCCCATTCAACCCTTTTTGCACAACCCCTTTCTAAATTTTAATAAAGCCAATCAACAATACCGGGATACTAACCTTTCATCAACCGCTATAATCTCATTCGAAATCCATAATCTCTCTCCTGAATTCCATCGTGTTCACCCTCCGGGTATTGTAGTTTTTCAGGTATTCCCGGTGTTCGGCATCCGACGGAAAAGATTCCTCCTTGCCATAGGGATACCTCGTCATGGCGTGAAAAGGCAGCGGGGCCACCGTCTTGCCGTGGGCCGTGTTGAGGTCGCCGTCTTTTATCCATCCTTCGCTGTAAATCAGGAAATCCCTTTTCCAGCCAGCGGGCAGCGGAGGCAGAGTCCGGGCATCGAAGGAAACAGTCATCTCGTCGCCGGAATTCATAATCACCAGCTTGTCGTCCACCGCCGTCAGCAAGGGCGCCACCTCTCCGAAGCGGGTATAATTTCCGATGAGGTCCCTCCATTTTTGCCCTTTTGAGACCTGGTCGTAATCGAACCAGTGCGGGCCGTAGCGGCCGCCTTTGCGGTAGAGCTGTGAAAAGCCGCGGTAATGCAAATCGGCTTGGACGGGTTTGAGGCGGGTGGCAGCCATTTTCCCCGGTTTGGCTTTGGGCGCAAAGAAAATTTCATCCCAATAGATTTCCATATTGGTGCGGATCCGGACGCGCCTGTCTTTCGATAAAAACTTTCCGCTCAGGTCCACCATCATCGTTTTGTCTTTGCCCATTGGGAATCCCATATTCGGAATGACCGTCTCCCAGGCCCCGTTTTTATTGATCACTTGTAGTTGAGGCGGTATTACTTTTAATTTGGAAGACTGCCCCAGCGCAACGTTGGTGCTGGCATCGGACGGAAAAATCCAACCGTTCAAAAACAACAGCAGGTCACCGGATGGCAGGTCGGTACCTGGGTCGAGCACCAGGTCGTGGGTTTCCGTTATCCCCTGATATTCGTCCATCTGGAAATTGGCGATGTAGTGGTCATCTTTTTCCAAAATCTGCTGGAGCAAGCCGCTACCGGCCCCATCGAAGGCAGAAACCGGCGGCAGTCTTTTTCGCACCGCGTATAAATCGTATTCATCGGTATAAGGTGGCAGGGTAAACCGTTCATCCACAAAAACCTCCTCCGTTTGCGGGTGGTCCAAAACGACTAATTCCACATTGTCGAAATAAGCAGCTTCCCAAAGTTCCTCCGTTATTTGAACGGTGTACTTGCCGTCCTGAAGTTTCATCTGTTCGCCCGGGATTTTCAGGTACTCCTTCGACGGGCCGGCAGGTGCATAGGCCGTGTTGGCTCCCATAATACCCAGCGGCATGCCTAAAGCGCTGCGCCACATCATATCTTTTGAAAACACGTACTTCTCGCCGTCCCAGGTGTAGAGGAAGGCGCAGGACCCCTTCAAAACCTGCAATTCTATCATATCCTGGTCGGTGCCGGGGAAAAACAGGTTTTGGGGCACGCCATTGGTCCAGAGTATCCGCACCACATCGGCCTTCAAATGGGGGCCGAGTCCAAAGTGAATATTCGGTTCGGTGACGACCTTCATCTGGTACAACTCCCCGGCGCGCACTT
>JACRAN010000164.1 GCA_016234735.1 Bacteroidota bacterium | reverse complement strand
TCAAATTCTTTTTCAAAATAAAGATGAAAAATCAAAGCAAGAATACGGAAGTCTGGATTGGAGTGGAGCACTTGGAACAAGACCCGCATTTCCTGGAATCCATGCAAAAGGAGTTCGACCACTCGCCCGCATTGGCCAGCGACGACATCCTGAACGTGGGTTCGTCGAGGAGGGATTTTTTGAAATATCTCGGATTCAGCATCGGTGCGGCTACGCTGGCGGCCGGGTGTGATATTCCGGTGAAAAAAGTCATCCCCTACGTCGTGAAACCCGATGAAATCGTGCCGGGCGTGGCCTCCTACTATGCTTCTTCCTTTGTGCAGGGCGGCGATTATTGCGCCGTGCTGGTGAAAACTCGGGAAGGCCGCCCCATCAAAATCGAGGGCAACACGCTGTCTTCCGTCACGAAAGGCGGCACCAGCGCCCGTGTGCAGGCAAGCGTTTTGAGCCTGTACGACACCAACCGCACCCAGTCGCCGATGAAAAACGACGGTGGCAAATGGAGCAAAATGACGTGGGCGGATTTGGACAAAGAAGTGGCTGGCAAACTGTCCGTCGGTCAGGTCCGCATCGTGACGAACACTAACCTCAGCCCGACGGCAAAAAAAGCGCTGGACGAATTCGTTGCGAAATACTCTGGCTCGAAAGTGGTCACTTACGACCCGGTTTCTTCCTCGGCGCTGCTGCAAGCCAACGAGACTTGTTTTGGTAAAAAATCAGTTCCCAACTACAAATTCGACAAGGCGAGCGTGATTGTCAGCTTCGGCGCCGACTTCCTCGGCACTTGGATCAGTCCGGTCGAGTACGCTCGCCAGTATGCTGAAAACCGCCGGATTACGGATGTCAGCAAAGCCAGCATGTCCCGTCACATCCAGGTGGAGGGCGGCATGACGCTGACCGGCTCCAATGCCGACCACCGCATTTTGGTACAACCCTCCGAGATGGGTGCGGCCATTGCCACGCTTTACAATGCGATTGCTGCAAAAACGAGTGCAGCCAGCGTAGCTGCCCCGAAGGTGAACGACAAAGCCGCTGCCGCATTGACCAAACTGGCCGACCAACTTTTGGCCAACGTCGGCAAATCGCTCGTGGTTTGCGGCACCAACAACACAGGCGAGCAAACATTGGTGAACGCCATCAACAACCTGCTGGAAAGCTACGGCAACACCATGACTTTCGCCAACGCCTCCAACCAACGCCAGGGCGTGGATGCAGATGTGCAGGCATTGGTGCGGGAGATGGACGGCGGGCAGGTGGGCGCCGTCATCGTTTGGGGAGCAAACCCCGCATTCGACCTGCCGAAGGCCGTGAATTTCACCGAAGCATTTTCAAAAGTAAAAACAAAAATCTCCCTCAATGGCTCGCCGGACGAAACGACGGCGCTGTGCGATTACATCGCCCCGGCCAGCCACTGGCTCGAAAGCTGGGGGGATGCGGAGCCGAAGCAAGGCCATTTCAGCCTGATGCAGCCGACCATTGCGCCGCTGTTCGATACCCGCCAGGCTGAATTGTCGCTGCTGCTTTGGGCGGGCAGCCCAAACATCAACCCGGCTGCGGAGCAACCGTACTACGAGTACCTGAACGCCAACTGGCAGGCCAGCATGTTTCCCCGCCAGAATGCCTACGCCACGTTCCAGGCATTTTGGGACAGTGCCCTCCACGACGGTGTTTTCGAGTCACCAGGGAAGGATATCATTGAGTTCGGATGGGGCGGCGACGTGAATGAGGCGGCTGCCAAAGTCACCAAGCCTGGCAATGGCGGCCTGGAGATTTCATTTTTTGAAACGGTGAACGTGGGGGCAGGCCAGTATGCCGACAACCCCTGGTTGCAGGAGATGCCCGACCCGATTACTCGGTGCGTTTGGGGCAACTACCTCGCCATCCCCATCGAGTTCGACGGCGACCGCCGCTTCGATGGCGTGGGGCCGTTCAAGGGTTTGAACAGCAAAGAATCCTACAAGGAAGCCGACCAGATAAAAATCACGGTCAACGGACAGGAACAAACGGTGACATGTGTGCGCCAATTTGGCCAAAAAACCGACACGGTGAGCATGGCGCTTGGCTATGGCCGCACGGTGGCAGGTGCCTGTGGCAAGAACGTGGGCCTGAACGTGTACCCCTGGCTCAATGTGGATGCCGATGGCAACACACAGTATTTTGCTTCGGTAGAAAACGTTTCACAAAAAGTGGGGACGGACGAATACGCCAGCGTACAGTACCATCACACGATGGGGGTCATGGGCACCGCCAATGGCTACGAGGGCAAGGTGAACGTGGACGAACTTGCCCTGATGACCATTGGCAGGGGCTACCAGGGTTCATTGGTGGATCGCTCCGTCATTCGCCGGTCGAACCTGAGCGAGTTGGGCGAGTTTGCGCAAGAACTCCACCACGAGCGGGGGAACTTCGAGGGTTTGAACCAACAAACTTTGTACCCCTACAATGAATTTGTTGCGGAAAAATACAGCCAGGGTCACCACTGGGGCTTGCACATCGACCTGAACTCCTGCGTGGGTTGTGGGGCTTGCCAGGTCGCCTGCTTGTCCGAAAACAACGTGCCGGTCGTTGGCAAGCACGAGGTGTACCGCCACCACGAAATGAGCTGGTTGCGCATCGACCGCTATTTCTTCGGCGACTACGAAAACCCGAACGTGGTCTATCAGCCGATGATGTGCCAGCACTGCGACAATGCCCCGTGCGAAAACGTGTGCCCGGTTTCGGCGACCAACCACAGTTCGGAGGGCCTGAACCAAATGGCCTACAACCGCTGCATCGGTACCCGCTACTGTGCCAACAACTGCCCGTACAAAGTGCGCCGTTTCAACTGGCTGGACTACACGACTGCCGACCTTTTCCCCGCCAACGAGGTGATTACCACCGACAAGGTGCCGTTCTACGCGGACAACCTGACCCGGATGGTGCTCAACCCCGACGTGACCGTGCGGGTGCGGGGGGTGATGGAAAAATGCAGTTTCTGCGTGCAGCGCATCCAGGAAGGCAAACTCACCGCCAAGCGGGAAGGCCGTGCCCTCCGCGACGGCGACATCAAGTCGGCCTGCCAGACGGCCTGCCCGACCGGTGCCATCACTTTTGGCGACACCAACGATGAAAACTCGGAAATCGCCAGGCGGTACAAAGATGAACTGAACTACATCGTGCTGGAAGAGGTGAACACCCGCCCGTCGGTGCAGTACACGTCGAGGGTGACGAACCGGGACGAGGCTTTGAGCTAAGAAAAATCAACGTTTATAAACAGCATCTGTCGGGTCGGCAAATTCCAACCCGGGAAATTGAAAAAATATGAGCGCAGCAGTATCACGAATTCGTGAACCCCTGATTCTGGGTCACAAAAATTACCACCAAATCACGGAAGACCTCGTCGGGCCTACCGAGAAGGCTCCCAATGCGTTGTGGATAGTGGCTTTCATCGTTGCCGTATCCACCCTCGGTTACGGCCTTTTTGCCCTGACCTGGACGTTCTACTTCGGCATCGGCACCTGGAACACCAACCGGACGATTGGCTGGGCCTACGACATCACCAACTTCGTGTGGTGGATCGGGATTGGCCACGCCGGTACGCTTATTTCGGCCATCCTCCTGCTGTTCCGCCAGCGCTGGCGGACGGGTGTGAACCGTGCGGCTGAGGCCATGACCATCTTTGCGGTGATGTGCGCCGGTTTGTTTCCGGCCACGCACACAGGCCGCCCGTGGTTCGATTTTTTTATGTTCCCATACCCCAACACGAGGGGGCCGCTGTGGGTGAATTTCAATTCACCCCTACTTTGGGACTTGTTCGCCATCTCGACGTATTTCACGGTATCGTTGCTGTTTTGGTACACCGGCCTCGTGCCCGACCTTGCTTCGGTGCGTGACCGTGCGAAGGGCGTTCGCAAAAAAATCTACGCCTTTGTTTCGGTGGGCTGGACCGGCAAAGCCAAGCATTGGCAGCGCCACGAGTACCTGTCACTGATTTTGGCAGGTATTGCCACGCCGCTGGTGTTGTCCGTTCACACGATTGTGAGTTTTGACTTCGCCACTTCTATCGTCCCGGGCTGGCACACAACCATCTTCCCGCCGTACTTCGTTGCCGGTGCCATTTTCTCCGGTTTCGCCATGGTGCAAACGCTGATGGTTATCACGAGGAAGTGTTTCAGTTTGGAGAGCTACATCACCATCAACCACATCGAGAGCATGAACAAGGTGATACTCGTGACGGGCACGATGGTGGGTTCGGCGTACCTCATCGAGTTGTTCGTGGCCTGGTACTCCGGCTACATTTACGAGCAATTTGCATTCTACAACAGGGTACTCGGCCCGTACTACTGGGCGTACATCGGCATGATGGCCTGCAACCTGCTGTCGCCGCAGGTTTTCTGGTCGAAGACAATCCGCCGCAGCGTGTGGTGGACGTTCTTCATGTCCATCTTCGTAAACATCGGGATGTGGTTCGAGCGCTTCGTCATCATCGCCACCACCCTGGCCCGCGACTACCTCCCCTCGAGTTGGAGCTACTACTGGCCAAGCTGGGTGGAAATCGGAATTTACCTCGGTACGCTGGGCTTGTTCTTCACGCTGTACTTAGTGTTTGCAAGGGTAGCCCCGGTAGTTGCTGCTGCCGAAATCAAGGCCATTTTGAAACAGTACGGCGACCAGTACCTCGGCCCGGATGCAAAGCCACACCAGCACCACGACCATCACCAGGATGAAGAGGAAGAGGATGTGAAACACGGAGGCGGGCACTAAATAAGGGGTGAGAAGTGAGAGGGTGAGAAGTGAGAGGGTGAGAGGGTGAGGTTCGGCATTTTAAAATCAAATCACTTTCTCAAGACAACTCATGTCTCAATAATTGAAAAACAGGATTTTATTTAAATCAGTAAATTCAATGAAAGGTCAACATAAGGAAGTTCTGTTCGGATTGTACAATGATGAAATAGTGCTGATGAGCGCCATCACAAAAGCCCGCAAGCAGCACCTCGACATCATGGATGTTTATTCACCATTTCCCATTCACGGCCTGGATACCGTGATGGGGCTGGAAGAATCACGGTTGCACATTGCAGGTTTTATTTTCGGGATGATAGGTACCCTGACTGCCCTCATTGGCATCTCCTGGATTTTTGGCGGCAGCCTGATGTTTGAAGGCGACTGGCCGACCATTTTTGGCGGCAAACCCTACTGGTCGCTTCCGGCTTTCGTTCCGATCATTTTCGAGATGACGGTTTTGTTTTGTGCCATCGGCATGACGGTCGTTTTTTATATCATTTGCGGCTTGGGATTCGGGGTGGACAATCCGATTCTGGATGAACGCATCACGGACGACAAATTTTGCATTGCCTTCCAAACCAATGGCATGGGCCAATCCGACATCGACCACCTGAATGGTTTTTTCAAAAAAAGCGGTGCCGAAGAAGTGCATACCAGGACCATCTGATGGCATGGTCAGGCGTGTACCGGGGCTTTTATTTTAAATAGCATTTAGGCAAAATGACCACCTAACTCATTGAAAAAGAGCGGGTTAATTTGCCAACGAATATCAAGATTCATTTTAAAAATGAAATTTAAGCAACATCTTCTCATCGTTTTGGCGGCCAGCGTTTCGGTTTTCGGAACGTACTCCTGCCAACAAGCCGGCAAGAACTCGACCGGGAGTGAGTTCATCCCCGACATGGCCCACTCCACGGCGTACGAGGCCAACGTGCTGACCAAATATTCCCTGAATTCCTGGGACGAGGAAAGTGTGCTTTCCCGCAGGGATTTATCGCAACCACAACTGCCGGTGGCGGGTACGATACCGCGTGGTTTTGCCGGTTCCGCCTCCTACAACGGCGTGTACGCCTCGGCGGAAGATGCCGTGGCGAGCACCATGAACCGGATGAAACACAGCGGCGGTATTGCTTACACCCCCAACGGCCACGTGCCTTACACTTACCCCGACACGGAAGCAGGCAGGACATTGGCCACCCAGCAAATCAGGTACAATCCCTTCCCAATTTCTGCCGATGGCATCGCACGGGGAAAGGAGCTCTACAACATCTACTGCGGAATTTGCCACGGCGAAAAAGCGGACGGTGGCGGCTACTTAGTGCGCGACAACGGCGGAAAGTACCCGGCACAGCCTGCTAATCTTCTGGACAGCCAATTCGTGTATTCCCCAAACGGCAGGTACTTCCACGCCATTATGTTTGGAAGGAACGCAATGGGCGGCTACGCTGACAAACTTTCTTTCGAGGAACGCTGGCAGGTGATCCACTACATCCGCTCGCTGCAAGCCACGGCGAAAAAGGTAAAATACAGCGAGGCAGCCAACGAGTTGAATGCGGAATTCGGCCTGCCGATGGCCAAAGTTCCGGCACCGCCCGCAGCGGACGAACCGGCACCCGCCGAAAATTCTACCGGGGAAACGGGGCACACCACAACGGGTGAGCAACACTGAGCATTTTAGGAACGAAATCAATAACTAAGTAACCAAGAAATACCTCCGGCCCTTGTTGCCGGACTCAATAAATACCTGCACGATGAAGCAGTTTACTTTTGAAGCAAAACAGAAAACTTTTTTGTGGGCGGTGATGGGCCTTGGCCTGCTTTGCCTCCTGCTCTCCTATGTTTTTGAGCCGGAGCAAATCGCAGCGGCGGGTTTTCACTCCCGTTTCTGGTCAAACATCCTGCACAATGCCGTCTTTTTCACGGGCATAGCGTTTATGATCACCTTCGTGATGGCAGCCTTCACAACTGCGTACGCAGGGTGGTACGTGGTTTTCAAGCGCCTTTGGGAAGCATTTTCGCTTTTCCTCATTCCAGGGTTGATTATGATGGTCATTATTGGTTTGGCCGTTTACGCTCACCTCAGCCATCTCTACCATTGGGCGGACACAGAGGCAGTGGCAGCGGACAAGGTGCTTACCGGCAAATCTTCCTTCCTGAACAAGAATTGGTATTTGTTCGGGACTATCATCATTGTTGGCGGCTGGATTTTCTTTGCCAAAAAATTCAGGGAATTGTCCCTGGCGGAAGACCGTTCCGGGCACGAAGTGGCCAACTTTGCTTTCCAACGCAAGGCCCGTTTCTTCGCCGCTATTTTTCTCCCGATTGCAGCGTTCACTGGCCCGGCCATGATTTGGCAATGGATAATGTCTGTGGACGCTCACTGGTACAGTACCCTCTTCGCCTGGTATTCAATGTCAAGCTGGTGGTTGGCTGGATGTGCGCTTACCATCATGCTGTTGATTTATCTGAAAACGAAAGGCTCCCTCACCGAGGTAACTAAGGAGCACCTGCACGACTTAGGGAAGTTTATGTTCGCTTTCACCATATTCTGGACCTACTGCTGGTTCTCCCAGTACATGCTTATCTGGTACAGCAACGTTGGTGAGGAGACCACCTACTTTTTTGAGCGGATACATGAGTACCCGGTGTTGTTTTACGGCAATCTGGTTATCAACTTCGTACTGCCGTTCCTCATCCTGATGCGCAACACGACCAAGCGCCGCTATGGCACCTTGTTTTTCACCTCGGCTTTGGTATTCATTGGACACTGGTTCGATTATTTTTACATGGTGAAACCGGGCATCCTGAACACAGCGGAAGAAGCAATGGCGCATGGGCAGGAAGGCGGTGGGCACACTGCCGAACATGCCGCCTCGTTTGTCTCCGGCTTCACCATTCCGGGCATACTGGAGATTGGCGTATTGCTGGGTTTCACGGCATTTTTCATCTATTTTGTATTCAGCAAATTAGAAAAAGCCACCTTGATCCCGCAAAACGACCCATACCTGGAGGAGAGCTTGCACCATGAAGTGCAGGCTTACGAATAGTTTGTTTGGATGTTGTTGGCAGGTTTTTGAAATGATTTACCGAATGTTTCAAAAACCTCGGAACCAATTTTTTGAAATTCATTAATTCGTTCATAAATGAGCACTGGATTAATTATCATTGGCTGTTTGATTCTCATAGTCATCATCGTGGTGCAGATCGGGAAAGTCACCGATTTGGCTGCCAAAATCAGAGGTGAGAAAGAAGTGCAGTACGAGACCAACAGGCGGGGCGGCAGCTTCATGTTGTTGTTCCTGGCAGGTTTCCTGGTTTTAATTTTTTGGTCTGCCTGGCACTACAAAAACTGGATGCTCGGCTACGGGCCCCACCACGGAGCCTCTGCCCATGGTGATGAATTGGACAGCATGTTTAACGTCACCTTGTTCTTCACGGGCATTGTGTTCGTGGTCACGCATATCGCACTTTTTTGGTTTGCTTACAAATACCGAGGCAGGAAAGGCGTCATTGCCACCTTCATACCCCACGACAATAAGTTGGAAATCATCTGGACGGCATTGCCTGCGATAGTCATGTGCTTCCTGGTTATCAGGGGCTTGGTTGCCTGGAACGCAGTAATGGCCGATACCGCAGAAGGGGAAGAGTTTATGGAGATTGAAGCTACGGGTCAGCAATATCAATGGCTACTGCGCTACCCTGGGCCGGACGGTAAACTGGGGGCGAGGAATTTCAGGCTCATCAAGCCCGGGGAGAACCCACTCGGCCAGGATTGGATGGACGACAAAAACATGGACGACCAGATGCCGACCGATATCGTTTTGCCGGTCAATAAAAAAGTGAGGGTACGGATTACAGCGATGGACGTGTTGCACAGCTTCTTCCTGCCGCACTTCCGGGTGAAAATGGACGCAGTGCCCGGTATGCCAACCTACTTCGTTTTTACCCCGACGAAAACAACCGAAGAGTACCGGCAAGAACTGAAAAAATACCCCGAATACCAGCAACCAACCGACCCGAACGACCCGGCCAGCGAACCACTCTGGAAGACATTTGAATACGAACTGGCCTGTGCCGAGTTGTGCGGAAAAGGCCACTTCTCCATGCGTAAATTGGTGAGGATTGTTTCCGAAGAAGAATACGGCAAGTGGATAAAAGAGCAGCAGCCCTTCTACCTCTCCAACGTGAGGGGCAAGGATTTTGACCCTCGAAAAGACGAGCTTTTGGATGTTGAAATCCGACAACGAAAACAGGATTTCGATTCGTCAGTTGACAAAGCATTGTCCGCAGCAAAACCGGAGGAAAAAATCATCCGGCTCGACCATGTTTATTTCGAAACAGGCTCGGCTAAGTTGTCAGACTTGTCGAAATACGAATTGGACAACCTCGTTGCTGTCCTGAACAAGTACCCAAAAATGACGGTCGAGGTGGCTGGCCACACCGACAATGTAGGCGATGCGGCAGCCAACCTGTCGCTGTCGCAAACAAGGGCAAAGTCGGTGTACGATTATCTGACTGGCAAAGGCATTGCCGGAACGAGATTGACCGCCAGAGGCTACGGCCAAAGCAAGCCGGTAGATACCAACGACACGGAAGAAGGCAAAGCGAAGAACCGCCGGACGGAGTTCCAGATTTTGACCCAGTAAAACCAGTATTGAGATTTTAGACGGTAGATATTAGGCCACAGGCTGTAGAATTTTTGATACATTACTGACAATCAAAACTTTTCAGACGAGCTTGAAACGGTCTAAAATCTACGGTCTAAAATCTACTTGTACTAATTTGTTAGGTTGTACCCGTAAATATGCTCAAAAACAAGTTTTTTTTTTGTCTTTGGAGCATAATTCGAGGGGAATAACCTAATCAATCAGTACATCTACTGTCTAATTTTTGAGAAGATAAAAAAATAAGATATGGCTAACGCAACCACCATCGTTCAGGATCATGAGGCAAAGCTGATTGAGGAATTAGGCTTCGAAGATCATTTTCACGAACATGAGCACGGTGACAAGTTTAAGTCCAACTTCATTACGAAGTATGTTTTCAGCCAAGACCACAAAATCATTGCCCGTCAGTTCCTGATAACGGGTATGATTTGGGCGTTGATTGGAGCAGGCATGTCCATCATTTTC
This sequence comes from Bacteroidota bacterium, assembly GCA_016234735.1. GTDB lineage: Bacteria > Bacteroidota > Bacteroidia > Chitinophagales > Saprospiraceae > UBA6168. The sequence goes on along the minus strand of JACRAN010000164.1, from coordinate 5,273 downwards.
CGCCTCCAGTTGGGCTTCCCCGAAGAGAGCCTTTCCTGGCTGCGTCCGTTGCTGGGCAAATGGATTGAAATCAACCCGGACTCGGGCATCGGCACCCTGGCCCCTGAGTTTTACTACGCGCTGGTGACGATGCACGGTACCATCATCGTGTTCTTCGTACTCACAGCCGGTTTGAGCGGCACATTCAGCAACTTGTTGATTCCCTTGCAGTTAGGTGCCCGTGACATGGCATCGCCGCTGCTGAACATGTTTTCCTACTGGTTCTTTTTCCTGGCCAGTGTCGTCATGTTTTACTCGTTGTTCCTGAGTACCGGCCCATTCTCAGGCGGCTGGGTAGCTTATCCGCCATTGAGCGCATTGCCGCAGGCATCCGATGGCTCCGGCACGGGCATGACCCTGTGGATTTTGAGCCTGGTGTTTTTCGTCATGTCGGTAGGTTTGGGTGGCATCAACTACATCACCACTATTCTGAACCTGCGCACCAAAGGCATGAGCATGTGGCGGATGCCGCTCACGATTTGGGCGTTTTTCCTGACGGCTATCCTGGCGCTGTTGTCTTTTCCGGTGCTTGTTTCGGGCTTCCTGCTGCTGATGTTCGACCGGGGCATGGGCACCAGTTTTTACCTGAGTGAAATTTTCATCGGCGGGCAAGCGCTTGACCACGTTGGCGGCAGTCCGATTTTATACCAACACTTGTTCTGGTTCCTCGGCCACCCGGAGGTGTACATCATCATCCTGCCTGCCATGGGGCTTACGTCGGAGGTGTTGGCCGTGCATTGCCGCAAGCCGATTTTCGGTTACAAGGCAATGGTTTTTTCCATTCTGGCCATCGGCTTCCTGTCGTTCATTGTTTGGGCGCACCACATGTTCATGGCCGGGGTGAACCCGTTCATTTCCAACTTCTTCGTCATTTTCACCCTCATCATCGCCGTGCCTTCTGCCGTGAAGGTATTCAACTGGATAACAACGATTTATAAGTCAAATTTGCGGTACAATGCTGCCTCCATGTTCGCCGTCGGTTTCGTTTCGATGTTCATTTCCGGCGGTCTGACGGGTATCTTCCTCGGCAACTCGGCCATCGACATCCAGATGCACGATACCTACTTCGTGGTAGCGCACTTCCACATCGTGATGGGCGTTGCGGCATTCTTCGGGATGTTTGCAGGCGTGTACCACTGGTACCCCAAAATGTTCGGGCGGTACATGAACGATACGATGGGCAAGCTCCACTTCTGGGGCACGCTGATTGGTGCCTACGCCATTTTCTGGCCGATGCACTACCTCGGCATGGCCGGTGTGCCACGCCGTTACTATCGGTTCGACAACTTCGACACTTTCTCGCATTTCTCCGAAATGAACCAATTCATCACCATTGCCGCCATCATAACTTTTGGCTTCCAGGTGCTGATGTTCATCAACTTTTTTTACAGCATTTGGAAGGGCAAAAAAGTGACCAGCAAAAACCCCTGGGGCGCCACCACCATCGAATGGACGACCCCCATCGTGCCGGGCCACGGCAACTGGCCAGGCAAAATTCCCTCTGTGCAACGTTGGGCCTACGACTACGGTAAAAATGGCGAGGAATTCATTTCCCAAATCGAGCCGATGCGGGAAGGAGAGACGGAAGAGCATTGATTTTTTGGCAATAACTTGATTAACAACGATTTAAGTGAATTATAAAATAAAGGCTGTTACGACAAACCCCATCCGGTTGGTTTCGCAAAAAGTGCGGGACTTCGGGGAACTGGTAAAATTCAAACTCTCCCTGACCGTCGTTTATTCGGCGGTGATGGCCTACCTGATTGCGGCATCGGGAAGTATTGACTGGGTGGCAGTCGGCATCCTTGCGTTGGGCGGTTTTTGCGTGGCAGGTGCGGCGAATGCGCTGAACCAGGTGCTCGAAAGGGATTTTGACAAACTGATGAAACGCACCGCCGAACGTCCCCTCGCAGCGGGCCGCATGACGGTGTCGGAAGCAGTGTTGGCCGCAGGTTTGTTGAGCATTTTCGGCCTCATGTTGCTGGCGATGTTCAATCCCTGGGCTTCGTTTTTCGGGGTGATGGCGCTGTTGAGCTATGCGTTCCTGTACACGCCGATGAAGCGGATTTCGCCTGCGGCCATCGCCATCGGAGCATTTCCGGGGGCGCTGCCGATGCTGATTGGATGCGTGGCGTTCCAGGGCGAATTGACTTCGCTGGCACTGACGCTGTTCCTGCTCCAGTTTTTCTGGCAGTTCCCGCACTTCGGCGCCATCAGTTGGCTGGGCTTCGAGGACTACCAAAAGGCAGGTTTCAAGTTCGTCGCCTCAAAAAACGGCGAACGCGACCGGACGATAGGTTTGCAGGGCGTGTTTTATGCGCTGTGCCTGCTGCCGACGGGTTTGGTGCCTTATTTTACCGGCACGACAGGCGTGGGATCGGCGGTAGCGGTCAGCATTTTCGCATTGGCCTACGCCTGGTTTGGTTGGAACCTCTACCGCAAGGACGACCGGAAATCCGCCATGCAGTTGATGTTCAGCTCGTTTTTTTATTTGCCTTTGGCACTGACAGTTTTGTGGTTGGATAAAATTTGAAAATGGATTTGACGATTCCCGAAAATACTGGCAGAAACAAGATACATCCGCAAAAATTTGCGGTGTGGATAGCCTGTGGCTCCATTCTGATGATATTTGCCTCGCTCACGAGCGCATACGTGGTGCGGCAGGCGGCGGGCAACTGGCTGGAATTCACCTTGCCGGATATTTTTAAAGCCAGCACGGTGGTCATTGTTCTAAGCAGCGTGGCACTTCACGGTTCCTTCCTCGCTTTCAAAAGCGGAAAAGAAAGCCTGTACAAGTCACTTTTGTTGACCACATTCATCCTGGCAATTTTGTTTTTTGTGTTTCAATACCAGGGCTGGGTGGCGCTGGCTGAAAGCGGGGTGCCGTTTGCACTCAACCCTTCGGGCGACTTTGTGTACGTGATTTCGTGGTTTCACGCCGCCCATGTGTTGGGCGGCCTGGCCGTGTTGGCAGTAGCATTGATCCACGCTTTTAGCCTGAGTTTCAAGGTGACTCCAAAACGCAAATTGAGATTGGAAATGTCGTTGACCTACTGGCACTTCGTTGATTTGCTGTGGGTTTATTTGTTTTTCTTTTTAACGTTTTATCGCTAAATGATTGATTGTTGGATTGTTGGATTGCTCGATTGTTTAATTGCCAAAATGGCTGCCTGACAATCCAACAATCCAACAATTCAACAATCCAGCAATTTTCACAATCATTATGGCTTCAGAAGCAGCAGTTTTAGAGCATGCCCACGATACCGATGGGCAGGCATGGTCGGGCGGGAAGGCACCCTTCAAGGCGAGCTACGGCAAGCTGATGATGTGGTATTTCCTGCTTTCCGATGCTTTCACCTTCGCAGGTTTCCTTATTTCCTATGGTGCGTTGCGTTTCAGCAGCGTCACCTGGCCGGTGCCCGATTTTGTGTTCAACAAAATCCCGTTCTTTCATGGCGACAAAGCACTGCCCCTGATTTTTGTGACCTTCATGACCTTCGTGCTCATCGCCAGCTCCGTGACCATGGTGCGTGCGGTGCAAGAGGGCCGTCGGGAGAACAAAAAAGGGGTGATACTTTGGATGTTCCTCACCATCATCGGTGGTGCGACCTTCCTTGGCTGCCAGGCTTGGGAATGGACGACTTTGATTAAGGAGGAAGGAGTGTCTGTCACTATCAACCCATTCTCGATGCACACCGAGGGAGGGCAATATCTTTCCGGCCAGGAGCTTGAAAGTGCTGGATTTACGAAGGTTGAAAAAGACATGCACGGCACAAAAGCAACCTACTACCTCGGAAAAGGAGTAGCCGACTTGCCCGAAAATCGTTACTTCGAAAAAGTCACCCACTCCGGCAAATCCATGGTGGGGCAGTCTTTCAAGGCAGGCGGCCCCTACTTGATTACCATCAATCACGGTACGCACCTGTATGAAAATTCAGCCTACAAAACGACCGACAATAAAATCGTCAAAGAAACCTTCGGGCCAACAGCTTTTGGAGCCTTGTTCTTTTTCATCACCGGCTTTCACGGGTTCCACGTATTTTCAGGCGTCTGCTTCCTGACGATAGTGATGATAAACGTAGCAAGTGGAGTTTACGCCCGCAGGCACAATCACTACGAAATGGTGGAGAAGATTGGCCTCTACTGGCACTTCGTGGACCTGGTCTGGGTGTTTGTGTTCCTTGTGTTTTATCTTTTGTAAAAAACAGATTGCGCCGACGCAATCCTCAACTTAATTATTCAAAATTATCGAAGATATGGATGCTCACATGAGTTACGACGACCAGAAAAAATTAGTGGTAAAAGGCCTGAAACTACTTGGTGCCATCACCCTCATCGAGGTATTGATAGCACTGACGGCCAAAGGCTACCTGATACCCGGCGTACATTTTCACGGTGCCCTGATGTATGTTTACATGGCTGCCATGGTCGGATTCAGTTTGTACAAAGCCTACTTCATCGTGTACAACTTCATGCACATGGCCCACGAAGTGCAAGGCCTGCGCTGGAGTGTGCTGATGCCGACACTCTTGTTGGTTTGGGCAGTCATAGCCTTCTTTCAGGAAGGTAGTTCATGGGGCAAGCGCAGACAACAAATCCAACAGAAAAATACCGAAAAAGTCGAAAAAGCACCGGCCAACGGGAGCCTCGACTACGATGGGGAAACAGTGAAATACCTGATTTAATCATAAAAAAAGGCGAGACCCCAACCGGCGCTCGCCTTTTTTTTTGTTCAATTTTTTATGGAAGAAAATAGCGTAGAAAAACCTCCCGGAAGATTTTGGAGGGCCATTATTTTTACGATACTCTTCGTTTTGCCGTTCGGTTCTTTGTTCTACCTGTACAGTGGCCGCAGTTTTCACCGCAAGGCCGTCGCCGAACTGGAGCAGATTGCAAAAGTTTCCGATTTTCAACTGAAAAACCAGGAAAACGAAGTCATTCATCCGGAGGATTTTCGTGGCAAAGTCACCATTGTGAATTTCTTGCCCACCAATCTTGTCGAAGCGAAATCCCTGACCGACCGCATTGCCAAAGTCCACCGCAGTTTTGATGAAACGGACGACGTGCTTTTCTTCTCGTTCATCGTCGCCGACTCTTCCCAAACGCTGCTGCAAACGGCTACCAAACTCGGAATCACTGACCACAAGCAGTGGTTCCTGCTGGGCACTGCCCCCGAAGCGTGGAGCCATCTGGCCAAAGACGTTTACCATCTCCAGAACCCCGTCGGCGGTGTC
>JACRAN010000172.1 GCA_016234735.1 Bacteroidota bacterium | reverse complement strand
TGGAACTGCGGTTTTTTCGTCCCTTTTTCCTGCTCAAAAGTCATCTGCAACTGCTGCATTTTCAGGCCGAACGGGTTGCGGTTGGCGGACTGCATGGCCTCCGGGATGCCCCCCGTACTCAGCCAACCGATTTGCAGGCGCTGGCCGGTGGAAAGTGTGGTGTTGACCAACCTGTTGCGCATTTTGAGCGTGTCCAGCGACTTGTTGAAGTACGTTTTTGCCACCTTGAAAAATGTGTCGCCATGCTTCACCGTGTAAAAAACGGGCACAAAATCCGTGCGTGGCCAAGCTAAGTTCCAGTCAACGATGGCCGAATCGGGCACCGGAAGGTTGACGGTCTGTTCTGGTGGTACTGCCCCCCCCGGCTCGATGGAGGGGTTGAAACCGTACAGCACTTCGATTTTCAGCCCGTAAAATCTGGCGAGCGAGTACATCGTCTGGCCCTTAGCCAATTGGTGCCCGAAAATGTTGTTGCCAAAATCGTCCAACTTGAGGAAAACCGTATCTTTCGCCGTGAGGTAGTTCAGGCTGTCGCCGGTAGCGGACAGGGAGAGGAGGAGCAGGATGCCTGTCAGGGTTAAAACAAGTTTTCTCATTTTTAAACGGTTGACGGTTGACGGTTGACGGCGGACGGCTGCTTCGGCAGTTGCCTACCGTCCACCGTTCACCGTCCGTCGTCTGCCGTTCATTTCATGGCCAAAATTACAAATTCGCTCGGAATCATCCCCGCCCGATTTGCGTCCACCCGGTTTCCCGGCAAGCCCCTGGCGCTGATTTCGGGGAAAACGATGGTGCAGCGGGTGTACGAACAGGCCGCAAAATCCATGCTCAGTTGCGTGGTGGTGGCCACCGACGACGAACGTATTTTTGACCAGGTGAAAAGTTTTGGCGGTGCGGTGATGATGACTTCCCCCGCTCACTCCTCCGGCACCGACCGCTGTGCGGAGGTGGCAGCACTGCCGGAATTCGCTGATTTTCAGATAGTTGTGAATGTGCAGGGCGACGAGCCGTTCATCCAACCGGCGCAAATCGACGAGGCGGTGGCGTTTTTGACCCAACACCCCGACTGCCCCATCGCCACGCTTGCGAAGCGAATTGAAGAGCAGACTGACCTCCAAAACCCCAACGTGGTGAAAGTCGTTTTTGACAAAAACCACCGGGCGTTGTACTTCAGCCGTTCGCCGGTGCCGTTTTTGCGGAATTTTCCGCCGGAAAATTGGCTGCCGCAGACCGGATTTTACAAGCACATCGGCCTCTACGCCTTCCGCCGGGAGGCGTTGCTCGCAGTGGCCGCCCTGCCGCCCGCCCGCCTCGAACTGGCCGAGTCGCTGGAGCAGTTGCGGTGGCTGGAAAATGGCTACCCGATTGGCATCGCCCTCACGGAATTTGAAAACATCTCGATTGATTCACCGGCTGACCTTGAAAGAGTTATGAGTTATGAGTTATGGCTCGCCACTCGTTCACCCATAACTCATAACTCATAACCCTCATCATGAACTACTGCTCCAACTGCGGCTCGCCGCAAATTTCCTGGCGGGTGCCGCCGGGCGACAACCGCCTCCGGCAGGTGTGCGGTGCCTGCGGCACCGTGCATTACCACAACCCCAAAATCATCGCCGGATGCCTGCCCATGTGGGAGGACAAAGTGCTGCTGTGCCGCCGGGCCATCGAGCCGAGGCAGGGACTTTGGAACGTGCCTGCCGGGTTCCTCGAAATCGGTGAATCGGTGGAAGCCGGTGCCATCCGGGAGGTGCAGGAGGAGGCCGAGGCGCAGGTACACCAGCTTCGGCTGCACACGATTTTCACCTTCACCAACTTCCACCACGTGTACATCCAGTTCCTCGGCGAGCTGGTGGACGGCCAGTTCGGGGTGGGGGAGGAGACGCTGGAATCGAGGTTGTTTTCGGAGGAGGAAATCCCCTGGGACGAAATCGCATTTGCCTCGTCGGTGTTTGCGTTGCAGCGTTTTTTTGAAGACCGGAAATCGGGCGTCCCGCAGGTGCATGTCGGCTCCATTTGATAGTTTCCAGGCACACTTTCATTTGTTGATAAAAATCACCGAAACCTACTCCCTCCCTGCGTGATGTTGGTCACTGAACGGTCATGCCCGGTGTGCTCATTTTTGTCCCGTCATTTTTATCAACCGCCAGTTCCAAACCTGACAAAAATCAAGGAGGGGATTGTGGTTTGTCATCGAAAAAACAAGGTACATGAAACGACTTTTGCAACCATGCGCAAGGCCCTGTTCAGGGCGGTGCCCGTAAGTGATTTTGTCAAAAAAAAACACGCCTCACGGGAAGCATGACCTGCATTAAAATTTCCTGATTGTAACGGATTATGGTGATAGTGTCCCAGCGGGACGGCATCTTTGTAGAATTTGCAGTTTTTTCATTGTCCGTTCCGTAGGAACGGCATATTCCGAGCAAAATACCGTTCCTACGGAACTGGAAAACAGGTTTGAACGACGATTCTACAAAGATTTCGTTCCTCCGGAACGGGCATCACTACAATCCGTTACAGTCAGAAAATTTCATTTTTTTCACTTCTTAAATTTATTCCAACATGAAAGTTGAACAATTATATACCGGATGCCTGGCGGAAGCTGCCTACTACATCGAAAGCAACGGGGAAGCAGTGGTCATCGACCCGCTGCGTGACACCGAACCCTACATCGAGCGGGCCAAAGCCGACAACGCCACCATCAAATACGTGCTGGAAACCCACTTCCACGCCGACTTCGTTTCCGGCCACCTCGACCTGGCGAAGAAAACCAGCGCTGCCATCGTTTACGGCCCGACCGCCCAACCGAACTTCAAGGCCCACGTGGCGAAAGACGGCGAAGTGCTGAAAGTCGGCAACGTCACCATCCAGGTTTTGCACACGCCTGGCCACACGATGGAGAGTTCCAGCTTCCTGCTCCGCGACGAAAACGGGAAGGACTACGCCGTTTTCACCGGCGACACGCTGTTCCTCGGCGATGTGGGCCGTCCCGACCTGGCCATCAAACAAGGCGAACTGACGCGGGAAGACCTGGCGGGCTACCTGTTCGATTCGCTCCGCAACAAGATCATGCCGTTGGCCGACGAGGTGGTGGTGTATCCCGGTCACGGTGCCGGTTCGGCCTGTGGCAAAAAAATGAGCAAGGAAACCCAGGGCACGCTCGGCGATCAGAAAAAACTGAACTACGCCCTGCGGGCCGACATGACCCGTGCGGAATTCGTGAAGGAAGTGACGACCGGCCTCGTTGATCCGCCACAGTATTTCCCGAAAAATGCGGTGATGAATAAAATGGGCTACGCCAGCATCGACGAGGTGCGCCGACAGGGCTTGCAGGCACTCAGTGTGCGGGCTTTCAAGGCGGCCTGGGAAGGCGCAGAGGCACTGGTACTTGATACCCGCCACCAGGATGTTTTTGTCAAAGGCTTCATTCCCGGCTCCATTTTTATTGGCGTGGAAGGCGATTTTGCCCCATGGGTGGGTGCGCTCATTCCCGACCTGAAACAGCCGATTTTGTTCGTTTGCGAAGCAGGCCGTGAAAACGAAGTGGTGGACCGTCTCGCACGGGTGGGCTACGACAACCCCATCGGCTACCTCGAAGGTGGTTTCGAAGCCTGGAAAAATACAGGTGAAGACGTGGACACCCTGCCTCAGTTGACTGCCGGGGAGTTTGCCGGGCTTTTCAAAAAAGGGAAAGTTGACCTGCTCGACGTTCGGAAGGCCAGTGAATTCAATGCCCAACACATCGTCGGTGCCCTGAATTTCCCCCTCGATTTTATCAATAAAAATAGGACGCAACTCGACCGGAGCAAAAAATACTACATGTATTGCGCAGGGGGTTATCGGTCGGTCATTGCTGCTTCCATCCTGAAATCGAGGGGGTTCACCGACCTGGTGGACATCGCCGGTGGCTTCAAGGAACTGAAGGAAACCGACCTTCAGCGGACGGCCTTTGTCGAACAGATGACGGAGTTGTGATTCTCTACTTGTACTTGTACCGGCGACTTTAGTCGCCGTTGCTTCGGCGACTAAAGTCGCCAGCACAAGTTGTTTCGATGAAATGAAAGACAGAATAAGTTGTACGATTTTCTTGGGAGGGTTGATCCGGCAGCCGGGTTAGCCCTTTTTTCATTTCATTTGTGAAATGAAAATCCTCATCGCCCCCGATTCTTTCAAGGATGCACTGTCCGCCCCGGAGGTCTGCATAGCCATTCAGCGGGGCATCCTGCTGGCGAGGCCGGAGGTCGAAACGGTGCTGTTCCCGATGGCCGACGGCGGCGATGGCACGGCGGAAATCCTCGCCTGGCACCTGCCGGGCGAAATGGTGACCTGCACCGTCGCCGACCCGCTCCTGCGGCCCGTGGAGGCACGGTATTTTTTGAGCGGTGAAATGGCTTTCATCGAGATGGCACAGGCATCGGGGCTGCAACTCCTCCGCCCGGAAGAACGCAACCCGTTGAAAACCAGCACTTTCGGCACCGGGCAACTCATCCGCCATGCCATCGGTCGGGGGGCAAAAAAAATCCTGCTCGGCATCGGCGGCAGCGCCACCAACGATGCGGGCATGGGCATGGCAGCGGCACTGGGTTGGCATTTTTTGTCAAAAAACGGCGAAGAACTGGCCCCAACCGGTGAAAACTTGGGCAAAGTCGAAACACTCCAAAAATCCGAAATCCGAATTCCGAAATCCGAAATCGTCTGCGACGTTGACAACCCGCTCACCGGCGCGCAGGGAGCAGCGCAGGTGTACGCCCGCCAAAAAGGCGCTGACGACGCAGCGGTAGCACTGCTGGAAGCGGGGATGCTGCATTTTTCGAAGAAATTATCGGCGCATTTTGGTCAGGATTTCGCCGAAATCCCCGGTGCAGGTGCAGCGGGCGGGCTGGGTGCCGGGGCGATGGCCTTCCTCGGTGCCACGCTCCGGTCTGGGGTCGAAACGGTGATGCAACTCACTGGTTTTGAGGAGGTCTTGAAAAAAACAGACCTCGTCATCACTGGCGAAGGCAGGCTCGACGGGCAGACGCTGCACGGGAAAACGGTGCGGGGCATCTGCCAAAAAGCGGCCCGGTACGGGGTGCCGGTCGTTGCCCTCTGCGGGGCCGTCGAAGCATTGCCGGAGGAAGTGGCGGGCATCGGCCTCCGGGCGGCGTTTTCGCTCCTGAGCAAACCCCAAACCTTGCCGGAGGCCCTCGTTTCCACCAAAAAAGGGCTGGAAAATTTAGCTTACAATGTTCTGAAAATCATGGATTTGTACAGAGGAAAATATTCGGGATGAATTTTTAACAAGCGATTTTTCCCCTTGAAAGCAAAATCTGTCTATTTTAGCGCCTCGACATTGAAAAACAACGCACTGCCCAACACCGTATGAAAAAAGGCCACAGCACATCGGGTAATTCACAGGCGCATCTTCGTTGGGCCAATCATTTTGCAGTTTCTTCCCCGTTTCAAGCAACCTTCAGCCTGGCAGGTCAACAAAGAAAGCAAGGCACTGGACCCTGTTGAGTTTGCACGGGCGAACGCAGTTCGCCGGTCGAATTGCAAAGCAGCCGACAAAGCCGGATTCAGACGTGCAGGTGTGAAAATTGAGGCCGGGGAAAGCGGCGGTGCTGCCGGATTTTTTTGCCAACTTTACTGTCGTCGCAAGCCGACATATTCTTTGGGATATTTCATTGTTTCACTTAAAAAATTGAATTATGTTGAAAAGCTACTTATCTAAACTATGCTCCCTTGCCTTATTGCTCGGCCTGTCGTTTGGTGCGTTCGCCCAGAACGTGACCATATCGGCCCCGGCCAGCATTGCGGGAGATTACTTGTCGAAACATGCCGCTTTTGGGCCTTGGTTGAATGGCCAAAGCGGTACTGTTGTTTTGGTGGACGACGGTACGGGCGTGTCGAATGGCTGCACCATTGCCAACGGGGCCGCCATTGCTGGCAATATTGCCCTCATTGACCGCGGTGTCTGCGGTTTTGCCGTCAAGGTTGCCAATGCACAGGCTGCTGGCGCCATTGCCGCAATTATTTGCAACAACAACCCGGCAATACCTGACTCTACTATTGTGATGGGCGGTGCAAACTGCGCCATTAATATTCCGGCGGTGATGTTGAGCCTCAATAATTGCAACATCATCAAGGCGGAGTTGGTCAATGGGGTAATTGCGTCCTTCCCGGCCACCCAACCGGGTGCTGGTGAGGCTTTAGAGGTTGAAATTCCGTTGCCCGGTGCGGGTACTTACACCGCCCCGACTATCACGGGTTCAGGTACTTCCATCTTCACGGATGCCACAGCGATTCAGGTGTACTCCATTGTGGCTCCCATGACGGGCGTGATGAACGTCAACTCCTGCCTCGGCGGTGCCGACACCCGTGTGTCGGTCTTGCAGGGTTGCCGCAACGCACTGACCTTGATTGACCAGAACGATGACTTCTGCGAATTCGCTACCGGCAGCGACCTCTACGCCTCCAACCTCGACGTGATTGTGCAGGCCGGTGAGGAGTACCTCATCGTTTGGGACGACACCTGGGAACCCACTGGTTTCGATTTCACGGTTTCGTTTGGCCCGCTGCCCAACGTGGACGTGACTTTCACTGTTGACATGACCTACACGGCACCTGCTGCCGATGGGGTGAAACTCGTCATCAACGGCGGTGCTGAAATCAACATGACCGACAACGGTGACAACACTTGGTCGCACACGGAACCCATCCTGGCCGGAACCACGGTCGATTTCCGCTACGCAAACGGTGCCGGCAACGTGGAAACCAATGCCGATCTGGCCACCTGCCGCACGGGTCTCGTCGGGCTGGTGCCTGTTGCCACGATAGCCTACTGCTACGACGACTGCTTCACCTGCCCGCCGCCGACGGATTGTTCCAATCCGAACGCCATCATTTGCGACAACTTCGACAGCTACGCCGCCGGTACCACCACTGGCAGCAATGCGCCACACTGGAGCACCTGGAGCGGTGCCATCGGTGGCCCGGAGGACGGCATCGTGAGCAATGCGCAGTTCTTCAGCGCACCGAATTCGATGTTGATTCAGGAAGGTGGAACGCAGGACGTGCTGCTGCTCTTGGGCGACCGCACTTCGGGCGTGTACAGCCTCTCCTGGAAAATGTACATCCCGGCCGGCAAAATCGGCTACTACAACATCCAGGATACCGAGATACCCGGTGTTCAGTGGAACCTGGAAGTTTACCTCGGACAAAATGGTGCAAATGGCGCAGCCACGCCCGGCATCGGAATTGAGAATCAAAACAACTCCACCTTTGCTTTCCCGCATGATACCTGGTTTGATGTAAAACAGGTGATTGACCTTGATAACGACAAGGCCACGCTCTTTGTGGACGGTAACGTTGCTACTTCCTGGGTCTATGCAGGTAATATCGGCTCAATAGATTTTTACTCTGCCAACACCACAACGAACCGCTTCTGGGTGGACGATGTGCTCTACGAGCAACTGCCATCCTGCCGCACCGATGCCATCATCTGCGACAACTTTGAGATGTACCCGGTTCCGGGCTTCACGGGCGTGGACGGCGAAACCTGGTGGAGCACCTGGAGCGGCGCTGTTGGTGGCCCTGAAGACGGCATCCTGACGAACGAGCAGGCGTACAGCGGCACCACTTCCATGAAGGTAGGGAACAGCGGGGCACAGGACGTGCTTTTGCTTTTGGGCAACCAAACCGATGGTGCTTACCGCCTCTCCTGGCAGATGTACATTCCGGCAGGCAGCCATGCCTACTACAACATTCAAAACGAAGAAACAGCAGGTGTTCAGTGGAACCTCGACCTGTATTTCAACAGGAATGTGGCTGGGGCTGCAACGCCGGGCGTGGGCATAGTCGTCCAAAGTGGTACCACCTTCCCGGTGGTGGAAGATGCCTGGTTCGAAGTAGCCATGACCATCGACCTGGACAACAACCTGATGTCGCTCTTCCTCGATGGGCAGTTGTTGGAAACAACGGCCTACACCGGCAACATCGGCTCCATCGACTTCTTCTCGGTGGATGTCACCAATACGTACTACATCGACGATGTGGAATTCCTGTTGTTGCCTACCTGCGACCCGGATGCCATCATCTGCGATGGCCTCGAACTGTACGGCCCAGGCACAACGACGGGCGCTAACGCACCTTGGTGGAGCACCTGGAGCGGTGCCATCGGTGGGCCGGAAGACGGTATCGTGACGACGGCTACTGCTGCACACGGTGCCAACTCAATGGTAGTGGAAGGCACCGGCACACAGGACGTGCTGCTGCTGCTCGGCAACCGCACAACCGGCAGCTACACCCTGAGTTGGAACCAGTTCGTGGCGGCAGGCCACGTGGCGTACTACAACTTCCAGAACAGCGAAACTGCAGGCCAGGCATGGAATCTGAACGTCCACTTCGGCAACGATGCGACGGGTGCAACCGCTGTTTTTGGGGAGGGTATCATCGCCGAGGGGGCACTTGCTTTCACGTACCCGGAAGACACCTGGTTCGAGGTGGTGCATGTCATCGATCTTGACAACAACACCCTGGACGTGTGGATTGACGGCGTACAGGTTGCCACAAGCGCAGCTTACACCGGCAACCTTGGCTCCATCGACTTCTTCTCCATCAACGCCGACAACCTGTTCTTCATTGACGACGTGCTGTTCGTGGAAAACATACTGCCTATTCCGGCCATTGCCGTTACTTTCCAGGTTGACATGACTTGGGCAATCGAACAAGGCAAGCCTGTTGTAGGTGTGAAGATAGCTGGTAACTTCACCACCAACGGTGCAAGCGTTCCGGATTGGGACCCACCTTCTTCCCCTGCTTTTACAGCTATCGGCAACGATATTTACGAAGTGACCATTGAGTTTCCTGCAACTTCTGTTGGCCAGACCTTGCAGTACAAGTTCCTCAATACTGCCACTTCTTGGGGCGATTGTGGTGATGAGCAAGAGTGTCTCGCTGCAAATGCCACTTGTACAACGATACCAGACAACCGGACGCTCGTAATTCCTGCTACGGATTTGTCATTCTGCTACACCTACAACACTTGCGAGGGCTGCAACCTGCCGAACTCAACCCGTGAGCGCCTTGACATACCGATGACCATCGCACCGAACCCGTTCAGCAGCAAGGCCATCGTCACCTTCAGCGCACCGTTGGTGGATGCAGAAGCACGATTGACCACGATGACCGGGCAGTTGGTACGCACGTACCAAGTAAATGGCTCACAGCTTACCATTGAAAAAGATGCCCTGCTCCCAGGCATGTATTTCTTCAATGTAGTGACTGAAAATGGCGTATCCGCTGCTGAGAAATTGATTGTTCAGTAATTTCCAGGAAGAATATTTTTTGGAAGAATTTAAAACCCGCTCCGGGCAACCGGAGCGGGTTTTTTTATGTATCAGTTCTGGCAAGTGTTCGCGCAGCGTCACTTGCCAATGCCCCGGGCTATTCAATAATCATCAAATCCCTATACCTCTGCGTTTAAAAAACAACAAAAAAATGGAGCTACTGCCCGTCAAAGCAACCCTCGAAGAAAACCCGGAATTCGTCAACCACCCCGATTGTCAGGAAAGCCTTCAAATGTCGATCGACTTTTACAAGTCCGTCGGGTTCGACCCGCCCTGGATTGGTTACTACGCCAGTCAGGAGGGCCGGTTGGTAGGTTGCGCCGCCTTCAAGGGCCGGCCCGTCGGCGGCTCGGTGGAAATCGCCTACGGGACGTTCGAGCGGTTCCGGCAGCAGGGCATCGGCACGGAGATGTGCAGGCAATTGGTGTTGTTGTCCCTGCAAACGGATGCCTCCGTCCGCATCACCGCCAGGACGTTGCCGGAAAACAACTTTTCGACCCGGATATTGGAAAAGAATGGGTTCCGCCTCCTGGGGATGGTCTTTGACAAGGACGACGGCGATGTATGGGAATGGGAATACCGGCCCTGATATTTAACGGAGCGTTAATGACCCCCTCCGAGCCTCCGAGTCCCTATGGCAAATACAACTTTTTCCCCGCTCAAATAAATCTACTATCTTTGCACATCCCTCCCGTAAAAGGCTGCCCCCCGTTAAGTGCAATCACCAACATGAACAACATTGTGACCAAAATTCACACCTTGGCCCTGTCCGTTTCCTGTCTTTTTGTCATCGGGAAAGGAACCGCACAAGTCAACTTCACCGCCAACAACACGGTAACGCCCTACACGCAAGGCTTCCACCCGGCAGCCAACATCGGACAGTACACCGCATTTACCCAGGAACAACTGGCGCTACTCGCTGCGGGCGGTATCCCCCCTTCGGGGGGGGCAGGGGGGGTGTTGGGCGCAGGCATCAAGTCGTTGCGTCCCGGCATCTTCGAAAGCTACGTGGAAGTAGCGGGCTACGGTGCCCTGGCAAATACTTTCCAGTATTACGAGGAGTTGGGCATGGGCGAGCACACGGCTATCGTGGGTTTCCCGACCCCGGCCCACCGGGACCCCGTGCAGTACTGCCCCGGCATCCAGTCGGAACTCTTCGCCAACATGTACGAACCCATCTGGGACGGCGGCACCAACGGAACGTCCTACAACGACGACAACCACTACGCCGCCTACCTCTACAAAATCGTCGAGGCTTACAAAGACCACGTGCGCTTCTGGGAAATCTGGAACGAGCCAGGCTTCGACTACACCGGCGGCCTCGGCTACCTGCCTCCGGGCGCTCCCGGCAGTTGGTGGGACAACAACCCCGACCCCTGCGACTACAAGCTGCGGGCACCCATTTTCCACTACGTCAGGCTGTTGCGCATCAGTTGGGAAGTCATCAAAACGCTCGACCCCGACGCCTACGTGGTCGTTTCCGGCACGGGATACCCGTCGTTTTTGGATGCGATTTTGAGGAACACCGACAACCCCGTGGACGGCTCGGTGACCGCCGAGCACCCGCTCCAGGGCGGTGCTTACTTCGACGTGATGGGCTACCACAGCTACCCGCATTTCGACGGAGGGCTGCGGGAGTACAGCGACAGCATCCAAAACTGGCTCTACTACCGCCACTCCGATGCCGCTGCACAGGCGCTTTTGAAAACGAAAGATGCCTACCAGGCCGTGCTCGGCAACTACGGCTACGACGGCCAGACCCATCCCGAAAAACTCTGGATTATCACCGAAATCAACCTGCCCCGCAAGCCCTTCCCCGAACCCGGCACCACCGAAAACTACATCGGCTCGGCAGCGGCACAGCGCAATTTTTTAATCAAAGCCATGACCACCTGCATGGCCAACGGCATCCTGCAAATGCAGGTGTACAAGCTCGCCGAAGACACTTATTTTGAAAATGCCTACTCGGAATTCGACCTCATGGGCCTGTACAAACGGCTGGATTACAACGACTTGTACTTTCAGCAACTCAACGAGGAGGGCATCGCCCACAAGACGGCTTCGGATGTGTTGTTTGGGAAAACGTTCGACCCGGTGCGCACGGGACAATTGCAATTGCCCCCAACCGTCGGCGGTGGGGCGTTCCAGGACGGGCACGGCAATTTCACCTACGTGCTCTGGGCGAAAACGCAGACCGACCTGAGCGAAGTGGCCAACGCCACGTACTCGTTCCCGGCGGGTTTGAACATCTCCAACCTGCTGAAATGCGAGTGGGATGCCAGCGTGACCCACGAGGCTGTTTCGTCGCCTTCGGCAAACATCGCCCTGGCCGCCACGCCCATTTTTTTGACGCAGCGTACGTTCAGCATGAACGAGTACAGTGCCTGCGCCCCGTTCACGCTGCAACTCACGGCGCAGGTGCCCGGTGCTGCCCAGTGGCTCTGGACGGTGCAACCGCCGGGCGGTGTGCCGCTCACGTTTTCCACCCAAAACCCATCGATGACGTTGACCAATGAAGGCACGTACCACGTGACGTTGCAGGCGAAAAATGCCGCCGGCCAGGTCATTGCGGAGCAAAGCCAGACGCTGTTCGTGACGGTACCGCCAGCCCCACAGTTCAGCACCGACTTGACTGGGCCGATTGTCTATTTTCACAATGAAACGGCCTACGGGCTGACCAATTTCAGTTGGAATTTTGGCGACAGCCAAACCAGCACGGATGCCGTGCCGACGCATGTTTACTTGCAAAGCGGCACCTTCAACGTCACCCTCACGGCGACCAACCAGTGCGGCAGCGTGAGCGTCACGCACCCCGTCACGGTCACGTCGCCCACCACCACGCAGCTCGATTTCACCGCCAACGACAGCATTCCCGCCTTCACTGGCACGTTCCGGCCCGGCACCTCGTGGGACTACGTGCCCGGCTGGACGGACGAGCAGGTCGCAAATATTGCCGCTGGCAACCCCCTCGAAAGCGAGGAAGGCGTGGGCGTGAAGGCGCTCCGAACCTACACCGGCGAGAGCGCTTTCCTCGACCTCGGCTACGACACCCGGCTGCCGGAGTTCGAGCATTTCGACAATGTGGACTTGCGGGACAACACGTTCCTGCTGGCTTTTCCGGCTGCGCAAAACCGGGATACGTATTTCTATTGCCCTGATTATCAGAGTGCTCTGTTCAAAGATTTGTACTTGGACATCTGGGACAATGGGGCGAACGGTACGCCTGTGAACGATGCCAACCCGTTCGCCCTCTACGTCTGGAACACGGTGAACACCTACCGGGACTACGTGCGTTTTTGGGAAATCTACAACTCGCCCGACTTCGACCTCACGGGCGACAAGGCATGGCTGCCCCCCGGCGAACCCGGCAACTGGTGGCAAAACAACCCCGACCCCTGCGACTACGAACTCAAAGCGCCGATTTTTTACTACATCCGCAGCCTGCGCATCGCCTACGAAATCGTCCGATACCTCGACCCCGACGGCTACGTGACCATCAGTGGCATCGCCTTCCCGTCGTTTCTCGATGCCGTTTGCCGCAATACCGACAACCCGCTCGATGGCAGCACCGCTACCCCCTACCCGCTGAAGGGCGGTGCCTACTTCGATGCGGTGGGCTTCAAAAGCTATCCGCACTTCGACGGCAGCACGGTTTTTTATGACGTGAACGCCGGTCAGTTTGCCTACGAGCGCCACAGCGACGCTGCCGTGAGCGGCATCCCACGAGTGAAGGCGAGCTTCACCGAGGTGCTGGGAAACTACGGCTACGATGGCACACAATTCCCTGAAAAAGAATGGATTATCAGCGATGCAAACCTTCCCCGCAAGTCGTTCTACGGCTTCCTCGGCTCGGCGGAGGCACAGCGCAATTGGATTGTGAAGGCCTGGGTGGAGAGCGTGAAGGATGGCATCCGCCAGCTCAACATCTTCCGACTGGCGGAGAGCCAGCATATTTGGGAAGCCGCCGACCCGTTCGAGGTCATGGGTTTTTATCAAAAAATGGACGGCATCACACCGTACAACCAGACCGTGAACGACGAGGGCGTGGCGCTGAAAACCTGCTCCGACCTGCTCTTCGGCACCGATCACAACCAGCAGCGTACCGAAGCGATGAACCTGCCGGACAACGTCGGCGGGGCGGCATTCAGCGATGCGGCGGGCAATTTCGTGTACGTGCTTTGGGCAAAAACGGAGACCGACCAGAGCGAGGTGGCCAATGCAACGTACTCATTTCCAGCGGGTTTGGGCATCGGGCAGTTGCAGCGACGGGCCTGGGACTTCTCGCAGACGGGGCAGGTCACGAGCATTTCACCGAACGGCATTGCCCTCACCGGCGCTCCGGTTTTTTTGGTTGAAACGGCTACCCTCACGCCGCCCGTGGCGTTTTTTGAATCCGATTTGAATGAAATCTGCGTGAACAAATCGGTGCAGTTCAGCAGCCTCGCCACCGGCAACCCCACGCACTGGGAGTGGACGTTCGAGGGCGGCACGCCTGCGGCGCATTTCGGGGAAAACCCGCCCGCCATTGCGTACTACACGGCGGGCGTTTTTGAGGTAAAATTGCTGGTGAAAAATGCGGCGGGCGAGCACATCGCTACCTACTCCGACTACATCACCGTGCTGCCTGCGCCGACTGCCAATTTCACCCCGGTCATCAACGGGGCGACGGTGCAGTTCGTCAACCTGAGCGCCGACCCGACGGGCCTCGGCGGCACGGGTTTCGAGTGGTGCTACGGCGACGGCTTCTGCCAGTTTGCTGCCAACCCGGCGTACACTTTCCCCCAAAACGGCACCTACACGGTCACGCTGACTGCCACAAACGGCTGTGGAACAGCCACTTACGAGCAAACCATCACCATCGGTGCGGCTCCCACTGCCGTATTTGACTTTGACCACAACGCCGATTGCATCACCCCCGACGTGCAGTTCCTCGACAACAGCTACTCGAACCCGGAAAGCTGGTACTGGTACTTCCCCGGCGGCACTCCGGCGGAGACCGACCTGCGCTACCCGGTGGTGAGTTTCCCGCAGGGCGGGGTGTACGAGGTGACGTTCATCGTCGGCAACGGTTTCGGCTTCGACACGCTGGTGCAGCAGGTGTACATCGAGGGCGCTGCGACGACCAACATCGACGTAAGCCTCTGTGCAGGAGGTAGTTACGAGGGCATTCCCATCTTCAACGACACGACGGTGACCACCGTGCTGCACACCTGGACGCTCGGTTGCGACAGCACCATCGTCGCCCACCTCTCGGTGGTGGATTTGCTGGAAACCAATTACGAACTCGACCTCTGCGAGGGCAGTTTTTTCAACGGCTTCCAGGTGTTCGGCGACACGGTTTTGGTGGACACGTTCAGCTTGCCCCTCGGCTGCGACTCCATTTCGACCATCACGCTGACGGTTTTCCCCAACGAGGAGGTAGCGGTTTTCGACACGATTTCGGCTGGCGGGTTCGTGATGGTGGGCAACCAGGTTTTCACGCAACCCGGCACCTACGAGGTGCCACTGCAAACCTGGCAGGGCTGCGACAGCCTCGTGACGTTGTACCTGACCTTGCTGACGGCGACGAAGGATTTTGAGGCTAACCCGTTGAATGTCAGGGTGTTTCCGAACCCGTTTTCGGAGAAAATCAACGTGGCTTTTAAGTTGGAACAAATGGAAACCGTTTCCGTGGAGGTATTCGATGACCTCGGACGGAAAGTGGCCGGTTGGCTTCCCCAGTCGCCGCTCCCCGCCGGAGAGCACCAATTAGCTTTGTCAGTGGGGTCAGCACCCGCCGGGTTCTGCTGGCTGCGGCTCACAGTCGGGCCGCAACAGGCAATGGTGAAGTTGGTGAAGATGTAGTGCCGACATCCAAATTTCCAATTTCTCACCTCCGCCACCACGCCGACCCCTCTGTCTCCGGCACACGCAACCGCTGTTTTTCCCGCAGGTACAATTGCAGCGCCAGTGCAGCCGCTACGGCATTTTCTTCCTGTTCACTGGCGGCCAGGGCTTCTTTCGTGAAGTGGTTTTGGACGAAATGCGTGTCGAATTGGCCGGAGGTGAACGCCTCGTGTTCCAGCACGAACCGACCGAAGGGCAGCGTCGTGGCCACGCCTTCGATTTCGAAATCCTCGATGGCTTGCAGCAGGCGGCGGATGGCCTCCGGGCGACTTTTGCCGAAGGCGACCAACTTCGCAATCATGGGGTCGTAGTAGATGGGGATGTCCATGCCCTCGGTGTAGCCGTCGTCCACCCGGATACCGTCGCCGGTCGGAGGGCGGTAGGTCGCCAGCCTGCCGATGCTGGGCAGGAAGTCGTTGTGCGGGTCTTCGGCGTACACCCGCAGCTCGATGGCGTGGCCGTTGATGGCCAAATCCTGTTGCGAAAACGGCAGTTTTTCGCCCCTCGCAATGCGGATTTGCTGCTCCACGAGGTCGATGCCGGCAATCATTTCCGTCACCGGGTGCTCCACTTGCAGGCGGGTGTTCATTTCCAGAAAGTAGTAGTCCAGGTGTTCGTCCACGAGGAACTCGACGGTGCCTGCGCCCGTGTAGCTGCAGGCCTGCGCCACTTTCACCGCATCGGCCCCCATGGTGGCCCGCACCTGTGGCGTGAGGATGGCGCTGGGTGCTTCCTCCACCACTTTTTGGTGGCGGCGCTGCACGCTGCACTCCCGCTCGAAGAGGTGGACGGTGTTGCCGTGCCCGTCGGCCAGCACCTGGATTTCGATGTGGCGGGGCGAGGCGATGTATTTTTCGATGAAAACCGAGCCGTCGCCGAAGGCGGAGAGCGCCTCGCTGATGGCCCGCTCCATCTGGCTGGCAAGCTCGTCCTCGTTTTCGACGATGCGCATACCCTTGCCGCCTCCGCCTGCCGATGCCTTCACCAGCACGGGGTAGCCCACTTCCCGGCAGATTTTTTTGGCTTCCGCAATGTCGCTGATGGCGTTTTCGGTGCCGGGCACCATCGGGATGTTGAATTGGCGGACGGCGTCTTTGGCCGCCAGCTTGCTGCCCATCACCTCGATGGCGTGGGGCGACGGGCCGATGAACGTGATGCCCGCTTCGGTCACTGCCTTCGCAAACGCAGCGTTTTCGCTCAAAAAACCGTAGCCGGGGTGGATGCCGTCCACACCCAACTTTTTCGCCGCCTCGATGATTTTTTCGCCGAGCAGGTACGACTGGCTGGAGGGCGGCGGCCCGATGCACACGGCCTCGTCGGCGAAGCGGACGTGGGGCGACCGGCGGTCGACTTCGGAGTACACGGCGACGGTGCGGATGCCCATGCGGCGGGCGGTGCGCATGACCCGGAGGGCGATTTCGCCCCGGTTGGCAACGAGGATTTTCTTCATAAAACGAGGTGCTGCGTTGGGTTTTGTGGTGGAAAACGGGCAAAGCTACCTTGAAAATCTTGGTTTTGGTGGAAACCTTTTGGAAGAATCCGACGGAAATCGGGCTTGAAATTTTGGAAAAAGGCAAAAAAAACCGGTTTTATTTTTTGTGCAGCGAGGCGCTTCCAAATCGGTTGTTTTCCGCTTTTCATTTGGCGAAGCTGTATTTACGTCCAAATAACCTGTGCTGAACGCAGTTGACAAATGATTTCTATTTGGAATTTATTTTTTCTAAAACATTGATAATTAAACAGTTGTGGAAAAATATTCGGCATTTGACCCAACAATCCCGAAGGCCAGGCCGTTCCTATCCTTTTGAGAAAACCCATGTAACATCATTCATCACGTAATACTATGGACACCACTGCACAACTTTTGAAAAAAAAATCCGTACAACCTTTTTCCACGCCGACCCGCAAACATCCCGAACAGGCTCTCTCTGAAAAAAGCGCATTCAAGTATCCGAAACGATTTTCCATGAACAAAATCAAGTCAATAATTACGGTGGCTTTGCTGTTGGTTTCCGGCATTTTTCTGTTCAACTTTTCAGTGCCTGAACCCACCGCTGTTGCCGTTTGCCTTGAACTGCCCACCGAACTTCATGCCCCCATCGATAGGGACGGGAAATTTGCCGATGCCGAAAAACTCGGAAAAGTGTTTTCCCAATCGCCGTGGGAGGCGCTTGGCTTCCCAGTGATTACCGACGAAGTGAAACTGGCGCTCCAGCACCAACTGCGGGTGCTCGAATCCAGCCCGATAGGGGATGGCCGGAAATTGGGCAACCTCGAAGTGTCCTACGGCCAGTTGAAGGAGGTCATCGAAATTTTGCTGCAACGGTCCGGCACACAGCCCAACGACCTGAACCAGTACCTGGAAGCCTGGCAGTCCTGGGGCGACGACCGCCTGGGGGACGTGTATTTCACCGGTTATTTTACGCCATCCCTCAAGGTGAAGAAGACGAAGGACAGCAAGTTCAAATACCCGATTTACGCATTTCCCGAAGATTGGGAGGGGCCGATGCCCAGCCGCAAGCAAATTGACGCCGAAGGTGCCCTCAGCGGCCTCGGCCTCGAACTGGGCTACGCCGCCAACCCGGTGGATGTGTACATCATGCACCTGCAAGGCTCCGGCACGGTCGAATTTGTCGATACGAAAGAGCGCATGTTGTTCCGGTACGCCGGTGAAAACGGTCATCGGTACCGCAACATCCAGCGTTTTTTCAGGAACCGGGACGACCTCGCCCTCAGCAACCTATCAACGGAAGGCATCAGCCGCTTCCTGACCAGGCACCCCGAACTGACGGACAGCGTGTTGTTTTACAACCCGTCGTACACGTTTTTTACCCCAAAAAAAGGGCTGGCCAAAGGCGCTGGCGAAGTGCCGCTGCTGGAAACCATCTCGATAGCCGCCGACCCCCGCTACTTCCCGATGGGCAGTGTGGTGCTGGCCGCCATGCCGGTTTTCCACAACGGCAAAATCACGCACCACCAGTACCAAATCCTGCTCCCGCAGGATGTCGGTGGTGCCATCAAAGGCGCCGGGCATGTGGACGTGTACTGCGGGAACGGCGAACTGGGCCGGAAGCGGGCGGCCAGCCTCCACCACTACGGGCGGTTGTGGGTGCTGATGCCGAAGAAAAACGAGCAGGTGGCGATGGTGGAGTAGGGGGAGAGAGTGAGAGAGTGAGAGGTGAGTGAGTGGAGTTATAAAATATTGAATTTCAGCGTTTTAAAATCAAATTATTTCACGCCTCAATAGCCAGATGCTTTCAAAAAAGAGGGCCGTCCAACTTGGGCGGCCCTCTTTTTTTGCGGCTTATTTTTTCATAAACGTCAGCCCCATGCGCAAACCAAAGACGAACTGCCGCCAGTTGGTCCGGTCGAAAGTGCCGGTCATCTGGCCATCCGACACGGTTTCCGTGAAATCTTTCCACAACAGATTCGGGTAAAAACGCACCCCTGCCAGCGGTGCCACCGTCAGCAGTTCGGAGAGTTTGAACTCCAGCAGCAGGTTGGCCCCGGCGTTCGGGGCGAGCCGGTGCCGGGAATGAACGACGTACTCGCCCTGGAACGGCCCGCCGTCTCCTTTCGGAGAATCGTACCGCAAACTTGCCAACGACAGGCCCGGTGAAAGCTGCACAAATGGCCGGAACAGGGTCGGGCGGCCTTGTTTGTCCACCTCGCCCCAGAGCGCAAATTCGATGTTGGCTTGCAAACCAATGACCGACGCCTGGAAATAATGCGGGTAGTACCATGCGGTCGAGCGCATGTAGTGCAGGGCAGGCCGCAACCGGATGGCCTCATTTTTCAACGGGAAAGCATAATCGGTGATGACGGTGGTGCCGTACCGGAGGAAGTCGGAGCGGCGATGGGTGATGAAGTTTTCGGTGACCACCTGCCACTCCGGGGAAGAGCTTTGTGTCGTAGCTGCCGTGACGCCAAGCTGCGCCTTCGCCTGCCAGCAAAGTGAGAAAAAAGCGCAAGTCAGCAGTTGTCTTTTCATTCAGACGGATTTGAGAAGTTTGAACACGAACGATTTCAGGTACTTGCAAGTGTGAAATTGGTTTTTCTTAACTTGTCCACCAGGTTGACATGAAAAATTTGCGCACCGGTTGGGCAGGGCGGGCGAAAAACTCGGATCAGGCACGTTCTTGGCCACCATTTCACCGATTGCCGCCCCCGGCGATTTGCAGCTTGTCCAACCGATTCGGGTGTGCCCGGAAATTTTCTTTCGGTGCCAATGGTCAAAAATTATACTTTTACACATCTCCGACAAATTCGCAGCCAAACATAAATCGTTCATAATCATTGTATTGGCGCTGTTTGTCGTTGTTTTTGACCAAAGCTGTGATTGCTTTTTCGTCCCCCTGCAACTTAAAATCGGTTACTCCGACGTTGAATGAAGCGAATCTGGAATCTTCCGGAAATTTTGCCCTTTGAAACCGGGCTTGTACTTTCACGGGCAGGAATTGACATGAAAATAAAAATCAAAACCTGGTTTTTTTTGCTGGTACTTACTGTTGCAGCGGGTGCCTGCCACCGTCCGTCGAAGGGCAGGGAGGTGGTACCGCCGTTCAGTGGCGTGGACAGCTCCCAGGTGGACATTGTGCTGGCCGGCTTGAGCCTCGAAGAAAAAATCGGGCAACTCATCGTTTGGGAAGCGCCCATGAACGACTCTGCCGGGCGGGCAGATGTTTTCCAAAAAATACAGGACGGCATGGCAGGCGGCCTGCTGCTCGAAGGGCTGCACCTCGCCGATTTCATGTACGTTGCGGACAGCCTGCGCCGCACCTCGAAGCTGCCGTTGTTTTTTTCCACTCGCCAAAAAGTTTCGTTGCACAACCAGTTCGCCGGGCTGCAACAGTTCCCGTTGCCTGCTACGATGGGTGCCATCGACTCCGTAGAACTGACTCGTTTCCTGGAAAGGCACTACCTGCGCCAGTGCAAGGCGCTCGGCATCAACCTCGCCTTGAACCCCGTGCTGAAATCGGATGACCTGGCAGCGCAATCCTTTGATTTTCAGACTTTTGAAAATGAGGGAACGGCCTTGGCCGAACGCTCGATCCGCATGGCGAGTTACCTGCAAAGCAATCGGATACTGGCAGTTGGTGACGGTTTTTTCAAATTGGAATTCATTGAAAATGACTCCTTGCGCGACCTCGCACTGAGCCGTTTTCTGACCCACACCCAGGTAGGCTTGGGCGGCCTCATGGTCAATGATGGAGCTTTCAAGGCGGACACATTGGAAAAAACAATGCCCCGTTTCATCAAAAAATACCTGAACAACTACTTGGATTTCAGCGGGTTGATGACGGTTGAACTGGCCCCGGGCGAGTCGCCCAGGCAAAAATTGCTCGAAGGAGCCGACCTGCTTTTCACGCCGGACGCCGGGTTGGTTTTTCAGGCAATTGACAAACTGCTGACCACAGGTCAACTCACCGAAACTGAAATCAACGAACGGGCCAGGCGGGTGCTCATTGCCAAAGCCTGGGTGAACGGCGGCAAGCTGCCAGTGACACTGTCCGTCGTTCCGCAGGACACCACGACCCGGAAACCGGTCAAGTTCGTGTCCATTTCAGAAAAACGGCTGCCCAACCTCGTCCATGAAAACCAGCCCCGGCCTGCCAACTTGGATGCCAACGTGGACGAAACCGTGTGCTATTTTGAAGACCCCCGGTGGAGCCTATTCATTGGCCGCTTGTTCGAAAATGCAGTGATCCTGGCCCGTGACGACTCCCAAATTTTGCCGCTGAAAAAAATATACGACACTGATTATCAGGTGTTTGAATACTCCCAACGCACGTTTCAGGATTTTGAAAACTACTTTTCAAAATATGCCAATTTCAAGACGCATCGACAGCTTCCATCAGCGTCGGGCGAACTTAGTCCCGTCGTTTTTTCAAAAACGGCCAAGGCCCCGGTGGCAATCGTCCTGCTCGACAGCCTCGATTTGCAGCCGGGTTTTCACAAACGTTTCATCGAAAGCCTGAACGAACTGAGCGGCCAGGCCCCGGTGGTTTTGGTGAACTTCGGGAACCCGAAGAACCTGCGGCACTTCGCCCCGGGCGTTTCCTGCATCCAGATTTTTGAAAAAAACAACTTCACCGAAGCATACACCGCCCAAATGCTGTTCGGAGGGGTGGCCTCGGAGGGCCGGATGCCGGTGGGGGTGGATGAAAACCTGAAGTTTGGCACGTCCGTGCGCAGGCAGCCCGTGCGGCTGGGGTTTGCTACTGCTGAAAAAACGGGCATCGCCAGCGAGCGGCTCGTCGGCATCAATGCCATCGCCGGATCCGCCATCGGCCACGGGGTGTTTCCCGGTTGTCAGGTGGCTGTGGCCAAGGACGGCCAAATTATTTTTTCGCAGAGTTTTGGCCATCAAACTTACGGCAAAACCAGCCAGCCGGTGGAAACCACCGACCTGTACGACATCGCTTCCGTGACGAAGGTGGCGGCTACCACGCTCGCCGTGATGAAGCTGGTGGAAAAAGGTGAACTCGACCTGCAAGGCAAAGTGGCCGACTACCTCAGTGTGCCTGCCTGGTCGGCCATCGGCAACATCAAAATCAGGGACCTGCTGCTGCACAACTCCGGCTTGCAGGCGCAGATGCCGTTGGCCCGTTTTTTTTCGGGTAAAAACGTGCCTGCGAAGGGCTGCAACGACTACTTCTGCCGCAAACGCAAGGGCGATTACAACGTGAAAGTGTCGGACGGGCTGTATTTCCGAGGCAGTTTCCAGGACACGATTTTGAAGCGGGTTTTCAAGCTGCCGGTGGCCGCCAGGCCTCGGTTCCGGTACAGCGACGTGAATTATTTTTTGCTGAAAAAAATCGTGGAAACCCGCACCAATACTGGCCTGGACGACTACGTTTTTGAAAATATCTACCGCCCGCTCGGCCTTCGGAACATCACCTACGGCCCGCTCCAGAAGTTTTCGAAAAGCCGCATCGTGCCGACCGAGCAGGACAACTACTGGCGAAAAACGCTGGTGCATGGCTACGTCCATGACCCCGCCGTGGCACTGATGGGCGGGGTGGGCGGCAGCGCCGGGGTTTTCAGCAATGCGGAAGATTTGGCGGTGCTCCTCCAGATGTTGCTGGACGGCGGAGGCTATGGTGGCGAGCAGTTTTTTGAAAAAACGACCGTGGACGATTTCACCACGAACAAGTACACCAACCACCGGGGGCTGGGATTCGACAAACCTGCCAAGCGCCGCTATCCGACCTACTCCGCTCACGCATCGCCAAAATCTTTTGGCCACACCGGCTTCACGGGCACCTGCGTGTGGGTGGACCCGGAGCAGCGGCTGGTGTACGTTTTCCTGTCCAACCGGGTGAACCCAAGCTCCCGCAACGGCAAAATTTTCACCGAAGCCGTCCGCAGCCGCATCCACGATGTGGTGTACAATGCAGTGGGCACGTTCGACGGCTCGCTCCCGGAACTGGAAGGTGAGGAAATCGAGGAAAGTGAGGGGGCGGGGGATTGATGGGAATTTTTTTGTCCAGGCTTTTCGTTTCAATCCTTAATTTTGAAAAAAATCCAACCAATGATTGAAGTTACCATCCGCACGGACAATGAGGCTGCGCTCCAGAAATTGCTGGAGTTCATTTCGACCGTAGGCTTCCAGATTGTCGGCCAAAAACGGTCGGAAAATGGCACGAAGGCCCTGAAAAAACCGGCACAAAAGAAAAAACCGGCCCCGCCTGAGCCGCCCATCACTTGGGCGAAGGAGCCGGACGTTTTGGCGATGGCGGGTATTTGGGAAGGGAAAAAATTAGACGCTGAGGAAATCCGAAAAATGGCCTGGGGCGACCGACTATGAAAAAAGTGCTCTGCGATACCAATGTGTTGATCTGCCATTTTCAGAATGACCCAACCACCGTCCGTGAAATGGTGAAGATTGGTAGCGACAACGCCATTTTGCCCTCCATCGTGGTGATGGAATTGTTCAGGGGCATGGCGAACAAGAACGAGTTGGCACAGATGAAAAGCAAATTGAAACACTACAACATCCTCCACATCGACAAACCCGTCTCTGAAAAAGCACTGGAATTTATCGAAAACTATCGTCTGAGCCACGACCTGAGATTGCCGGATGCACTCATCGGGGCGATGGCCGCCGTTTACCAAATCCCGCTGTTCACCTACAATGTGAAGGATTTCAAATACCTGCCCGACATTGAATTTGACCAGTCGGCTACTTAAAATTCCAATCGTACCCGTCAAGGTTGAGCAAGCCTGCTTTCAGCAAATCAATGCAATTTCGGATGTCCGTTTTGTGCGCCATTTCAATCACCGAGTGGATGTGGCGGGTGGGTACGGAGATGGCCCCGGCGATGGAGCCGTGCTTGCCAGAGCGCTGGATGCCGAGGGTGTCGGTAGCGCCGCCGGTGAGGATTTCGGGCTGCCATTTGATGCCGTGTGTTTTCGCCATTTCCTTGAGGTAGCCCACCATCCGGTAGTCGCTGATGACCCCGCTGTCCATGATTTTGATGGCAGCGCCGTCGCCGAGTTTGGTCACCATCTCGTGGGGCAGTGCGCCCGGCACGTCGTAGGCGATGGTCGTGTCCACTGCGATGCCGAAGTCGGGGTCGATGCGGTGGGCAGAGGAAATGGCCCCCCGGATGCCCACTTCCTCCTGCACGGTGAATACGCCGTACACATCGAAGGGCAGTTCCTTGTCCTGCAACTCCCGCAGCGCTTCGATGAGGATGAAAACCGACACGCGGTTGTCGATGCTTTTGCTGTTCACGCAGTCGCCCATTTCAATCAACTCCCGCTCCCGTGTGACGGGGTCGCCGATGGAAACGAGCTTCTCCACCTCTGTTTTTTTCATGCCGAGGTCGATGAAATAATCCTGGATTTGCGGGGCTTTGTTGCGCTCCTCCGGTTTCATGATGTGGATGGGCTTGCTGCCCATCACGCCGATGAGGTCTTGCCTGCCATGCACGATGACCCGTTGTGCCGTCAGGGTTTTGGGGTCAAAACCGCCGAGGGTGTGGAGGCGCAGGAACCCGTCGTCGTCGATATGGGTGACGATGAAACTGATTTCGTCGAGGTGGGCCGCCACCATGACTTTTTTGGGCGAACGGCCTTTTTTGATGGCGGTGATGCTGCCCATCGAGTCGATGGACACTTCGTCAACCAGCGGAGTGACTTCCTGGAGCACGAATTGGCGGATGCGCTGCTCGAAACCCGGTGCGCCCGGTATCTCGCAGATTTTTTTCAGCAAAGCAACATTGATCATTGAACAGGCAATTTTTTTGGGCAAAATAAATCCTGCCCGTTGTTTTTTGAGTCGGGATCAGGCCGTAAAGTTAGGGAAAGTGCATTTCAATGCCTTGAAATAATCGGTACGGCAGGAATTTTTCACTCACCAAACGCCCCGGTTGGCTTCCTTCATTTCTTCGTGCAACTGCTTGAAGTCGATTTTACCGGCATTGGATTTCAGGTGCTCGATGAACACGACGGCGCGCCTGATGCGGGTTTCAGTGGTTTTGGGCAGGCCTGCGTAGTAGAGCAGGTTGCGTTGTTTGCCAGGCGTGAGGGCATGGAAAAGTCGGTTGCCAGTTTCGTCCTGTGCCAAAATTTCGGCGAATTCTTCGGGCATGGGAAGGCCGTACTGGCTGTCGTCCTTGCGGAGGCTGACCCGCACTTCCGAGCCGAGTTTCAACTTGAGTTTGTCCCTGATTTTTTTATTGATGTTGATGAAAAAATGCCCGTCGCCTTTGGGCATCAGGGCGCACTGGAATTCGGTTGTTCCGTTCAGCGTACACACCACCCGGCGGTCGGTGCCTTCGATAAATGGCGCTGCGATAGCTACAGGGACTGAAATATGGTAACTCCAAAGTGCCGTGTTGAAGTTTTCGAGGAAGGCGGTGAATTGCATGGAAAAAATGGAAAATTAAAAATGGGGAATGGAAGTGGCCCCCCATTCCCCATTTCCCAATCAATCAGATCCAGGCACAAACAATACCGCCCATGAGCGCCAGTGTCACGATCCAGTAACCAGCGTTGATGGCAATGTACTTGAATCCTTTACGCTCAAATAGCGCGTTGGTGGCGACAATTGGCAACGCCAAAAAAAGGCCGCCGATCAATGTGCCATGCACAGCGCCATGGCTGAAGGTGCGGTAATTGGTACCGTATTTCGCCACGTAGTCCGCCCACCATTTTCCGACCTCCGAAGCGGGGTCTCCAAAACCCGGTTGGTTCATCACCGAGTTGTAGACAAATGTCTGGTGATAGGAAATGGTTGTCATGGCGAGGGCCAGTATCAGGCTGAAGAGAAATGAAAGCCCAAAAATCAGGGCCATGTTGCCGCCTTTCATTTTTTCTTCGGTCATGCCTGCGGCGTTCATCCAGGCGGTGCCAAAAACTTTTGGGTTGTACCAGACGAAGCCGATGACGGTAGGAACGAATGCTGCCACGAGCACAGCTAACCAATTGATCTCCATATTTAGGTGATTTTGATGATGAAAAAAGTTGGTGAAAAATCAAGCTCGAATGTAGTTGAAAGGTTTTGTTTTTTAAAAAAATAATTTGTTTGGTATTGAAAAAAACTGCGGAGCATTTGGCAAAAAAAAAAAAACGGCGCTCCCAAAGGAAGCGCCGTCAGCGTGTATTTATTTGAAGGAGTGATTAGTCAGGAATGGGGGCCGGTCAACAAATTAACGCTTGCCACCTTTCAGTTCGACTTGCAGTTTGCCGAGTTTTTCCCACTCGCCTTTTGCCGCCAATTTGGCTTGCTCGGTCCAGGTGCTTGGGTCGTGCATTTGGTAACGATTGCCAGCGGCATCGAGGATGCTTTTCACCGTGGCAACTTTTGTGGCGGCGAGGTCGGCGAAGGTCACGATACCGCCCGTTTTCAGCAATTCGGCGATTTTCGGGCCGATACCTTCGATTTTAGTCAGGTCATTCGTAGTTGCAACAACTTTGGCAGCAGGAGCGGCAGCTTTTGCGGCAGCAGGCTTGGCTTCCGGTTTGGCTGCCGGGGCAGCTTTGGCGGAAGTAGTTTTTTCTACCGGTTTTGCAGCAACTTTGGGGGCAGCGGCTGCTTTTGCAGCGCCGTTGCCGTTGCCGTTGCTTTTGGCTTTCGGCTCCACGAGCGACAAAACAGAGTTGTAAACGCCAAACGCTGCGGCTTCGTAGCTGTCGGCATTCCAATCGTTTTCCCAGATGTGGTTGTCAATCAGGTAACGGAACTGGTATTGTTTGCCAGCGTTCAGTTCAACTTCGGAGGTGAATTCGGCCTTGCCAGCTTTCATCTGGAAGCCTTTTTCCCAACTCCATTCGTTGAAGTCACCGAGAATGCGCACTTCCTTGCCGCCTTTGGCAGCATCGAGTGGCAGCGTGAAGGTAACCTTGCAAACAGGTTTTGTCTTGGAATAATCTTTTTTCAACATTTGGATACAGTTTAAATGGTTTAAGTGAAACGGTAGTAGTAAATGGTATCGATTTGAAATGGTCGTGAATCAGGGAATTGGAACGGTAGGTTAGCAGGCTGCGATTTTGTTAGGTAGCGTTTGCCGGTATTGTTTGCAACCGGGCCGGTTTTTTCAACGGGCGAAAGGTGATTTTTGTTTTGCGGCGCAAAGATAAGACTAATTTTAAAGTTCAAAATCTTATCTGTTTGAAATTCAACAGTTTATGATAAAAATCACCAACGACCTGTGTGGTATTTCCGGTGGATGTTTTATTTGAATTTTGGTGCAAAGGCGTTTTGTAGAGAAAGATTTTACCTGGACGGCGTTTTCCAAACAGAAATGACGAAATTTTATTCTGGAATTTTTTTTCAAAAAATAGCTTCAAAACCTGTCCAATCGTTTCCAGAATGCCCTTCACGGGTCAGGTACAAGCTGTAACTGGCACAAACATTGTCTCTCAAAGAATGCCCTTCCGGCAAATCCCCTTTTTTCAAGTTTGGACGCAACAAAAACAAAAAACAAGAACTATGAACTGTCTTCGACTATCCATCTGCTGCGTGGCCATCCTCGCCAAAAGCAGCTTCCTTTCCGCTCAAATCAACCTGAAAATTGATGCAGTGCCCGGCACCGCCAACACCTGGGGGATTTACACCAAAACCTGCGAAGATGTTACACCCACCGCCAACACCATCACGGGTTCCGGTCAGGTAACGGTCATTTTTCCGGTCGGTTTGGCTTTGAGCAACCTGACCTCCCATGCCGGTGCCTGGTCGCAAAATGCCATGGTGGCGGCGCCCGGCGAAGCTCCTGACAAGGTGTATGTCTCACTTGGGTTCCTGGTGGACAACCCCAAAATCATCTACCAGCCCGACACCGAAACGCTCCTTTTTTCCTTCAAACTTAATGGCAGCGCATCCGGGTCGCCCGCTCTCATCGAGAACGATACCGACCCCTTCGCCCAACTGCCCAACTCTGCCAACTCCAACCCCGGCAACGAACTGACGGTGCTGGATTTTGGCACCCAGCCGATGGCGTTGTACAGTTATGTAGGCAACTATCTGGGAAATAGCAATGCAACGGCCTGCGACGAAATCACACCACCCGATACCACTACGATAGACACGACCATCATCGACCCGCCAGTGGACACGACCACGATTGATACCACGATTATCGACACCACCACCGTCGATACCACCATCATTGACACGACCATCATCGACCCGCCGGTGGACACCACGCAGCAGACTTCCGGTGTGTTTGACCCGAAAAAACAGGAGGTGCTTTTCAAGCTGTACCCGACCCCGACTTTCGATTGGTTGACGGTCAAATTTTTGAGCACCAAAACCCGCGACGGGGTACTCCGTCTTTGGACGTTGAACGGCATCCCATTGGGGCAGTTGGAGAAGGGGCAAAACGAAATCCTGCGCTTGAACGTGGGCGAATTGCCGCCAGGGCTTTACTTCCTGACGTATGAAAAAAGCGGGAAAATATTGCAGCGGGAGCGGTTCCTGCGGCAGTGATTTCCCTGAAAAAAAAACAGCCTGCACCGGATGTCCGGCGCAGGCTGCTTTTTTATGACCCGCTGAAAATCAACTCATTCCACCATCATTCGATGACGATTTTTTGGCTCAACGAACGGTCGTTGACCTCGATTTGCAATTGGTAAAAACCGGCCACCAACCCATCCGCCCGCAGTTCCACCGTTTCATTTCCGGCGACTCCTTTCCGCAACACTTCCCGTCCCGTCATGTCGAACAGGCGTAGCAGCGTGGCCCTGCCGCTGATTTTTACAAAAAATACCCTGCTGGCAGGGTTCGGAAAAACCTCCA
Source organism: Bacteroidota bacterium (assembly GCA_016234735.1). GTDB lineage: Bacteria > Bacteroidota > Bacteroidia > Chitinophagales > Saprospiraceae > UBA6168. Next base: position 4,820 of record JACRAN010000172.1, on the reverse strand, counting down.
ACGATTGCGCCGAAAATGTTTCGTCGGCAGGCGTTACTCCCACCAACACTGGCACCCGTTCCGAGACGCACTCGTAACTTGTCTTCTGGATTTGCCAATTGTAAAAATAGTAGTAGTAGCCGTTGCCCAGGGCATCGTTCGTCATCAGTCCGACAGTGCCAATGGGGTAGGGGTACTGCACATTGGCGCTCGTGTTGCGGAACAAGTTGTTTTCCTGGCAGCGCAGCGAAAGGTTCGTGCCGACGGGCACGGGGAAGTTCAGTTCCAGCACATGCAGGCCGGGGTTCAGGAAAAAAACAAGTTCGTTGAGCATCATGCCGCTTCCGTCGAAAAGCTGGATGGTACGCTGCCCGGTCGGGGCGTTGTTCGGCACGTACACCGTCACGCTGACGAGCGTGAACGGCTCCCACACGTCGAACAGGTTGTAGGCTCCGCTCGTGGGCAGGCCACCGTTGCCGCTGTTGTCGGGCTTGCCGCCGGACTGGATTTCGCCAGGGTAGAGGTGGTGCGCTTCTACAAAATACGTCACCGGAGCGCCCAGTGGCGGCGTCTGGAACGTGGGGCCGGAAGCCAGCAGGTTGCCGCCTGCAGCCGCATCGAACCATTGCAGGCCGGGGCCGTCGGCGGTCAGCAGCACGGAGTCGCCTGCGGCGATGGTGGCACCCATGACGACGGGCGCATCTGCATTCAGCACCAGCACTGAGACCGGCTCGGATGGCACTTGCCCACCACCGCAAAGCGCATCGGTCGAAACGACGTAATCGCCCGGCGTGGCAACGGTGGTGCTTTGGCCGGTCTGTCCGTTCGACCAGGTTGGGTTTTGCCCTTCGGAAACGGTCAGCACGACCGAGCCGCCTTCGCAAAAAACGATGTCGCTTTCGGCAAAAATCACCGGCGGGATTTCTGCGATGATGGAGACGGCCACGCTGTTTGAAAAGGAAACACAGCCAGTCGAATCGGTCAAAACGACGCTGTAAATGCCAGCATCCGAGACGGTCAGCGACTGGGTGGTGGAACCATTCGACCACTGGTAATCGAAGCCGTCGGGGGCGGTGATTTCCAGCGTTTCACCGGGGCAAAGTTCGGTGTCGCCGTTCAGCGCAAGTTCGGTCGGGGGCAAAATGCAGCCCGCTTCCGGCACGTTGAGCGTGGTGTTGATGGCCGGGTTCCCGACGGTGGAGACCACACCTGACGGCCATTTCACCACCACCAAATCCACCCCGGTGGCCTGGCCGAGGCCAAAATGTACGGTGAGCGAACTCATCGGGCTGAAACTTTGGCCGGAGCGCACCTCCCGCACCTGCACCCCCCACGGGCCGTAGATTTCGACCCGTGCGCCGATGCCGCTGCGGTTGCTCGCTGCACCTATCGTGTTGATTTTCAACCAGTTGTTGTTGTTTCCGCTGTTGAGCCAGGTATTGTTGTTGCTCAACACATCGAGGAATCCATCGTTGTTCAGGTCGCCGATACCGCCACCGGAAACGGGTGAGTTTTGGCCGGTGAACGTCCAGTCTCCGTTGTTGAGGTACAGTTCGTTTTGCATCTCGGACAAAATATCGACGAAGCCGTCGTTGTTGAAATCGCCGGAGGCATTTTCCCAGGCTCCCAGGTCGTTGGGGTTGATGCCCGACCCAACAATGATGTCCGTGAACGTGCCGTCGCCGTTGTTCCTGAAAAGTCGGTTCTGAAAATCGTGGTTGACGATGAAAGCGTCGAAGTCGCCGTCGTTGTCAAAATCCTCGAACACCGTGCTCCACGATTGGGCGTTGTCGTTGAGGCCCGCCAGTGCGCCCACCTCGCTGAACGTGCCGTCGCCATTGTTTTGGTACAGCAAATTGGTGCGGTCGATGTCGCCCGGAGGGGCACCGCCCTTGCACTTGGTGATGTAGAGGTCGATGTCGCCGTCGTTGTCGTAGTCCGTCCAGATGGCGGCGTAGTTGCCGGGGCGGTCGGCGGTGACGATGAGCGACTGGTCCATCGTGAGGTTGCCGTTGCCGTCGTTGCGGAAGGGCAGTGACTGGTCCACGTCGTGGCAAACGAAGGCATCGAGGTGGCCGTCGTTGTCGATGTCGGCCATGGTGGAGCGCTGGCTGAAAATCCAGTCCGGTTTCGGGTACTCCACGTAGGCCACTCCGTTGCCGAGGGCCATGACGAAGGAAACGGCATCGCCGTCGCCAAACAGCAGGTCGGTGTAGCCGTCGTTGTTCAGGTCGCCTGCGCAGACGCTCCAGGTGGGCAGGTTGGAGAAAAAAACCGGGAAAAACGACTGCTGGTAACTGCCGTTCAATTGCTGATAATCAATGTACAAGCCGTTGTCGGTAGGCCGCACCACGTCGTCGAGGAAGTCGTTGTTCATATCGACCACGCAGTTGTTGTACGGGAAGCCGAGGATGGGGTTGAGCAGGTTGGGCTGGAGGTTGAGGGCCACCGATTGTGCCTGAAGCACCCACACGGAACAGGTGGAAAAAAGGATTGCGAAGAGGAATACACGGTTTTTCATGAAGCGGATTTTTTATTGGTTTTGAAAAAACTACAACTCGATTTTTCTAAATTCATACAATCGAAAATCATAAATCGTCCCTCGTCAATCGGAATCACTGCACCACCACATTTTCGGTCTGCACCCTGCCGTTTTTCGTTTTGAACTGCACCAAAAATACGCCACGTTCTTGCAGGTGCAGTTCGTAACGGCCTGATTTGCTGCGCATTGTACGCACCAACCGGCCTTTCGGGTCAAAAACCTGCACATCGTGCTCCAACGAGGATTCCACGAAAATGCGACCATCGAACGTGGGGGTCGGGTACAGCCGGATGAAGCTGGTTTTGGCGGGGACGACGGTGCTGCTAACGATGGGTTCGGCGAAAATCTCCGCCGATTTTATCAACACCGGGGTGCGGTCGGCGGCATCGAACATGGTGCGGAAGGCATCGATTTCGGGCGAGTTGTGGCCGAACATTTCGTCCATCCACTTGGGTGGGGCGCTTTGGTAAAAAACCCTGGCGCTTACGTGTAGCAGCCCCGTTTCGCCGCCGGTGGGGATGTGAAAATACACCATATCGCTGCCACTTCCTTCCGTTCCGTTGTCGTGGTTGAAGTCGGGGTCGGAGAGCGCATCCCCGGCGATGATGGTGGTGTCGTAGGCCGGGTGCGTGGTGGTGAAACCGGCAGGTGGCAGGCGGTTGTCCTTGATGGGGTGGTCGGCACGGGTGAGCACGGTGGTCACGTCCCCGTTCACGTCGCCCATCACCATTTCGTAAATCTGCACCTGCTCCTCGGAGTTAATCACCTGATAGTGAGGTTCGTAGGTGGGGTTCTGGCCAAAAACCTCGTACTCGCCGTCGGTTTTTCCCGAAACAAAAATCGTGTCGCCCGCCTCATTTTCCACCACAAATTCCACGAACGCCCGGCGGGACGGGTAGCCCGATGGGAATTTGTGCCCGGCCATGTTGGTCAGTTTGAGCGAGAAGCGGGCGGTGTCCAAATCCCGGTCGAGGAGTTGCAGGTCGAGTTGCAGGGTTTTGTTTTGGAGCAGCGCCATCGTTTTTTCAATCACCTCGTCGAACTGCGCCGGCCCGGCGGTGATGCCCAGCGGCCCGATGTTGTCCTGGAGCAATTTCAGCATCGTCACGTTGCCGCCGGTGAGTTCGTGCAGGAAAAACGGGTTCCTTGGCTCCGTCATGGCCCCGGTTACGATATGGACCGGCCACTTGTCGAGGTTCGGCATGTGACAGCCCTGGCAGGTAACGGTGTCGTTGTACACGGAGTTGAGCCACTCGTGGTAGGTGGCCTGCTCCACGAACTTGTTGCCAGTCGTATTTCCCTGAAAATCAAGGGTTTCTGTCATCAGCGTGTGGCAACCAGCGCAGATGCCCGCACCCGAAACATGGGGGCTGAACTTGGGTTTGTAACCTGTTTCGGTGAGCATCGGACTGACGAGCGGTGCCATGTACGGCCCGTAGGCTACCTTGAACGTATCGTACTTCAATTCCCCGGAAAAAGAAAAACCGATGCCCTCCGGCGACTGCATGTGGCAGGCGAGGCACGACACGCCGTCCATCGCCAGCGGGTCGGCCACCATTTCGGCGATGGCGTAGTGGGCAGCGCCGAGGTGCTTGGCGTTGAAGTGGCCCATCGAGGCATGGCAGGAGGTGCATTTGTCCTCGATGGCGGCCTGGTGCTGCGGGTAGAGCAGCACCTCGTGGCTCACTTTCGCCCGCCAGAACGGGTCTTTGGCCGAGTTGGCCATCATGGTCGCTTTCCAGTCGTCCACCACGTTCACGTCCTCGCCGAAGGCATCCACACTGGCCACGCCGAGGGTGTCGTAGCCGTGGCATTTTTGGCAAACCCCGCTGCCTGCAAACAGGTAGTTGTAGCCGTTCGGCAAAGTGGTGTCGAGCATAACCATCTGAAAATGAGCCATTTCGGCTTCCAAATGGAAGCGGCGTATTTCTTCGGCCTTCCCCAAAGTGAGATTGGACAACAGCAGCGGGAGCGTGAAGAGCGGGATACAAACCAGCAGTGTGTAGCGGTATTTTTTCATCAGGGATGATTTGTCGGAGGGACAAATTTACCGGAAAATAGGCGAGGTGCAGCATGAATGGCGGGAAAGAAATGGAAGCTAAGTTTCAAAACGAGGGTTTGAGAGTTTGATAGATGAGACATGGGCCTGATTGGAACCGGTTTTTTTGTGCCTTATTTTGATATTCCTTAAAGGTATCAACTAAGGCATGTCTCTTTTACACTCGGTCAAAGGTTGAATGGAATTCAGTGCCGGGCGGGGTCGGCATTAACGGGGATACCTGAGTTACGCTGAAGGGCA
>JACRAN010000171.1 GCA_016234735.1 Bacteroidota bacterium | reverse complement strand
GGCGAAGACCTCTCCACCGCTGCCGATTTCGTGGTGAACAAAAAATTGGTGGAAAAGAAAGGCGAAGGCGGCCTGATTGCAGTAGATGCGAAGGGGAACGTGGCCATGCCTTTCAATTCGACGGGGATGTACCGTGCATTTGCGAAGCCAGGCCAACGGGAGGTCAGGATTTACAAGAATTGAAAATGGAAAATTGAGAATGGAAAATGACAATCAAACAATCATAAAATGAAGCGATACATCCTACACCTTATCTTATTGGCCATTGGTTTTCAGGGATTTGGCCAATCCGAAATCCGAAATCAAAAATCCGAAATCAATGGCTACCCCATCCAGCCTATCCCGTTCACGCAGGTGAAAATCACGGACAACTTCTGGGCACCCCGCCTCGAAACGGTGCGTGCCGTGACGCTGCCGTACACCTTCGGGCAATGCGAGGAGACCGGGCGGGTGAAGAATTTTGAAATCGCAGGCGGTACGGCGAAGGGTGCGTTTTGTAGCTTTTACGCTTTCGACGATTCCGACGTTTACAAAATCATCGAGGGGGCGGCCTACTCGCTGCAAGTCCATCCCGACCCGAAGCTCGATGCCTACCTGGACAGTTTGATTGAAAAAATCGGGGCGGCGCAGGAACCCGACGGCTACCTCTACACCTGGCGCACCATTTACGACAAAGAAAAAGCGGCGGGCGTGGTGAAGGAAGCCACGCAGGGCCAGTTCCACCGAGGCAGCGACCAGCGCTGGGAGCGGGAAGACCAGCACAGTCACGAACTTTACAACGTCGGGCACCTGTACGAAGCCGCCGTGGCCCACTACCTCGCCACCGGCAAGCGCTCGCTGCTCGACATTGCGCTGAAAAGCGCCGATTTGGTGGAGAAAAACTTCGGCTGGGGCAAGCTGGAAAAAGCCACAGGCCACCAGGAAATCGAACTCGGCCTGGCCAGATTGTACCTCGTGACTGGCGAAAAAAAATACCTGGATTTGGCCAAATTCTTCCTCGACGTGCGGGGCTACGGCGACGAATACATGCAAAACCACCAAAAAGTGAAAGACCAGCGGGAGATTGCGGGCCACGCCGTGCGGGCCTGCTACATGTACGCCGCCATGGCCGACGTGTCGGCACTCACTGGCAGCAAGGAGTACCTGCCCGCACTCGATGCGCTCTGGCAGGATGTCGTCGGCACCAAAATGTACGTGACCGGCGGCATCGGCAGCAGTGGCAGCAACGAGGGTTTCAGCAAGCCCTACGACCTGCCGAATTACAGCGCCTACTGCGAAACCTGCTCCTCCATCGCCTTCGTGTTCTGGAACCAGCGCATGTTCCAACTCACCGGCGAGAGCAAGTACATCGACGTGCTGGAACGCACACTTTACAATGCCCTCGATGCGGGCCTCTCCCTCACGGGCGACCGCTTTTTTTACCCCAACCCGCTCGAAAGCCGCAAAAACGTGGAGCGCAGCCCCTGGTTCCAATGCGCCTGCTGCCCCTCCAACGTGGCCAGGTTTTTCCCTTCCATCCCAGGCTACTTGTACGCCAAGCGGGGCAACGAAGTGTACGTCAACCTCTACGCCACCAGCGAGACGACGGTGGAAAACATCAACAGCCGGGGGCAGGCAGTGAAGGTCCACCTTGCGCAGCAAACCGGCTACCCCTGGGACGGCAAAGTGACCGTGACCGTGATGCCGGAGAAGCCCAACACATTTGCCCTGAAACTGCGCATTCCCGGCTGGGCACAGGGCGATGCCGTGCCTTTCGACCTCTACTCGTTCGTCGGGTACAACGACAGCCGGGTGACGCTGAAACTGAACGGACAAGCGCTGCCCGCCGTGCTGGCCAACGGCTACGCCACCATCGAGCGCAAATGGAAGGAGGGCGACGTGGTGGAACTGACGCTCCCGATGCCCGTGCATCAGGTGAAGGGCAACTCGAAAATCGAGGCGACCGCCGACCGCTACGCCCTGCAACGGGGGCCGCTCATTTTTTGCCTCGAAGGCAAAGACCAGGCTGACCAGCGCATCCTGAGCGCACTGGTGCCGGAGGGTGTGGACGTGGCTTCGCAATTTGAACCCTACCTGCTCGGCGGGGTGCAGACGCTGACCTTCGACGGCTCGTTGGTGACGAAAAAATTCGCCCCGGACCAGGCGGAACTGGCTCCGCAACATTTCAAAGCTACACCATATTATACATGGGCCAACCGGGGCAAGGACAACATGCTCGTCTGGCTCCCGCACAACCTCGAAGGCACCCGCCCATTGGCGCAGCCAACCCTGGCTTCCCGCAGCAAAATCACCACTTCGGAAGGTTTGAAGGGCGAGGTTTCAGCAGTTGCCGACCAGTGGATTCCCAAGCACTCCGACGACGAGGAGAACCCGTTCGTGCATTGGTGGCCGCACTTCGGTACGACCGAATGGCTCCAATACGATTTTGAAACGGCGGAGCAGGTCGGCACGGCCCGCATTTACTGGTTCGACGACGAGGCCAGTGGCGGTGGCTGCCGCATCCCGAAATCCTGGAAAATTCAATATTTGGAAAACGGTGAGTGGAAAAACGCTTACTCCCACGATGGCTTCCCGGTGGTGAAGGACGGCTGGAGCGAGGTGCAGTTCGAGCCGGTGCAAACGACGGCGCTGCGGCTGGAGGTGCAGTCGCAGGAGGGTGTGAGCGCCGGGGTGCATGAGTGGGAGGTGCGGTGAGTGCCGTCATTTATTCATTCAAGGGTTCAATCAACTCTCTGTATCTTAGATTTAAAATGTGTTAGAAAAAAATTTACGAACAAATCAAAAGCATGAAAAAATCACTCCCCCTGTTTGCACTGCTCCTCTTTTTTTCGCCGCTTTTTGCGCAGCCCATCAACGACGATTGCAGCGGTTTGATTGACCTCGGCATCGGGCCGATTTGCCCCGTCACTGGCACCTTCACCAACGTGGATGCCACGCTGTCCAATGTTTTCACCAACCCAACCGACAACATCCCGCAATGCTTCACGGGCGGCGTCATCGACCGGGACGTGTGGTTTTCGTTCACGGTGCCGCCCGACGGAAGCGTGGTGGATTTCACCATCACCGTCACCGGGGTGAACGGCCCAAACGGGAGCATCGTGCAACCGCAAATCGCCATTTACCGGGGCGACTGTCTGCTGGACGAGTTGCAGGAACTCGACTGCGCCACCTCCGCACCAACTGAAACGACAGTGGAAATCGACCTGCTCGGCCTCACGCCGGGCCTGCCATATTTCCTCCGAATCAGCGACTGGACAGCTTCTGCTTCGCCCAACTGGGGCGATTTTGAACTGTGCATCAAGGAATACGAGCCGGTTTTCAACATGGGCGGCGAAACTTTCACGGAGGCCTGCGCCGGTACGCTCTACGATTCCGGCGGCCCGACGGGCGATTATTCCAACAGCCAAAACCTGAGTTTTACGGTTTGTCCGCAAGATTTCCACCAGTGCATTTTCGTTGATATTCAGTCGTTTGCGACGGAATTTAACTTCGACTACCTCAATATTTTCATGGGCGACGACACCAACGACCCGATGCTCACGAGCGTCAACGGTTTTGGCGGAAATGTGCAACTCCAACTTTTCAGCCAATGCGTCACCTTCCAGTTCACCTCGGATGGTTCGGTGGTCGATGCCGGTTTTGAACTGACCTGGTTTTGCTCGCCCGACACCTGCACGGTGCCGCCACCGAGCACCTGCGACAACCCGACGCCCATCCCCTCGCTGCCGTACACAGCCAACGGCATGACCACCTGCAATGCCGCCAACACCGTCACCACCAGCCCGTGCAACGACGACGACTGGCTGGGCACCGACGACGTGATTTTCACCTACACATCGCCGGGCGAGGAGTGCATCGCCGTGAGCATCACCGGCTCCAACAGCGCCACCGGGGTCGGCATTTTCAATGCCTGCCCGAACCTGGCTACGGATTGCATCGCCCAATCGGGCGGTGGTTTTGGGCAAAACAACCCCAGCATCAGCGCTGCCTACCTCGAAACGCCAGGCACCTATTACATCGTGGTGGACAACGCCACCGCCTGCACACCATTTAATATTGAAGTGATGCAGGTGACTTGTCCGATTGTGTTCCCGTCGGCTGCTGACTGTGAAGATGCGCTGACGCTGAACGGCTGCGGCGAACTGCCCGCCATCATCAGCGTGGCACCTGGCCAGGGCAACGCAAATTTCATCCAGGACGGCGTGAATGATGGTTGCTGGGGCGGGTTTCCCCCAAATTTTACCTGGTTTTACTTTCAGGCGCAGCAGGACGGGGACTTCGGCTTCGTGATGGATGCCACCAATCCGGCCGAGGCTTCCGACATCGATTTCCAGGTTTGGGGGCCGATTGAAAACTTCGAGGACATCTGCGATTTCGCCATGCTCAACCAGCCCATCCGCAGTTCCTACGCCGCCGGGGCCGACCCTACTGGCCTCGCCGACATCCATCCGGTGACTGGTGCTGTGGTAACTGACACCTGCGAAACCGCTGCCGGTGACGATTTTGTTTCGACCATCCCCGTTCAAACGGGCGAGTTTTACGTCGTTTTGGTCAATGACTGGGGCGGTCAAATTACCAGCGGGGCGGTGTCCATCGACTTCGGCAACACCACGATGGGTGTGTTGGATGCGGCGGGCACCAATTTCATGGTGTCGCAGGACACGGCAGTTTGCCCTGGTGAAACGGCGCAGCTTTTCGCCTCCGGCGGCGAGGTTTACCAGTGGTTCCCCGCCGACGGACTGAGTTGCATCTATTGCCCGAACCCGGTCGCAACTGTCACAACATCAACGGTTTACAACGTTGCCATCAACAATATTTGTGTCGCTGACACCCTGGAAGTGGAGGTCGGTTTTTTGCAGGTGGATGCCGGGCCGGACTTGACGGTTTGTTTGAACGAAGAAATCCAAATCGTGGCGGGTGCCAGTTTCGCCAACGTGAGCTACCTGTGGGGCGACCCGAACGGGTTCCTCAGTTGCACCGACTGCCCCGACCCCATCGTGACCGCCGCCGCTGCCGGAACTTTCACGTTCAACGTAACCGTGACCGGGCCAACCTGTTCGTTCAGCGATTCGATGACGCTCACGGTGTTGCCGGGCGAAGCCCCTGCCTATCAAATCAGCCCCGACCAGGGCATCTGCGTGGGCGAAACCGTCAACCTCGGCGGCTCCGCAACGCCCGGCGTGACTTACACCTGGACTTCCGACCCGCCGGGCTTTCTTTCTTCGCAAGCCAACCCAAGCGTAACTCCCTCAATTACAACGGTTTACTACCTGCAACTGACGAACTCCACCTGCCCGTTCCCCTCCTTCGACAGCGTACTGGTAACAGTTGCAAACCTCCCGGTCGTGGACGTGGCGAACGACACGCTGATTTGTTTGGGTGAATCTGTGGTGCTTGGAACGACACAACCGGAGCCGGGTGTCAGCTACGTTTGGACGAATCCGGGGACGCTCAACAACCCGAACATTGCCAACCCGTTGGCCACGCCAACACAAACCACGTCGTACACCGTGACGGCGACGAGGCTCGGCTGTTCCGTGCAAGCGGTTGTAAATGTGCAGGTTACGCAAATCGGCGTGGAGATTTTGGCGGACGATGTGATTCCGATTTGCAAGGGAACGAGTGTGCCGCTCGCCGCCACTGCGTTTCCGGCAGGCACGGCCATCACCTGGTCGCCCGGCGACGGCTCGCTGAACACGACCACCGGCCCGAACGTGGTGGCCACTCCCCAAACGGCCACATTTTACGTGGCTTCCGTTACGGTGCCGGGCTGTGTGGAAATGGACACCGTGTACGTCGGGGTCGATTCACTGCCCTGGGCCATGGAAATTCTGCCCACCGATACCGTCATCTGCCAGGGCGAGCAGGTGTTGCTCACCTCGCCCGTGTACGAGCCGGGGGATTTCAGCCAAATCAAGTTTTTGTGGACACCCACAGACGGGCAACTGACACCGGACTCGTTCTACAACATGGTGGTGCAGCCGTTGCAAACGACAGTTTATCAACGGATTGCAACGAATGGTTTTTGCTCGGACACCCTCACTGCCACGGTGACGGTTTTTATGGGCAATGCCATGTTGGCAATCAGCAACGACACTACAATTTGCGGGAATCAGACGGTGACGCTCTTCGCTGATGCCGGGGTGCCGGGCAGCTATACCTGGTCAAACGGTGGTGCAGGGCAGGCCGTTACTCCAGATTTACAGACCGGGATAAACACTTTCACTGTGACGTTTTTGGATGAATGCGGCAACAGCCTGACAGACATGGTGGAGGTGGAACTGTTGCCTGGCATCGGCGTTACGATTGCCACGAATTCGCCTGACAGCGTGTACCTCGGCGCTGAGATAACGCTGAACTCCCAAACGACGCAGCCCGCTATCACCTACCAGTGGTCGAACGGCAGCACCGCCGACACAGCGAACGTAACTGCGTTCAACCCACCCTCTGAGACGTTCGCCGTCACCGTTACCGACGACCTCGGCTGCACGGGCATGGACACCATCACGTTCACCGTTTTGGAACCGCAGTTCGACATCCCGAACGCCTTCTCGCCGAACGGCGACGACTTGAACCAGCACTTCAAAGTGGTGATCCTGGGTGAAAACATCGAGGTACTGTCCTCGAAAATCTGGAACCGTTGGGGGCAGATGGTTTTTGAAGAAAGCAACGGCAATACCGGCTGGGACGGCACACAGGGCGGCGACCCGGCAGCTTCGGATGTGTACGTTTACAGGATTGTGATTCAGTTGCCCGACGGGACGAGGTTCACGGAATCGGGCGATGTGACGTTGTTGAGGTAGTGTAGCCGTCCGGTTTTTGACAATAGAATTATTTTAAAACACTGATAATCAAAGAAATGAAGCGGCCCGCCTCTAAAATTTTAGAGGCGGGCCACTTTATTTTTTCCCGGATCCCTTCGCAGCGTATTTCTCAAAATCCGCTTTCTGCCCCAACCAAACGCATGAAATTTTAATGCTATGGCTCGGTCTTTGTCTGGTTAAAGTTGCCCTCCTGCATTAATTTCTACTACCTATTTTAAACAAAAACTTGAACTATGAAACGGCTTTCAGTCGCCCTCCTTCTCTGTGGGGCACTCACAAACACAACTTCCATTTTTGCACAATCCACAAATTCTACTCCCAGCAGGTTCACGATTAGCACAGGTATCGGTGTGATTCCTACCTACTACAAGGCCAAGGACAGGTCCGGCTTTTTGCCTTTGACTTTCAAGGCGGGCTACGACATTTCCAAAAAATTCAACCTGAGCGGCTTCGTCGGGTACTCTTCGACGACTGCCAAACCGAAAATCTTTGCCGATGGCCTGGGTTCCTACATTCAAAACAAGACGACGTTGATGGGCCTGCGTTGTGAAATCCGCAAGGATTTTTCAGAAAAAGTATTTGCCTACGGCGGGAGCATGATCGGCTACTCCCGCAGCAAGGTGAAAGAGTACAATCTCGACACCCACGCATTGGTGCAGCGGTCGCCGGACGAGCCAACACCCATCAACCCCAATGCCCCGAAAGGCAGCATGGTTTACACCGCCTTCATGGGCGCAAACTATCAGGTGGCCAAGCGGGTCGGTCTGTACGGTGAGATTGGTTACGGGATTTCCATCCTGAATTTTGGTCTGACCGTTAGGATTTAGCATTTTGGCGTGTTGGCGTGTTGGGATTTTAAAGGATTTGCTTCGCAAAACAGTTTTTTTGCCAAAACACAAATACGCTAAAGCGCCAATGCGCAATTTGAGTTAGGATTTAGGTTAAAGAATAAAACAAAAATCAAACAAAGAGCTTCTGGTTTTCACTTTCCAGGGGCTTTTTTTAGTTTGAAAATAGCAGGTTCTGCGCACTGAGGGGCATCTCGGCAGCGCTTTTTTTTTTGCATCGTAGCATCCCGTTTTTTTATTCGTCCCCTACCACATTTGGGTGCTTCTTGCCGTTCTTTGCCGTTCGTCCGAACAATCCATATTCTAAAAACATGAATATTCACGAAGCACTTCCCGGCCTGGCATTTCCTGAAAGCAGGAATTTTTTTTTAATCGCCGGGCCATGCGCCATCGAAAGCGAAAAAACCGCCATCGAAGTTGCTGCACACGTCAGCCAGATTTGCCGGGAACTTGAGATACCATACATTTTCAAAGGCTCGTACCGCAAGGCGAACCGGTCGAAACTCAGTTCGTTCACAGGCATCGGCGACCTGGCGGCGCTGGGGATTTTGAAAAATATCGGCGAGGAATTCCGGGTTCCCGTCACCACCGACATTCATTCGGATGACGAGGCGGGGTTGGCGGCCAACTACGTTGACCTGCTGCAAATCCCGGCTTTCCTGTGCAGGCAAACGAGCCTGCTGGCCGCCACCGCCCGGACCGGGAAGGCCGTCAACGTAAAAAAAGGGCAGTTCGTCAGCCCGGAGGCCATGCAGTTCGCC
>JACRAN010000170.1 GCA_016234735.1 Bacteroidota bacterium | reverse complement strand
GAAGTGGATGGTGATGGAGATGGTTACTTTTTGTGCGGAAATGACTGCGACGATACCGACCCGACGGTGTATCCGGGTGCGCCGGAACTTTGCAACGGCCTCGACAACGACTGCGACGGGAAGTACGACGAGCCTGAGAGTGGATGCCGGTGCGAAGAGGGAAAAACTCAGAAATGCGGCAACTGGACCGACATCGGCATATGCCGCAGCGGCGTGCAGACCTGCAAGTCAGGCTGGTGGGGCAGTTGCGAGTGGGTGGTGCGTCCGGAGATTGAAACATGCGACGGGCTTGACAACGATTGCGATGGTAATCTCCCTGCCGACGAGGCGGACGCGGACGGTGATGGAATTTCGACTTGCGAAGGCGACTGTGATGATGCGGACGCTACCGTTTACCCTGGAGCACCGGAGCTTTGCGACGGCTTCGACAACAATTGCGACGGCAACCTGCCTGCCAACGAAACGGATTTCGACGGCGACGGCTACCTGGCCTGCGAAGAATGTGACGATACCAACCCCGATATTTTCCCGACCCTGGAACCTGAATTATGCGATGGGGTGGACAACAACTGCGACGGTGTGATTCCCGCCGATGAGGTGGATGCCGACGGCGACGGCTTTTTGGTTTGCGAAGGTGACTGCGATGACTCCAACGCAACGGTTTACCCCGATGCTGAGGAACTTTGCGATGGGGTGGACAACAACTGCGATGGCGGTACAGGCCTTGGGGAAGTGGATGGTGATGGAGATGGTTACTTTTTGTGCGGAAATGACTGCGACGATACCGACCCGACGGTGTATCCGGGTGCGCCGGAACTTTGCAACGGCCTCGACAACGACTGCGACGGCGTTGTTCCAGCCGATGAAGCGGACGCCGATGGCGATGGCTTCCCCGTTTGCGAAGGCGATTGCGACGATTCCAGCAGCACCGTCAACCCTGCCGCCGTGGAGGTTTGCGACGGCGTGGACAACAACTGCGACGGCATTTTACTGGCCAACGAAACGGAAGCCGACGGCGATGGCTACGCCGTTTGCACTGGCGACTGCGACGATGCGAACGCCGCTGTTTTCCCGGCTGCCGAGGAGGTTTGCGACGGGGTGGACAACAACTGCGACGGCACCCTGCCTGCGGGCGAGGAAGATGCGGACGGAGACGGCTTCCTGGCCTGCGACGACTGCGACGATGCGAACGCCGCCGTTTTCCCTGGTGCAACGGAGGTTTGCGACGGCCTGGATACCGACTGCGATGGCACCGGACCGGAGGTGGAGATGAACAACGACGGCGATGGCTTCTTCACTTGCGAAGGCGACTGCGACGATGCGAACGCTGCTGTTTTTCCCGGTGCGGCGGAAGTTTGCGACGGCGTGGACAACAACTGCGATGGCGTGTTGGCCGCCGGGGAAGTGGATGCCGATGGCGACAGCTTTCTGGTGTGCGAAAACGACTGCGACGACACCAACCCGACTGTGTTCACTGGTGCCCCTGAATTTTGCGATGGTTTGGACAACAACTGCGACGGCTCGGTGCCCGCCAACGAAACGGATGCTGACAGCGACGGTGCGTTGGCCTGCAACGACTGCAACGATGCCAACCCCACCATCTACCCCGGTGCCCCTGAACTCTGCGACGGCCTCGACAACGACTGCGACGGCTCCCTGCCTTCCGATGAATTCGACCAGGACGGTGACGGTTTTTCGCCTTGCGACGGCGACTGCCAGGATGCCAACAACACCATTTTCCCCGGTGCCGCCGAAATCCCCAACAACGGCATCGACGAAGACTGCGACGGGCAGGATTTGATCAACGGCGTGGGTGGATCGTCCCCGCTTGGGCAGTTGCAAGTTTTCCCCAACCCGTTCAAAGAAAAACTGTCAGTGACCTGCGATTGCACGGTCGAGCTGTATTTTTCCGTTTTCGACCTGCTTGGCAAAAGTGTGAAACAAGGTGCCCTGTCGCTGGATGGCCAGCCCGTCGAAATCACAGTCGAAGACCTGAAACCGGGTGTGTACCTCCTTGTTTTTTCAGATGAAAATGGTGGGAAAGCCTTCGGCAAGCGGGTGGTGAAAGTGGAGTGATTTACGATTTACGATTTACGAATGACGATTTATGAATGGCTGGTGCAATCGTAAATCGTCATTCGTAAATCGTAAATCACTCCACTTGCGTAACCCGCAGCATGTTGGTGCGCAGGCGTTTCTGGAGGGGCATGGAAGCAATATTGACCACGAAATCGCCGGTTTCGACTTCCCCGGCAGCCTTCAGGATTTGCACCACGTCCTCAATGGTTTCGTCGGTAGTGTTGAATCTGTCGTAGTAAAATCCTTTGACCCCCCAAACCAAGTTCAGGGTAGCCAGGATGTGCGTCTGGCCTGAGAAAATGCAGATTTTCTGCTTCGGGCGGCGGCTGGACACCCGGAAGGCCGTGTACCCGGAAACCGTCATGCCGGTGATGACCTTGGCTTTGATGCGTTTGGCCACATCCACGGCAGAGTAACAGATGACATCGTTTGCAAAGGTGCTCGACTTCTCCGAAGGCTCCGGGAAACGCGGTTGGTAGAGGTCGTTCTGCTCCACCTGCCGGATGATGCGGCCCATCGTCTCAATCACTTCCACCGGGTACTTGCCCATGGCGGTTTCGCCGCTGCACATCACCGCATCGCAGCCGTCGAGCACGGCGTTGGCCACGTCGGTC
Source organism: Bacteroidota bacterium (assembly GCA_016234735.1). Classification (GTDB taxonomy): domain Bacteria; phylum Bacteroidota; class Bacteroidia; order Chitinophagales; family Saprospiraceae; genus UBA6168. The sequence continues at coordinate 728 of JACRAN010000170.1, read as the reverse complement.
ACTTCAGGCCGGGTCGGGGTGGGGTTTTCCATCATTGACTCCATCATTTGCGTAGCAACGATGACGGGCCTCGACCACTGGATGCACTTGGCGATGATGCTTTTTTGTGTCAAAGCCAGACCTTCGATGGGCGTTTCGATGCCCAGGTCGCCCCTGGCAATCATGATGCCGTTGGAGGCCTTGATGATATCATCGATGCGTTCGAGGGCTTCGGGTTTTTCGATTTTGGAAATCACTTTGGCGGGGTGGCCTTTGGCCGCCATCCGTTGTTTTAGATCATCTAAGTCATCGGGAGAGCGCACGAACGAGAGCGCAATCCAATTGACAGGCTGCGTGAGGATGAAATCGAGGTCTTTCAGGTCTTTTTCAGTTAGGGCAGGCAGTTTGACCTTCGTGTTTGGGAGGTTGACACCTTTGTTGGAGCGGATGTTGCCGCCGTGCAGCACCTCTAATTTGACCAGGTCCTTGTTATTGGTTTCAAGCACTTTCAATTGGATTTTGCCATCATCCACGAGGATGATTTCGTCCTGCTTCACGTCCTCCGCCAACGTCTGGTAGCTCATGTAAATCGCCTCTTTCGTGCCTTCGCAAGGGTAGTTGACGAAGTTGATGACATCGCCGTCGTTGAGCATCAGCGGTTCGTCTTTGATGGTGCCGACCCTGAGCTTCGGGCCTTGCAGGTCGGCCAGGATGCCCACGTGGGTACCCAGTTCTTCGTTGATGTGGCG
>JACRAN010000169.1 GCA_016234735.1 Bacteroidota bacterium | reverse complement strand
CTCGTCCACCATTTTCATTTTCTTCAACACGTAGCCAATGAATTTGGAGGGGGCGCTTGACAGCGAAATCCAGGTCATGCCGATGCCTGCGGCAAAATGCACGGCGGCCAGCACGGCCAACGTGATGAAAACGGCATCGCTCAAATCGACCAAAACCAGCGTGAGCGTGAGGCAGGTAGCAGCGAACAGCGTCCCCGTGATGGCACGGATGAGGCGGTCCACCACCACCGCACGGCTGGCCGTGTGCCAGTCGAGCCAGTTGGTCAGGTGCTGAATGCGGTACGGCTCTCCGCCCACGGCTGCCAACGGCAGGATGGTGTTGTAGGCTTCGCCGGTGATTTGGTTGTAGAGCAGGTCGGGGAACGGCACTTTGCCCTGCACGAGGGTGCGGGTGCAGAGGGTGTTGGTCACAATCCACAGCAGCGCCACGCTGAACACCACGAAAACCTTGTTCCCCGCAGCGGCCAGCGAGGCGTTCACCACGGTGAAGTCGAGGTAAAAAACCAGGGCTGCCAGGATGCCAATACCCAGCAGGAAAAAATAAATCGGGTTCAGGTTGCCGACCGGGTTGGCTTTGTTGGTCTTGACCTTCGACACATGCACGGATTTCGAGAAGGCGATGGCCGAAACCATCGTGCCGGCCAGGCCCACCCAGAACATGGCTTTTGACTTAAAAAACAAGCCAAGGGCAAAGGTTAACAAAGCCAGAACGTCGGGCCTCGTCACCGTCTGCAAAAAGCCGATGAGCCTCGCTACTGACTTTCGTTTAAAATTTCGGACAAACGGCGATGGCAAAAACGGCTCGTCCGGTTGCTCCCGGCGGTTCCAGGCGAAGGTGGCCATTTGCGAAAGCAGGTACAACCCCACTGCCCAAAACATGAACACCCCAAAAAGATAAAAATCGGAATGGGTCGAACGCCAGCCACTTATGCCGATACCACTAAAAAAAATGAGGTAGCGCAGGCTGCCCAAAAACCGCTGGAACCATTCCCCGAAACGGGAGGTCTGGTAAGTCATCCGGGCCAGGCTGCTGTCAGCGCCATCGAACAGGGAGGCCAGCAGGAACACGCTGGAACCAATCAACATCGGATCGCGGTGGCCTGCTGCGGCGAACGCCGATGCAACCATCGACATCAAAAAAACAATAGCCGTCACGTGGTAGGGCTTCAGTTCCGTGCGGGCCAGTGCCAGGCTGGCGGGGCCGGAAACGAAGTGGCTGACCAGGGTTTTTTCGGGCTGGGGGAACATTTTCAGCAGGCGGCGTTCGGCCTCCCGCTTCATGTTGGGGTCGTCCACGTCCTGCCACATGGCGTTTTCCAGCTCCACTGCCCGCACCCCGTCGCCGTCGATGAAGTGCTGGATGATGCCGCTGACGGAGTGGGCACCCTGCCTGGCTTTTTCTTCGATTTTGCTGCCGTAGCCCGCCGGAAAGTAAAAAAGCCCGGTGTCCACCAGGTCGTATTCCTTGATTTCCTTGCCGATGTTGTGGATGAAACCGTCGCGGCTGGCCACCTTCGTGGCATCGTCCATGTCGAACACATTTTCGAGGTCGCCGTCGCAGGCGAGGGCAGGCAGTTGGGGGGCTTCTTTTGTTTTTTGGATGAAATCACGCACGGTGTCCGGCGCAAAAATATGGTCGGACATGGTAAGTAAAAACGCTTCGCTGAACCCTGCCGCCCCTGCCGCAAACGTCACGCCGTTGCCCAGTTCGTACTCCACGCACTCCACATACTCGATGTCGATTTCCCGGAGGCGGGCAATGCTCCTCATCTCCGCCAACACCTGCTCCTTGTACGCCCCCACCACAATGCGGAAGCGCTCCACGCCCGTTTCGTGCAGGGTCAGGATGGCGCGTTCGAGCAGGCGGAGACCGCCCACTTTCATCAGCACTTTGGGCTTCAAAACGCCCTGCTCCCGGAAGCGGGAACTCTTCCCGGCAGCGAGGATGACGGCGTTTTTGACCGGGGAAATCGCAGCTTGGGAGGGGTTTTCAAGTAAATTTTCTTCTGCAAGAAGTGTGATTGACTTCATCTGTTTTGCTTGGTGCGGCTCGGTAGTGATTGAATTTGTTCTTGAAGGGTATGTCAGCGAAGGGGCATTTGTAAAAAACCGCCTGGATTTTTACAAACCTGTTGTCCCCACCACTTCCACTATGTTCGTCTGGACTTGGTCGCTATCGTTTTGCCAAAACTGACTTCCTGAAAGTTCACCAGCGCGGAAATTGTTCACGGCCTGGTGGTATTTTGCCTTTTTTCTGTTGAACGTGGGCAGGCAAAGATTTTACAGCCCCTCTAAAACAACCCTAACGGCATTTTCGCTGCGTACAGCTTTAAATCTCAGGGGCAAAAGTATCCATAATATGCCGTAAAACGAAAGGCGCAGGGTGAAATACCTTGCGCCTTTCGATGAGTGGTGAAAATCAGGGGATGAAGTGCCGTTTTCCAAGCCTGCCCGTGCCGCCTGCCATCTTCAACCCTCAAAAACTTTGCGCAGCACCACCTCCCGGTAACTGGCCCCGATGGGCAACTTTTCTTTGCCCACATGCACGAGGTTGCCTTCCAGCATCCCGATTTTTTCGATGGCCACCATGTACGATTTGTGGATGCGGATGAAGCGGCTGCCGGGCAATTCCTCCTCTAAGTTTTTCAGGCTGTTCAGCGAGAGGATCCGGCCCTGCGGCGTGTGCCAGGCCACGTACTCCCGCATACTTTCGATGAAAAGAATGTCGTCGAAGCGCAGCCGGTGGATTTTGTGCTCGGATTTCACCAGGATGAAATCCCTGTCGGGCTGCGCCGCTTCAGTTGATGGGGTTTTCGAAGCCGTGTTTTTCAGCCGGAGCAGTTCCCCGGCCTTGTTCACCGCCTGCACGAAACGCTCGAAGCCGAAGGGTTTCAGCAGATAGTCGGTCACGTCGAGCGAGTAGCCTTCCAGCGCAAAATCGGGGTAGGCAGTGGTGAAAATGGTGACCGGCTTGGACCGCAGCGTCCGCAGGAACTCCACGCCCGTCAGCCCCGGCATCTGGATGTCGAGGAACAGCAGGTCGATGTGCTGGCCCTGCAACACCTGCATGGCTTCGAGCGGGTCTTTGCATTTGCCCGCCAGTTCGAGGTGCGGCAGCCTGCCGATGTAGTTTTCGAGCAGGGTGCGGGCGAGTTCCTCGTCGTCCACGACGAGGCAGCGGAGTTTAGTCATTTCGGATTTCGGATTTCGGATTTCGGATTTTTAAAAATACCTCGAAGGCATCGTTTTCCTGACTGATGTGCAGTTCGTGGTGGTCGGGGTAGATGAGTTCGAGTTGGCGCTGCACGTTTTGAAGGCCGATGCCGCCGATTTTGTCTTTGGTGAAGCCCGTTTTCGGCAAGCTGTTTTTTACTTCAAAAACCACTTCCTGTGCGTCAGTGGTGCTGAGTTTGATGCTGATCCAGCCGTTCTCCAGGTCTTCGATGCGGCTGTGCTTGAAGGCGTTTTCGACGAAGGGGAGCAGGAGCATCGGCGCTATTTTAAGGTCGGGGCGGCTGTCGTCGAGTTCCGTTTTCACGTTGAGGCCCCGGCTGTCTTTGAGCAGGTGGAGGTCGATGAAGTGGCGCAGGTACTCGATTTCCTTGCCGAGCGGCACGGTGTCCGCCTTGCAGTCGTAGAGCATGTAGCGCAGCATCCCGGAGAGCTTGAGCAGGTTGTCGGGGGCCTGGTCGGATTTGATGACGGTGAGGGCGTAGATGTTGTTCAGGGCGTTGAACAGGAAGTGCGGGTTGAACTGCGACTTGAGGAATTTCATCTCCGCTTCCAGCTTTTCGCTGCGGCTTTCGGCGGCTTCTTTTTCTTTTTGCTTCGCAAAACGGGCGATTTCAAACAGCGCACTGCCGATGAGGGCGGTGAAGTAGGGCATGGCCCCGCCGATGTACTTCATCGCATGGAAAGGGGATGCTCCCGGTCGGTCACCTTCCCGGCTCCTGCGCAAAAAATATTCCGCCCAGGGCGCCCCGTTCCACTCGGTGAGGAAGACGGTGAGCAGCACCAGCGCCAAACCCGCCACCACGTACAGCCCCT
>JACRAN010000168.1 GCA_016234735.1 Bacteroidota bacterium | reverse complement strand
CGTTCACGAAGCGCAGGACTACCTGCCCGTCTGGTCGCACGACGGGCAGCAGATTGCCTTCGCCAGCGACCGGTACGGCAACTTCGACGTGTTCGTGATGCCAGCCTCCGGCGGACAGGCGACGAGGCTGACGTACCACTCGTCAGGCGAATATCCCAGCGACTTTTCGGCTGATAATCAATCGGTTATCTACACTTCCAGCCAGTTGGATGCGGTGGCCAACCAGCAGTATCCGAGCGGGGTGCTGCCGGAATTGTACCGCATTCCGGTGAGTGGCGGGATGCCCCGCCAGGTCATCACCACCCCGGCGGAGGCCGCCCGGTTCAATGCCGCTGGCACGACGCTCGTCTTCCACGACCGGAAGGGCTACGAGGACGAATTCCGCAAGCACCATACTTCCTCCGTGGCGAGGGATGTTTGGAAATACGACCTGAAAACCAAAAAATACACCCTACTCAGCAGCTTCGAGGGCGAAGACCGCAACCCCGTCGTGGCACCCAACCAGCAGGACGTGTATTTTTTGAGTGAAAAAAGCGGCACGTTCAACGTCTGGAAAATGAGCCTCAACGGTGGCTCGGAAAAGCAAATCACCACCCTCGACAAGCACCCCGTCCGCAACCTGACGATAAGCAACGACGGTACGATCTGCTTCAGCTACAACGGCGAACTTTACACGATGAAGGAGGGCGGGCAGCCCCAAAAAGTGCCGGTCAGCACCGTCACCGACAGCCGCTACAACCCCGAAAAAACCGTCCCCGTAACCGGCGAAATCAGCGAAATGGCGCTCTCTCCCAACGGCAAGGAAGTCGCCTTCGTCCACCGGGGCGAGGTGTTCGCTGCCTCGGTGAAGGAAGGTACCACCCGCCGCATCACCGACACGCCGGAGCAGGAGCGCAGCGTGAGTTTCAGCCCCGACGGGCGCTCCATCCTCTACGCCGGGGAGCGCAGCGGCAGTTGGAACGTCTATCAAACCTCGCTGACCAGGGACGAGGAAAAATTCTTTTTCAACTCGACCATTTTAAAAGAAACACCCGTCATCGCCTCGCCCACCGAGGAGTTCCAACCGGCCTACTCGCCCGACGGCAAGGAGGTCGCCTACCTGGAGGAACGCACCACGCTTCGGGTGGTCAACCTCGCCACCAAAGCCGTGCGCACCGTGATGCCCGGCGACAAAAATTACAGCTACTCCGACGGCGACCAACACTACGCCTGGTCGCCCGACGGCAAGTGGTTTTTGGTGGAATTCCTGCAACCCAACCAGTGGATCGGGCAGGCGGGCCTGGTGAGTGCCGAGGGCGGCAAAGAAATTACCAACCTGACCAAAAGCGGCTACGGCAGTGGGCTGCCCAAGTGGGCGATGGACGGCAAGACGATGACGTTTTTCAGCGACCGCGACGGCATGAAAAACGATGCCAGTTGGGGCGGGCAGGCCGACGATTACGCCATGTTTTTTACGCAGGAAGGGTTCGATAAATTCAAGCTGGGCAAGGAGGAGTTTGAGCTGAACAAGGACGAGGAAAAGGAGAAAGAGGGGAAAGAAGGCGAGAAAAAAGACGAAAAGACTGCCGAAAAAAAGGAGGACAAAGACAAAAAAATCGAACCCCTCAAGTTTGAACTCAACGGCATCGAAGACCGCAAGGTGCGCCTGACCATCCACTCCTCCGACCTCGCCGATGCAGTGCTGTCGAAGGACGGGGAGAAGTTGTTTTACCTCGCCAAATTCGAGAAAGGCTACGACCTCTGGCAAACGGAACTGCGCTCGAAAGACACGAAGATTTTGGTGAAACTCGGCGCTGAGAACGTCGGCGATCTTGTGATGGACAAGGAGGGCAAGACGTTGTTCATCCTTGCCGACGGCGGTATTTCAAAGGTCAACATCGAGGACGGCAAGAAGGACGGCGTTGCCGTGAAGGGCGAAATGGTACTGAGCGAGGCCGTCGAGCGGCAGTACCTGTTCGAGCACGCCTGGCGGCAGGTGGAGAAGAAATTTTACAAAATTGACCTGCAAGGCACCGAATGGGATTTTTATAAAACCGCCTACGCCCGCTTCCTGCCGTACATCAACAACAACTACGATTTTGCGGAACTGCTGAGTGAAATGCTTGGCGAACTGAATGCCTCGCACACGGGTGCCCGCTTCCGGCCAACGACGCCCAATGGCGACAAAACGGCAGCGCTCGGCTTGTTTTACGATGAAAATTACACGGGTACCGGGTTGAAAATCGCCGAGGTGATGGACAAAAGTCCCGTGGTGAAAAGCACCTCGAAAATCAAGGCGGGCGTGGTCATTGAAAAAGTGGACGGCCAGGAAATCACGGCGACCACCAACTACCAAAGCCTGCTCAACCGCAAGGCGGAAAAAAACACCCTGCTTTCGCTCTACGACCCCGCCACGAAGACGCGCTGGGACGAGGTGGTGAAGCCCATCGGCCTCGGCGAAGAGGGCGAACTGCGCTACCAGCGCTGGGTGGAGCGTAGCCGCTTCCTCGTGGACAGCCTGAGCGGCGGAACCATCGGCTACGTGCATGTGCGGGGCATGAACGACCAGAGTTACCGCACCGTGTATGAAGATGCTTTGGGTAAAAACGCAGGCAAGGAAGCGCTCGTGGTGGACACCCGCTTCAACGGCGGCGGCTGGCTACACGACGACCTCGCCACCTTCCTGGATGGCAAGCAGTACATGACTTTCATGCCACGCGGCCAGAACCTCGGCAACGAGCCGCAGTTCAAATGGCGCCGCCCCAGCGTGGTGGTGATGAGCGAAAGCAACTACTCCGATGCGCACATGTTCCCGTACACCTACAAGGCGCTTGGCATCGGCAAGCTGGTCGGGATGCCCGTGCCCGGCACCGGCACCGCCGTCTGGTGGGAGGGTTTGCAGAACGGCATGGTGTTCGGCATCCCGCAGGTTGGCATGGTCGGCAACGATGGCAAATACTTAGAGAATCAGCAGTTGGAACCGGACATCAAAGCGCCGAACGAGCCTGGGGAAGTGAGCAAGGGCCGTGACCAGCAGTTGGAGGCGGCGGTCAAGGCGTTGAAGGAAGTGCTGAAGCCGTGAGGTGGATGCCGAACCTCACAACGGGGATCGGCGTTTAATTTTTCTGTAACTTCGTAGGATTAAATCAAAATAACATGAATGCAGCAGTTGCTATCCCGCAGCCTTTCACCAATGTTCAGTTGGAAATGCTCAAGTTGTTCGCCGACAATGTGAGGGACGAGGATTTATTGGCTATCCGGGAGTTGATTTCCAAGTATTTCCTGGAAAAAGCCAAAGACGAGGCAGACAAAATCTGGGTAGAAAAAGGGATGGATTCACATGAGATGCTGAAAAAACACCGACGGAAGCCTTACCGCAAATTGCAACCATGAAAGTTGTACTCGACTCGAATGTATTGCTGGTTTCTGTCTCCCGCAGGTCGCCGCACCATCCCATTTTTCAGGCATTTGAGGAAAAACGCTACGATATCCTGCTGACCACCGATATTTTGCTGGAATACGAAGAAGTGATTGGAGGGGAGATGAGCCCAAACCTTGCGCTGCACTTGGTGAAAGGTATCCGGGAAGCACAGAACGCCTGGCATATCCACAAGTATTATTACTGGAACCTGATAACCGCCGACCCCGATGATGACAAATTCGTGGACTGTGCTGTGGCAGGCAATGCCGATTTCATTGTCTCCGACGACCGGCATTTCAAGCTGTTGAAAAGCATTCCTTTCCCCAAGGTCAAGGTCATTTCGGCGGATGATTTTGTTGAATTGTTGACGGGGATCCGTCCTGCAAAACGAACGTAACCGGCACCGTGGCAATTGGCAGATGCTGCATTTCTGCCCTGACAAAAAAATGGGGAGGTCAATTCCCAAAATTGACCTCCCCAAAAAAAGATGGCAAGCAACCACATCGCACCGCTCAACAACCTACCCTTGCTGCATTTCTGCCCTGGGGGAGTTCAGCCGGAGCTGGTCGTGCAGCGCTTGCCGGGCGCAAAGGTAGAAAAAAAGCGTTTCGGTGTTGGAGGGAGGGGGAGTTTGGGTTTTTTTATTTTCCGAAAGCCAGGTTCTACTACCCTCCAGCGCATTATTTTTCAGGCCCTGAAAATTTTCCGCCACCGAAATAAATCTTCACTTATTTTTGCCCCTGCGCTTGGGCGCTTGTTTGGCAATCCCTGTTGGAGAGGTGTTTTTTTGAATGTTTTACTCAAAGCGATCGTGTTCGGAAAGGCTTGCTACGCAACTAACTTACTTCGGATTTTCACTATTTTTTTAACTATTCAATCTCTAAAGTTTTTTTGTTATGAACATCTTTGTAGCAAAGCTGGATTTCAATACAACCAGTGACGATTTACAGTCCGCATTTGAGCGGTACGGCGAAGTCTCTTCAGCGAAGGTCATCATGGACCACTTTACTGGCAAGTCAAAAGGATTCGCTTTTGTCGAAATGCCCAATGACGACGAAGCAAACGCAGCAATTACGGCACTCAACGAGAGTGAAATGCACGGCAGGACCATTTTCGTGAAAGAAGCGACCCCAAAAGAGGACCGTCCACAGCGCAGCAGTGGTGGCGGTGACCGTTACAGCGGTGGCGGCGGCGGCGGCGGTGGTTACAGGCCCCGCAACAGTGGTTACAGCGGCGGCGGCGGCGGTGGTGGTAGCCGTTACGGCGGCGGTGGCGGAGACCGCAACAGTGGTTACGGTGGTGGTGGCAGTCGTTACGGCGGTGGCGGTGGTGACCGTTACGGTGGCGGCGGAGACCGCAACAGCGGTGGTGGTGGCAGTCGTTACGGTGGCGGCGGGGACCGCAACAGCGGCGGTGGAAATGATCGTTATAACGACCGCAACGACCGTTCCAATGACCGAAACGACCGTTACAACAAGGCCGACGAGATTTAGTCATCCATTTTTAGAAACAATGGACAGTCCGCGGGTTAATACCCACATTGATTGCTTCGATAATAAAAGCGGCCCGCCGGAGTTCCTCCGTGCGGGCCGCTTTTCATTGTTTCATTGTCTCACGGTTGCATGGCTGCATTGCCTCACGGTCGCATGGAAACAATGAGGCAATGAAACAGTGAAACAATGCAGCCATGAAACAATGAAACAATGAATCATTCCTTCACAAACCGGCTCGTCCAACTGGCATCCTCCACCCGAAAAGTGACGAGGTACAGGCCCGTTCCGAGGTGGCTCACATCCATTCTTTCACCAGGGTTTTCCATCCGCAACAATTGCTGGCCGAGGGTATTCGAGACTGTCACCTCATCGATGCTGACCACTGTTTTGATAAAAAGCAGGTCGCTGACGGGGTTCGGGTAAAAGCTGATTTTACCGGCCAGCCAGGTTTCTGTCGTGGCATCGAGCGGGATGATGTCGGCGGCATAGCGCGGGAAGAACTGGTAGCCACCATCGCAGGGAGCGCTGTCGAACTGGCCGCCGAGGCCCCTCGCATGGAACGCCCCGACCGGAGCGGGCATAGATGAAAGTTCGCAGTCGTTGTCGATGCGCATGGTGTTGGTGAAGGTGCCGTTCGTCACCTGCACGTTGAAGCTGCCACCGTTGCCGAGCCATTGACCTGCATCCACCAGCGTCAGGTTGGTCAATTCTATCAACTCCGATTCAAAATCTTCATCGATGAAAGTCGTGATGGTCGGTGCCTGGAGGCTGTTCCCGGTGGAAACCGGCCACAGCGTATCGGGCGTCACTTGCGTCAGGCAGTTGAACGTCACGATTTCACCCTGAACGATGACTTCGTCGCCCTCCTGCACCGTGTACCCGAAGTTGTTGCCGCTGAACACGCTGATGCCCCCCGTGCCGTCGATGAGGTAAAACTGGATGGCAGTCAGCGGGTCTCCCTGTGCGTTAACCCCCTGAAAATCAATGCCATACACAATACCGTGCAGTTCGCAAGTAACACCAGCCGAGTCGGGTGCCCCGTTTGCACCCACCGTAGTGACGGTGCCGATGTTGTACTGTGGGTAAGAAATTTCACATTCTACCGTCACCGTCACGGTCGCATCGTCGCAGCCCTGCGCATCGCAGATTTGGTAGGTGAAACCGTCCGTACCGCAGAAGCCGGCGTCGGGGGTGTAGGTGATGTTGGCAACGCCGTTGGCGGTGGCTGTGCCGTTGGCGGGGCCACTCGTCACGGTCAGTGACGTGAGGGCGTTCGGCAACACGTCGTTGGCCAGGATGTTGATGTCGAGGGCGGTATTGAACGGCGTCACAGCATTGTCGTCGTTGGCAACGGCCGTCGTGGGCGGCACTTCGGAGTAGCTGCAATCGGGGAAAGGCACGGTGGCGGTGGCGTTGGTCACCTGGAGGTCGAAGACATCGGGGCCGCTGAAATTCCAGTTGTTGATGTTGAAAATGTTGCCGTCGGGGCCGGTACCACTCTTGCGGTACGCCCAACCATCGAGGTAGCCCCAGGGCAGGGTGCCGCCTGCGTGCGTGATTTCCCCAAAAACATCGATGACCTCGTTGTTTTCAAACAACTCGATGGCATCGTCGCCGTTGATGCCCGCATCGGAGTCGGTGACGGTGGCCGGGAATCCGAAAAAATTATGGAACAAGGTACTGTCGTTGGCTATCCAGATACATTCGCCCGCCAACACTGCGATCGGCGGGAAAAACACTTCCTGGCCATCGGTTCCACCGCCGTTGTTGGCGAAGCCGACAGAAAAAATGCTCAAGTCGGGAATGTCTTCAATGGCTTGGAGTTCGCAGCCCTTGGCCCAGGTGCCGCCCGATTCCACCTGCGTATCGAACACGCCGGTGATGACCAGCGCACCCGACAGCGGCGTGTCGTCGTCCTGGATGTTCAGTGTGAACAAAGCAGCATTTGCCAGCACTTCGGCACCGTTCGTGGGGTTCGTCAAATCGAGCACGAGTGCTTCCGTCGCTTCGATGACGGCATCGTCCATGATGTTGACCGTGACGGTTTGCGTATCCGCCGCCACGCCGCCGGGGAAGGTGATGGTCATCGGCAGCGTCAGCGTAAAATCGCTGCCGGAAGTGGCCGTTGAAGCGGCATTGAGCGCCAGTGTCACCGAGGTGGGGTTGCTGTTGCCGTTGGCGATGGCCACATTCACGAACACACCACCTGCATCTTCGGGCACCGCAAAACCGGCGTTCAGAAACTTGATGACCGGCCCGGTGGGGCATTGCGCATCGTCGCCGGGGTTGCCCAAAATTTCCGTGCCGCCTGGGAACACGCCCGTTGGCGTGGTGGCGGCTGCCCAATTGGCGGGGTTGCTGTTGTCGGCGTTCACGTCGCAAAGCACGAGCGTGGGGCCGAGGCCGTCCGGCGAGGTAGGCCAGGGGGCGGCATCGGCGTAGTGGACCGAATCCATGAGCACACCGTTGGCATCGCTCAGGACGATATTTTCGCCGGTATTGTTCAGCGCATTGTTGTTGGCGGGGTTCCAGCCGAGCGGCGCAAAACCAAAACCTGCCTCGAAAACGGCGGCATTTCCGGCAATCACCACGTACTCGCCGGGGTTCAGCGTGTAGGCCGGGAAGGTGTAGTTCACAGCCACGGAAAACGTCCAGTTTTCCAGCGCTACTGCCGAGTTGCCCCGGTTGTAAAGTTCGATAAACTCGTAGTCGTCGGTGCTGGGATTGTTGTAGCTGATTTCCGTGATGACCACATTTTGGGCGAGGCCCTGGCCCAGCAAAACAATGAAAGTCAGGAGGGTAAAAAATACTTTTTTCATAAAATGAGGATTTGATTAAACATCATGGTTGGAAGAAAAGTAAAGGTAGGCCAACTATCCCAATCGGCAGGAAGGTTCAGGATGAAATTATTGTGAAATGGGCTGTTGGCCGTTGGCAATTGGCAAAAAGCCAACAGCCAACGGCCAACAGCCAATGGCTGCCCCTCACTCATGCGGCCTGCCCAACTGCGTCCCCGACGATTTGGCCTGCTGGATTTGCAAATCCGTCGAATCCGGCACCATCGGGGCTTCGCCGAGGTGGGTCAAATCAGGCTGACCGGCCAGCACCCATGCCGTGTACCACGCACTGCCGACGGCGAGGATGGCACCCTGCATCCGGCCCTCCACCATGCCGCCCATGCGCTCGTGGTAGGCACGGGCAAAGTTGGCGCATTGCGTTTTCACCAGCACATCGCCCCGCAGTTCGCTGCACATTTGCCGGTCGGTCGGGAACTCCCGGCGCAGCGCCCGCTCAATGTCCGTCACGCTGTCCACCAGCGAATGGCTCTTGAGCACGATGCCCCAAAAGTAGCTTTGCGGGTCTTCCATCAATCCGGCCGGGCCTACCCAGAAGTCGTAGTTCTCCTCGGCAAACATCTCCGGCAGGCGGGTTTCCCAGAAAGCGTGCAGGCCCTCCTGGCCGGTCAGTTGGCCGTTGTAGTTCATCGTCGTGTGCAGCGGCACGTGCGCATCGGCGATGTAGTGCCCGATGTCGGCGGCGTAGCGCAGTATCCGCTTGGCATCCTGCTCCCGGAACGCATCGGTCAGTCGCCGCAGCATCTGTTCGAGATTGTACGGCAGCACACCGTGCTGCGAGAACGTGTCGGTCACGAAGGCACTCCCGCAGTTCAAATCCGCCCCGCCAAGCAGCCGGGAGAGGCTGTCGCAGTTGATGGCCCAGACAGGTTCGTCGCCGTAGTATTGCGGCAGGATGTTTTGGGTAAAAAACCGCCGGAAATCCCGTCGCCCGCAGGCGACCGGCTGACCATTGAACAGCTTCGGGTGGAACGTCACGCCGACCGCCGTGTCCTCCGTGACCGGCTCGGTGACGAGCCGCAGCGTGTCGCCCCGTTCGTTCACAAAAAAATACCGGGCGTACTGCATGAGCGCATCCGTCCAGTTGCGGGGCAGGTTATCGAACGGCGGCGAGCCGTAGCGGTCGAGGTCGAGGAAGTGGCGGGGCGCTTCGTGCGGGCTGGCGTAGCGGCGGTTGTCGGCATCCACGGCGTGTTCCGTGAGCCAGTCGATGTTTTTTTTGAAAAAAACCAGCATCTCCGGCGGCAGCGTGAACACGGCCTGGTGGTTGATTTTCCGGTGGCCGTAGAAGCCCCAGGCGGGGGGAGGTGCGGGGCGAAGGGCCAGCAGCAGGGCTGCCAGTGGCAGCAGAACTAACAGGGCGGGTTTGAGTTTTTGATGAAACATCGGCGAAGATTGCGGTTTGTGGCTGGCTACGGTTGCCTGGGCAAAGGTAGTCTGCCAAGCCCGCCCTGCACCGGGATTACGAAAAAATAAAGCTTGGAACGAAGCGTTCAACAACACAACTTCGCTGGCGCCGGACTCCGTCCGGTGACATCATTCGCCCGGACACTGTCCGCCGTTGCCAATGCAACTTATCGCACCAAAAAAAGCCAGGACAATCACTTGAAAAACCTATCTTTCGGCGACCAAGCAGACTGCTATGAGCAAAAAATACAAGTTCCTGGAAGCAACAGGGCTGCATTACGTCACCGCCACCACTGCAGGATGGGTGGACCTCTTCACCCGGAAAGCCAACCGTGACATCCTGATAGACTGCCTGAAATGGTGTCAGGAAAACAAGGGGTTGCATATCTGTGCTTACGTCATCATGACAAACCACCTGCACATGGTGGCCTATACCGATGAAATCCCCCTGGGCAAAGTGCTGCAATCCTTCAAAAAATTCACGGCAGCCAAGTTGTTGGAAGTCATAGAAGAACAACCAGAATCCCGCCGGGAATGGCTGGTGCGGCTGCTGGGCTGGTTTGGCCGACAGAAAGGGCAGGAACACCAGGTCTGGCAGCATGAAAACCACCCGGTAGCATTGTGGTCGCCGGAAGTGGTGTGCCAAAAGATAAAGTACATCCACGAAAACCCAGTGCGGGCGGGGTTCGTGGCAGAACCGGAGCACTGGCTGTACGGAAGTTCTGCCAGTTATGCGGGCATCGGGTTTCCTTTGCTGGAGGTGGAAATACTGGACTTGTGGGGGGGGGGGGCAGTGAGGCGCTTGGGATTTCGGACGGAGTCCGGGCGAGCGGTATCACCGGACGGAGTCCGGCGCCAGCATGGTAGATTTAGGAAATTTCTAAAATTTCCTAAATCTGGTTTTATGCAAAGGCGATACTCGGCGGTACCGTCTGGTGTTCATTTTCCACGGACTGAGAAATGTAGCGAAACACAGGTCGGAGACCTGCGCCAGCGGGATTTGGGAGGTTTTTAGAGAACCACAGTGTTGAAGGCCTGCGTTAACAGAGGTGGAAATACTGGACTTGTGGGGGGTGGGGCCTTGATGCACCTTTTGTTTCGGACGGAGCCCGGGCGGGCGGTGTCAGTTACGCTGAGATAAATTTGCGACTTTAAACCAGCTTCAAATCCTTTGCAATATCATTCATCAACTTGGCGAGCGGGCGCTTGTGGAAGTCCTCAGATGCAGGATAATTGCCCAAGATAATTCTGTCTAACTCCTTATCGTCAATACCAACTGTTCGCAACAGCTTTTTCAAATCAGATTTAAAGTTTGGATTGTAAATAACTGATTTCCAGACTAATTCTGCGGTAATGTCTTTGTGAACACTATACTGGTCTTCCAGATTGAACATCCGCTTGTGTGTTTCGGCAGTCTGATTGCCATTGGTATTTATCGTAATTGTTAGATACTGCTCCTCTCGAAAATGACTTGTATGGAACTGAACAACCCCAGACGGCTCAAGCCCAAACTGAAATTCGTTCATCAAAGGAACACCAAAGTATGGATGTCTGAAAGTAGCCAAGACAATGTCTATGTCCGATTTTATTCGGTTGCAGTTGTCACATGCAGGTATGAGGTTGTAAAAGGAAAGGCTCAGATAGGGATACCTTTTTTTGGAGAAAAAGTGGTCGAAGGTGTGGTAAATCCTCATTCCCGTACTGACCGTATATTGAGCATTGCAATACAGGCAAGTTTTAATTTTCAGTTTATCGGCAAGCCATTTGGCTTTTTTGCTCGTCCTAAAACCTTCGTAGTCAAAAATTTTCAAAACTTCGATTCCAAAAGGTGTACTCTTCCCGGCATTATTATCCCAAAATAGTTGAGTTCCATGAACCTGCCTCAAGCTGTCTAATTGGTCTGGATTGGCGGTTATAAGCTGTTCTAAATGAGCGTCATTATTCAAAAAATTTATAAAATCCTGTTCCGGCTGCAGACGTTGACCAAAATTGGCAGCATTTACTAAATCTTCTACTTTTGCCTTTATCGTCTTAGAATTGCCTTGCCGCTGATTTAGATGTAGATAGAATTCCTTTGCTAGCGTTGGAAAGTCAAGGTGTTGAAGTAAATTCATTAGGCATTATTTTTTTGATTTTCGGCTTCGCTAAGTTCCCTTTTCAAAATGGCAATCCGCTCATCGAGGTTTTTTTCGTTGACACTATGGCCAAATTTTTCGAAAAAGAATTGCTCCATTTTGCTGCTGATAACAGGCTCTCCGATTAAAGCTATCAGACGCCGGATGCTCTCTTTTTTTTCTTCTTTCTTATTTTTAATGTCTTTCAGGGCGTTTTTGATTTTCTCTTGCGCAAACGCCCCAATCAGACCTTTTTCCATGAAAAAACTGTCTGAAAGAAGTGTGTGAATGTTGGCTGCAAAAGTTTTTTCATGACCAACTCCGCTATCAATGCGAGTAGGTTCTTCGTCCTTTTTTTTCAAGAAAATTACATTACCTTTGGGCAAATCTGAAATCACAAACGGAGAATGAGAGGTAAGAATAACCTGAACTTTTATTCCCTTGAAAATATGCGGAATCATGTCGAGTAACAAGCGGAGGTATTCCCTTTGCCAATCAGGGTGAAAGCCAACTTCTCCCTCATCAAGCAGTAGGCATATCCACTTAGTATGAGTTGTTTTTTTAGAATATTGATCCCAATCACGTTCTTTGACAATCGCATAAGCATAATAAAGGCGAGAAAAAACGTCGAGAAAAGCCTTCTCACCGGAACTCAAATTATGCCAGTTAAAATGCAGGTAGTCTTTAACTGAACCAGATTTTCTCCAAATGGGCAAAGATTGAAGATATGCGAAGTGAGCATTCAAAAGAACATGAGCATCCTTTATTTTTTTGATAAACACTGAGTGGTCACGATGGCTAGAGGCGATTTTTACTTTATCAAGATTGAGCGTTTGCTCCAAAATATCCAGGAGTTTTACAGCCGCTTGATTGTCGCCGTCTCGCCGCCAAGTTTGGTGCTCCAAAAAATAGCGAAAGGCTTCCCATGGGGTTTTGTTTTGAAGTGCCTCTGTTGTCACTACAATATCCAAGTTAAGCCAATCTGCTTCACTATTTAGTGCCCAAAAAAAATGGTATGCAAATTCACGAAGGAAAAAAAATCCAATTCTATCAAGTTGAACCTGCCGATATTTGTCAGTTCTAGTTTCTTCTACTTCTTCTAAACTGTAAAGTTCACTGTTCTTCTTGTCAATTTCACTTCTGATAAGACCACGTTCCTCTGGGATATTTCCACCCAGAAAGAACTCACGAATTTCTTTTGCGGAAGAAGAAAGGTTGGAAAACCAATCGCTTTTATCTTCAAGTTCAAGGCTAACGACTTCCATGCCTATTGGCAGTTTAAACTTGGAAGAAACTTCTTTGTGTTTTTGAAATTCAAGCACAAAATTTAGCTGCCGTTCGACGTTTTTAAAACGATGAGTTTCTACCTGTCTTTCATTAGCACCTTGAAGCCTTGTATCAGTAATTAACAAGAAGTCGGTAGAAACGTCAATGAAACTCTTTTCTTCAGTTTGAACAGGGTAGTTCCGAAGGTCAAGGATAGGTGAATAGTAAATGATTTGATGAGTTTTCGATTTTGCCCCATTTTGAAGCTGCTGATAACCAGCAGGTAGTTCCAAGGTAACATTTATTCTTGGAGCGCCACGCATTGGTTGTATAAAAGGATAATTTTCCAAGTATCTGTTTTCAAAGAGATTGTGCCTTACGAAAAACCCCTTTGTTTTTTCATCGAAAAACAAAGCAACATAATCTTCAAAAGAATACCAAGGTGTTGTTCCAAGTGCATCTGTCAAAAAATCCAGCAGGCAAGTTTTTCCAGTTCCATTTTTGCCAATGATAGCAGTTACATTCGG
>JACRAN010000163.1 GCA_016234735.1 Bacteroidota bacterium | reverse complement strand
GGGCATCGCCGATGCCCGGAAAGACATGCCTTTTTTTTACGAAAACTACTTCCGGGGAAGGCTGACTTTCCCCTTCTCCGACGTGGTGTTAGCCAATTCCGAGGCAGGGCTGGGGGCATACCGGGCGCCCCGTGGCAAGCGCCGCTTCATCCACAACGGCTTCGATTTCAACCGCATCGCCCATTTGGAAGACAAGGAAACGCTGCGCAAACGGCTCGGAGTACGCACCCCGCAGGTGGTGGGCATGGTCGGCGGTTTTTTCGAGAGGAAGGACTACGGCACCTTCATCGAGGGCGGCTGTCAACTACTCGAAGCCTGCCCCGGCTTGACCTTCCTCGCCGTCGGCAACGGGCCCGGCCTGCCCCGCTGCCGGGCGCTCGTGCCCGAAAAATACTGGGACAGGCTCATCTTCCCCGGCATGTTGGAGCGGGTGGAATCGGTGATGAACCTGTTCGATGTTGGGGTGCTTTTGACCAACACCGAGGTACACCAGGAGGGCATTTCCAACTCGATTTTGGAGTACATGGCGCTGGGGAAGCCCGTGGTCGCCACCACAGGCGGCGGTACGAACGAAATCGTGGTGGACGGGCTGACTGGATTTCTCGTCCCTCCGCACAACCCCGGGGCGTTCGCTTCGCAAGTTGCCCGCCTGCTCGACAACCCCGATTTGGCAAGGAAACTGGGGGAACAAGGCAGGCAACGCATCCGGGAGGCGTTTTCCATTGGGAAAATGGTGGGGGAGTTTCGGAGGTTGTACGGGGATTTGATGGGAGGTAAATTTTAAAAAAACTAAGTCATGGGAAAATTTTCAAAAACAGAACGCTTGCTGATGATGGGACTGTGCGTTTTCATCGCCATCTCCTATGCTTTGGTGCTGCCCGACCTGCGCAACCATTGGCGGCTCACCTACGAAGACGGCATCGTGGAAACGACCGGTGCCCTGGCATTTCTGCTGGCTTCCATGTTGTTCACCGCTTGCTTTTTTCTTTCCAAAAAAAGCGGCGTCCATTACCGGCTCATTTTCAGGGAACGGAACGTCCATTTTCTGCTGCTCGGCATCCTGTTTTTCATAGCGTTTGGCGAGGAGATAAGCTGGGGGCAGCGGCTGTTTGGCTGGCATACGCCGGAGGAACTGGCGTCGCACAACCTGCAAGGGGAAACCAACCTCCACAACCTCGACATCTTCGTCTACCGCTCGGAGGAACCGGAAAACAAGTACGGCTTTTTTTCCAATTTCCTGGTATTCAGCGCCGGGCGGCTGTTTTTCTATTTTTGGTTTTCCTTTTTCGTCGTCATTCCGCTGCTGCATCGTTTTTCTGCAAAATGGAAGGGTTGGTTCCGGGCAATCCACTTGCCCATCGCTCCGCTTTGGGCCGGGACGATGATGCTGGCAAACCTGGCTATTGCCAAATCCGTTGATTTTTTCGTCCGCCAGGAGTACACGGACCATTACGCCACCCTCGATGAGTTCTCGGAGACGAATTACGCCGTCATCGTTGTCGGCTTGGCGGTTTACTGGTGGTGGGAAAAATCTGGCTTAGGAAGCAAGGTCTTCCCTGCGGCAACGCCTAAAAAAATATAGCAGCCGAAGGCAAGTGAACTTTTTCACCGGACGCAAGCCCCAACCGCTCCACGCTTCCGACGATATTCCATGATTTTTATCTAAGCAAACGAACAGTGGGGTATCCTGCTCCCCGACAGCCTGCTTCAGCGCCTGCCCGAAGCAATCGGCAAAGACCTGCCCCTTCCGGCAGTAAAAGTCGTACAGCATCCTCGTGTTTTCTTCCAATCCTGTCTCTATGGAAAACACGCCCAATTCCAGCGGCCCCTGCTGTGTTTTCAACCAGGCAGACCAATCCAACTGCCCGTTGGCAGCGCCTGCGCAAAGCCTCTCGCCTTTTGCGAATTTCCCAAGTGCGTCCTTCAGCAGTTCCCTTCGGGTCAGGAACGGGTGGCTGCCGCTGTATTTCAAAAGGTGCTCGTACGACCTGCTTTCTCTATGGGCGTACTGTTGGCTTTGGGAGGATTGTACAGCGTAAATGCAAAAGTTTTTTTTCAGAAAAACGAATGAAAGGAGGTCGGCCAGGTGCAAGCCTTTCAGCTTTCGGGGCAGTCCGAGCAGGTTGTTTTTCCAGGCGATGATGGCCGGCACATCCGTTTTAAAGATAGGAAGCAGCCTTTTTGCAAACCCGATGGAGGTATTTTTAACCTTCCCGGCAAAGAAGCTGAAAGGTGAAAAATACACGGTTGGCCTTGCCAAAAGCTGCTGGCTGTTTTCAAAGCGCCCCTTGTAGGCGTCCGTGCCCGGCGTCAGGTCGAACACCTCGAAGCCTTGCTGCGACAGCACGTCCGCCAGTTCGATGAGCAACAAGGAAATGAGGGAATTCCTGCTTTCGGAAGGGTCGTAACTGTTGACGCCAAAGCAAACCCGTTTGCCATCGCTGACGCCCAGGTGAAATGCCAGCAAGTGGTCGTCGAGCCGCAAGGCGCTGACGTGAACGCTGCCCGGGTCATTTTGCAGGGCGGTGCAAAATTCGATTTTGCGGGGGTCGTTGGCAAAGGGGCGTATATGGTGAATGGCCTCGTGCCTGAAGTCACATTGTAGGGCTGCCAAGCCCAGCATATCAAATGTTTTCTGGCGGTCGGTGATGATTTCAAGCCTGAAATCCCCAAGTTCCTTGTACCTGTTGATTTTGCGTTTCAGGTAGTTGTTCTTGCGCAGCTTCTGGAGTCTTTCGGCCTTGGATAGCTCCCATATCGGGGCAGGCCGCAACTCAGAAAGGGTGCGAAAACCCTTGCCCCGAATATCCTGGAAAATATGCTGGGCAAGCCCCGGGGCAAGCCAGCTCCATTCCCACTTTTTGATGGGGAACTGTTTTTTAACCAATACAAAGGTTTGCTGTAAAAATTCCCCCTCGCAGCCGGGCAGCGCCAGCCAGCCGCAGTACTCGGCATCACGGTGCCCGGCATGGGTCAGGAATTGGCGCTTTTCGTTCCAGGCCAAGCACATCAGGGCGGCAAGTTCGCCCCCCTCCGACCGGGCGGTTGCCAGCACTGGTTCGTATTCATCTTGGTAAATGCCGCACCAGGTAGCAGCAAAAGCGGGTTTTTGCAAAACGGTGAAGCCCGGCGACCCCGCAGCCAACCGCAGCCAATCCGCTTGAAATTCAGGGTGCTGGAGCAAGCCGGCAGCGGCTTCGCCCCTAAGCAAAGTTGTGTTCAGTGTTGTGGTGGATTTCATCAATCAAAATTGGTGTAAACAAGCATTTCGTAATATTTCCCCATGAAGCTGGATTTTAGTCGAAAAAAATCGAGCTTGTCAATTTCCTCCCGCCAGGCAGGATTGTAGTAAATTAGCGTCAAGCGGCGGGGCTTGCGGCGATGGGAGGCGATAATGTTTTGCAAGACTTCTGCCAGTATGGCGCCAGGGAAAGGATTGAACAGGTAGAAATGGGAGTACCGGACCAAGTCCTTAAAATCCTTGGCATCAGAATGAAAAACGGCAACACGGCCAATGCGGAGCTTCCGCAGGTTTTTGGAAGCGACTTCGCACAGGGGCTGACTGAATTCCACCCCGCCGACTAAATCGAAGCCGTACCTTGCCATTACCGCCATGGCAGCCCCCTTGCCCGACCCGTAGTCGAGTATGGCGTCGGTGGGCTGTATGTCCAATTGGGACAATACTTTTCTCAAATCATGCGCCGGGGAGGGTGAGTAAAGGTTGCCTTCCCGTTCGGTAATCCCCAACTCTTTCAGGCTGAGGTTTTTGGAAAAGTCCAGCCCGGTCACTATGTCCCGGACTATTTTTAACCTTCTCATGATTTTTAACTGTAACCTCATAATGGTGTTCGTCATTGGATTTATTTTGAGATAAAAGCCGCCCGTTTTAGCGGGTTCCTTTTGATTTGTATTCTTTCGGCTTCGACGGCGTTTTTTCGTTTAATTTTCTGTCCATCAAGCAAGACTTCCATCTGTTGGTTTTGCTTCGCTATCAACAGGTTTTTTTGCTTTAGTTCATCGTTCAAAGCGTATTGCTGGGACATTTTGCTATACGCCAGCCAAAGCAAAACGGCAAGTGCGAAGAAGGCCCCAATGATTGAAATGACGTAGATGGTTCTTATTTCCTGCGTTTTTTGGGTCAATGCTTTTTCTCTTTGCTGCAAATGGTACGTCGTCTGGGCGTTCGCCATTTTTTGCTGCATATTTTCATTGACCAAGGAGTCTTTCAGAACGGTATATGATTTCAAATATTGATATGCCAGGGCGGGTTCTTCCAGCTTCTCATAAGCTTCGGCGAGCAACTGGTATGTTTCCAGTACCCTGGGTTTGGCTTGAATCTCCTTTGCAAGCGCCAGGGCCTGCCGGAGGCAAACCAGCCCGGAGTTGGAGTCACCCATTTCCAGGCAAGTTTTCCCAATATATTGCAGGCTGGCGACTTCCCCCCATCGGTCTTTCGTTTTCTTTTTCATTTCGTAGGAAACCTTGAAGTAAAAGAGCGCCGAGTCGAAGCGGCTGAGGGCGAGATGGTTGATGCCAACGTTGTGCGCCGAATACCCCAGCCCGGTCTCGTAGCCCAACGACTTGGCGAGTGCATAAGCCCGCAGGCTGTACAGCATGGATGCTTCCGTAGCACCCTTCCTGCTGTAAGCGCCACCAATAGCGGCGAGGCTGTTGTAAATATAAATGGAGTCGTGCAGACTTTCTGCCAAGTTCCGGGTTTGCTGGTAATAGTCCAGCGCCATGTCGAAATCTTCCTGAAAGAAAAGAATCTCCCCTATCTGGTACTTGCAACGCATGGTGCCAGTTGCGTCCGAGTTGGCTTCCCAAATTGGCAATGAGGCAAGCGCATATTCGTAAGCCAATTCGTTATTGCCCAACAGTTGGAAAGATTTGGACAATTCATGGTATGCTTCCGCCAGGAACAATTCCGTACCGGACGATGCCAGCGGTTTTATTTTCTCCAGTGTTTCGATAGCGGCATTATAGTCGGCAGCCTTCCGCTGGGTTTTTCCGGTTTGCAGCAGTATTTCAGCCAATAGTTTATTGTTCCCAACGGCTACCGCAACGGAATGAGCTTCCTGAAAGCTTTGCAGCACTTTTTGAAAATCATGGTTGTTGGAATGGGCTTCCCCGATTGCCAACAGCAAATCCGCCCGGCGAGCCTTGCCGTCCGGTTTTTGGCTGGTCGTCAACAGTTTTTCAAGGCTGTCGAGCGTCCCGGTGCCGTCTTGTGCATAGGCAGTTCCTGCGAGGAAGAGTAGGGCTATAAAGTTAAATATCCATCTCATATAGGCTAATTGTGTTTGATTAAGGGACTGTAAAAACCGGCTGCCGGTAGAGCCAATAGCATTAAAAGCAAACGGCACCAATGCCGGGCTGGCATCGGTACAAAGGTTATAATGCATAAATCCGCTATACACATAGTTGGTCAGTCCTGTTCTGGCGGTGGGCAGCCCCGTGGGTGGTGGTGATTTCCAAAGCCAATTCATATTTCCCTAAGCCTCTTTTGATTTTTTTTGGAAGCCACTTTATCGAGTTCGTGCTGTTTAAAGCTGCCCAAGATTGAATCATTTTGTCATGCGCATTTGTTTGGAAGCCGATTGAGTTTTTCATAATAAGTTTAGGTTAAAAAATTGAAAAAGGTATTAACACGTCGCATGCAGGTGGGATTGCCAAAGAAAGTAGTTTGTCTTTCCAAAACATTACCTGCCATCCAGCCCGGTGGTTTTGCTGCAAATCGAGGATATGCCAAGTCATCGATGCATGGCGAAGCAAACGCCAAGCAAATGCATGGACACCTAAAGTGATAAAGTCCAGTCGAATTTTAAGATGGAGGGTAAACAAACCAGTGAGAAAGACCGGTGAGAATAATGGTTGGTAAAGGTAGTAAAATTATTTTGAACGGGCAAAGAATGAATCTTTTTTGAGTTTGAGTCAGTAAAATTTTCCTGTAGGTCG
This sequence comes from Bacteroidota bacterium, assembly GCA_016234735.1. GTDB lineage: Bacteria > Bacteroidota > Bacteroidia > Chitinophagales > Saprospiraceae > UBA6168. The sequence continues at coordinate 6,378 of JACRAN010000163.1, read as the reverse complement.
GCTGCTTGTACCGAAAATTGCCCTACCCAAACGGGCTGTCTTTGTATTTTGTAACAGCCAAGTTTTGCCAATAAAAAACTAATCCATAACTTGCAGCCTCATTCCTTGCAAAGGATGTTTTAGACCATCCTGGCAAAAAATCTCGAACTGGAATCTCAACACAAGGCTTCTGACTTCCTCGGCCCGGCAATCCAGGCTCATTCACAAAAAAAACTGTCTCAACCTCACACCGTCTTCATGATTCGCCGTTTGCGGCATCCATGAAGATAACCTTTTTACATGGTATTCCAGGCGTTGAACGACCAGCCTGGGCAACGGCTTATAAAGCAATCGTTCACCAAAGCGCCGGGCCTTGGCCTTGTCGCTCCATTAGTAGTTTTTGTACTGCCAAAAAAAACATTATGACCCGTACCAGGCTGCATATTATTTTAGGCTATATAGGACCAGAATTCCTGTTGCTGAACTTTTGCCTGTTAACCGTTTTATTTCTTCAAGACAGCAAAATATTGTACTTCCCCCTTCATATCGGGGTGACGTCCAATGATTTTTTAAGGCTGGTGTTCATTTTTAACCTGGTCTGGGCGGGCATCATCGCCCTGAACGGCAAGCAGGATTTCTACCTCGCCTACGGTTTTGCAAAGCGGTTCAGGCATATTTCGATGAATGTCCTCGTTTTTATCGGGTCGGCTTCCACCTTGTCTTTCCTTTTTAAGGTCAAGTATTTCGACCATACTTTCTTTTTGTTGCCCATCTTCCTGTTTTTTCTGGTGTATCCATTTGCCCTTGAACTTTTATCCGGTTTTTATAAAAAGCGGAACATAGGCACGTTCGACTCCAGGGTTTTGCTGGTGGGGGCCGGCAAGCAATGGGAGATTACCGCTAATTTCCTGTACAAAATAAAGCCCCTCGGCTTCAAATGTGTCGGCATACTCGACAATGCCCCAAAATTTGCGAAGACTAACGGTTTCAAGGTTTTAGGCAAAGTCGAAGATATCTCGGCCGTGCTGTCCATGTCTTTTGTAGATGAAATATTTATAAACGGCGCTTGTTTCGATAAAAAAGAAATTGATTTCGTTTCCGAAGCCGCCAATTACCACGGCGTCCGGGTTTGCCTGGTTCCGGAAGGCACGATGCAGGCAGAAAGCAGTTTCAGGCCCAAAACATTAGACGACCTGCCTATCTTCCAGTATCACCAGACCCCCTTAGACACGTTCAAAAATTTCCTCTTGAAAAGGGCTTTCGACATCCTTTTTTCAATAGCGGTGCTGATTTGTTTGTCCCCGTTTTTCTTGCTCATTGCCTTGCTGATAAAATTGGACAGCAAAGGCCCCGTTTTCTATTCGCCCCTCAGAAAAGGCAAGGACGGAAAGCCTCTAAACTGCCATAAATTCAGGACCATGTCCGTTTGCGATGACTCTGTGAACGGCGTAAAATCAACGGTAAAAAACGACTTCCGCATCACCCGCATCGGGAAAAAACTCCGGAAATATGACCTCGACGAACTGCCCCAGTTTTTCAACGTACTGAAGGGCGAGATGAGCGTGGTCGGTCCAAGGCCCCACCGCAACTTCCTCCAGGACAATTTCAGAAAGATTGTCAAAGACTACATGGTCAGGCATTACGTGAAACCGGGCATATCGGGCTGGGCACAGGTCAATGGCTGGCGAGGCCCCACCGAGACCGAAGAACAAAAGCGGGAACGGGTCAAACACGACCTTTGGTACATCGAAAACTGGAGTTTTTGGTTAGACCTCAAAACCATCTACCTGACCGTTTTCGGCAGGAAAACACGAATAAACGCATTTTGAAAAGGCGGTTTTGCAACGTTCCGCTGCCTTCAATGCGTAACCGCCCGCCTGCCTTTGTGGACAAGGCAGGGCAGCATCCCGCTCGTCTGCAATTCCAGCACGGCGCCGTCGGTCACCCGGTTGATGCTAATCCTCGGAAGGCATTCCAAGTTATTTCGGTGAGCGGCAAAAATATTCCCCATCCGGGTGGTAGCCGCCGTCTTGAAACCCAATGATCTGACCGTTTCAAACTCCCGCCAGGAGGCTTCGGCAGCCTTGCCGAAGGGATAGGCAAAGTGCCAGACCGGCAGCCCGGTGCGGGCTTCGATGATTTTTTTGCTGTCAAAAATTTCCGTGTGCAAGGCTTCTTTTTCCAATTGTTTCAGGGGAAAATGGTTGACCGTGTGCGCCCCGATGGTCACGAGCGGGTCGTTTCCGAGTTCACGGATTTCCGCCCAGCTCAGGGCAAGTTCCGCAACGGGCGCATGGAGGTCCGGCTGGAAATCGCCGAAAACAGCCCGGTACATGTCAACATGGTTTTCCAGTAAAAACGACCGGGTGATGAAACGTCGGATGGCGTCGAAAGCCTTTTCTTTTTCAGGTTGAGTGTGGCAAGCAAAGGAATAGTGTTTGCCAGCCCACTGAAACTCCACCTGGTCTTTTTCCAGCAGCAGGTTTTCCAGGATGTACCACCACAGCACCGCCGTCCGGTCGGGAAAGCAGGTCGTTACGTAAATGGTGAAGGGAATGCTATGTTTTTTTAAAATGGGGTAAGCTGCCGTGAGGTTGTCCCGGTAGCCGTCGTCAAAGGTGAAGACGACGAATTTTTCCTTGAAACTGCAAGCGGCGAACCTTTCGCACAGCTCGTCCGGCGAGTAAAAAGCATAACCTTTTTTTTGAAAAAAGCGGATGGTGCGCTCCAGGTGTTCGGGGGTGATTTCCAGCGTTTGGTGGTTGTGGATGCGCGGTTTTTCTTGGTCGGGCACCACCCGGTGGAAGGTCAGCACATGCCCCAGCCCGCCGTAAAGCGGTTCGAACAAACGGGGCAGCCGCAGAGCGGACAGGGCGGGTGCAACCGTTTTCACTACTTTTTTTTGCAAAAAGGAATTCATGGTTGTGGGTTGTTTTGGGATAAATTTTCACCGTTCATCACGGCACGGTACAAGTCCTCGTACCGCCGGGCAACCGCCGAGATGAGGTACTCCCTTTCTACTTTCTCCTTCGTCAAACTGGCTTTGGTTTTCATCTCTTCCGGGTGGTCGAAAGCCCGGCGCAGCTTTTCCGCCAGGTCGTCCGCATTTTTGGATTGAAAATACAAGACCTCCCGTTCCGAAAGCACTGCCGTGTTTTGCGGGATGTCGCTGCAAATCATCGGCGTACCCACCGACCCGGCTTCCAGCAGCATCATGGACATTGCCTCGATTTCTGAAGGAAAAACAAAAAGGCTTGCCCGGCTGATGAGGGCGTTCAGCTTGTCCATGCCTTCCACGTAGCCGATGAATTTCACGTCCAATCCCTGCGCCTTCGATTGGAGTTGTCTGGTGTAGGAAGGGAGGTGCCCCATGTCCCCTGCGACCACGAGCGCACCTTTGAAATCCAGCAATTTCAGGGCTTCGAGCAAGGTGTGGCAGCCTTTGAGCGGGATGACCCGGCGGGCGGCGAAGAGCAGGTAGCCGGGGCCGACCCCATGCGCCGAGAGCAGGTTGTCCGCCAATGCCGGGAAGACCTCCCCGGCCGCGAAGATGCCGTTGGGCAGGTAAGCCACCCGGCGCTTGTATTTTTTGAAATAATATTCCGCATTGGTGCTTGAAATGGTGGTGAGCACACCACCCGATAGAATGAACAGCCGCTCGGTAAGCCTGAAGTAAAATTTGCCCGCCCAAGACCATTTGTCGTCGAGCTGGGGCAGGGCATGGGCAGTGGCAATGGTCCTGAACTTCAGGTTCAAAACAGGAAGAAAAAAAGCGCCGTCCGTTTTGTGCAGATGGACGAGGTCGTATTTGCCCTTTAGCATCAGGTGGGCACAGCATCGCAGGTAAAACAGAAAAACGCCCAACCCCTTGAGGCGGATTTCCGGGAACTGGATGGTCTTTACGCCGGGGATGTGGGTGTCGGCATCCGGGTGTTTAAAGCAATAGACGGTGAATTCAAAATGCACATGCAGTTCCCGAAGCAGGTTTTCCACCACCCGGCTCGTGCCGCCCTTTGCCGGGAAGTAATTCGCCCCGAAAATGGCTATTTTCATTTTGGTCATTTACTATTTGTTTGACAAATGGGGCTATCGGAAAATAGCCTGCAAAGTAGATGCAAAACACTGAAAATCAATTGTTTCAGCTTCGTCCTTTCCAACATCCCGTTGCTGTCAGTTCCAAAAAAATGCCAATGTGACGGCAAGTATTTTTTGTACCTCCCTTTTTATTTAAAAAAAATACTTTCGCCCCGTTCCAATAGACATTTTGCGGAAAAGTATTTAGACCGACGCCCTCGCTTGTGCGAGGACAGAACACAAACAAAATGCCGGGCAACTACGCAAGTTGTCCGGCATTTCCTGAGAGGTGACCGGCAGAATTTACCGCAAAATCACCACGTACCCCCGCCTCGGTTTCTTGCCATCGCCCAGGTCGAGCACGTAGAAATAAGTCCCGTCCGGCAGCTTTTTATCTTTCCAGATGCCGCTCCAATCGCTTTGATAACTCGTCGCTTCGAAGACGAGATTGCCCCAGCGGTTGTAAACGTACAAGTGGTGGCCCGGCCAATCCTGGAGGCCGTTGATTTTGAAAAAATCGTTCGTGCCGTCGTCATTGGGCGAGAAGGCGTTGAAAATTTCCAGTTCGGCACAAACCACCGTCACGAAAACCGTAGCGGTGTCGCAGCCCAACGGGTTGCAAATGGCGTAGGTGAAAACATCAGGCTCCAGCTCGTCGCAGTAGCCGGGGTCGGGCACGTAGTTCGCCGAGCCATCGGGCAGGAAAACCACATCGCCGTTGGCAGGCGGGTCAACGAGGTAAATGTCGGTCAGGAACTGCACCGTGTCGTTGAACAGCACCGCAATGGCCGTCGCCTGGCCCTGCCCCGTCACGATGGTGTCGTTGACAGCCACCGGCAGCGAATCGCCTGTAAATGTGACGGTTATGAAAAAATAAGTAGTATCGCAAAGCCCGGCATCATCGCAGACCACGACGCAGGCCGAATCCTGGCCCGGTTCGTTGCCGGTGTAAATCACGCAGTTGTTTTCAAATGTGAACGCCACGATTTGCCCATTCGAGCCAGGGCAGGCGTTCGTGATGCTCTCCACTGTGCCCACCAGTTCCGACAAATCAAGGCAAAACGTGTCCGATTCGCTGAACAAAATCGTGTCGATGACCACGTCGGAGGTCAGGCACACCAGTTCCAGCGTGACGGTTTCCGTGCAGAGCGTCAGCGTGTCCGTCAGGGTAAGTTGCGAAGTGCCCACCGGAATTTCAACGGCCACACCGGTCGGCACGGCAATCAAATCAATGCCGAGCAGGATTTCAATGCCTGAAATTTGCTCCTTGATGAACATGGCGCTGTACGTGTTCAACGGGTTGCCGCCGGTAATCAAATTCAGGTTGTTCACGGGGTCGAAAACCACCTGCCAGTTGCCCGTCGGGTCCCAGACGTTCATCGAATCGGCCAGTTCCTGAATCGTGTTGAAAACGCCCGTGAACGGCGGCCCGCCGTTGATGCTCCAACTCTCGATGAGGTATGGCCCCATCAAGCCTGCGTTCGGCAGGGCATCGTAATTCAAAACGAACAGGCTGTCAAAACCACACGGCAGCAATGTTCCGGTGTACGGCCCGCCGTCAAGCGTCAGGGTTTTGTTTGTCAAATCCACGAAGGAAATCGGCAGGCAAATCTGGCCGCTGTCAGCCGAGCAGGGTACGCCACCAGCGAGGATGCCGCCAGGGAAAAACGTCGGGCAAGGCGGAACGACTACGATATTTACCGTGAAAATGCCGGAAGAATCGCCGACGTTTACGAGGAAACACAGCGTGTCAAGTCCGACTGTTTCACCAAAAACAGTGATGCACCAGGTCTGGTCGTCGATTTCAAACGTGGTGTTGCCGTCGCCGGTGCAGATGACCGTGAGGCTGTCGATGTCGGCCACCGGGTAGCCGTAGTCCGTCAGGCAGAGCACGAGGGAGTCGCCCTCCTCGATGGTCACGTCAATCGTCACGTCCTCCACAAAAACACAGTTCACCTGCACCAGGAACGTGTCGGCACAGCCCTTCACCGTGTCTTCGAGCACGAGTTCGTGCAGGCCGGTATCGAGTTGCATGGCCACCGTGTTGCCGTTCAGTCCACATGCCCCGATGGTTCCGCCGAAGGCGGCCCCGTTGTCTGAAATCAGGAAATTGGGCAGGTCGGCCACCAGCACCGACACACAAAATTCAGCCGTCCCGGCGCAATCATCGACCGACATTGCCAGCGGCGAAAGCGCCGCAGTGCCGCAGCCGTCGTCGGGAATGCAAGCCACATCTGCCAGCAAGGTGTCCATGCAGCCGGTGTTCAGGTGCAGGAAAATGATTTCGTGGAAACCCGTGTCGAGCACGATTTGGGTCAACGTGCC
>JACRAN010000166.1 GCA_016234735.1 Bacteroidota bacterium | reverse complement strand
GTCATCGTTCAAGGAAAAAGTACAAAGGATAAAGGCCAAAGTCAGGCGCAAGATTACGGCTTTGTTTTGAACAACATGGGCTTGCAAGTAGTATATTTGCCATCAAGAAAATCAACGCAGATGGAAAAGATAACGAGCCTATCGCAATTGGACTTGGAAAAGACCTACACCTACGCCGACTACCTGACTTGGCAGTTCGAGCAAGCTGTGGAATTGATAAAAGGAAGAATAGCCAAAATGGCCGCCCCAAGCCGTCGGCATCAACGAGTTTCCTTTGTGCTGAGTGGAAAGTTTTACGATTATTTCAAAATGAACCCTTGTGAAGCTTACGCAGCCCCTTTCGATGTCCGCCTGTACAACAAAATCAAATCGGCCAAAGCCAACAAGGACATCTACACCGTCGTGCAGCCTGATATTTGCGTCATTTGCGAAACCAGCAAGCTCGATGATGCCGGTTGCCTCGGTACCCCCGACCTCATCGTTGAAATCCTCTCGCCTGGCAATTCCACCAAGGAAATGAAGACCAAGAAAGACCTCTACGCTGAATCCGGTGTCCGTGAGTATTGGATTGTTGACCCAGAACGGGAGACCCTGACTCGCTTTATGCTGCAAGCCGATGGGGAATCATACGGCCTTGCTCAAATTTTCACGAACGGCGAGGCAGTACAAGCGGATATTTTCCCGAATTTGGTAGTGGAGTTGGGCGAGGTGTTTAGCGATTCGCAGCGCTAATTCCAATCAAGTTGCAGCTTGCTATAATTCAAAGTGATATGACTCTCCTTGAGGAACTGAGCATCTTACAAAATCAAAAACTTGGCTGATTGATGTTAAACTTATTGGTCTAAATGCAGTCCAAACTCCTACCCCTCCCAATCCATCATCAGCATGAAACAACTTTCCACCATCCTGTTTTGCTTCGCAACCATCGCCCCCATGCTCGCCCAAACCGAAGGCGACCAGTTCTTTGCCGAAGGCACCGTCCACGAAATCCACCTCGATTTCTCGCAGGTGGGCTACTGGGACAGCCTCGTGGCCAACAAGCCCGGTGAAATCTACATGAAATGTGACGTTACCATCGACGGCATCCTGTATGCCGATGCGGGGGTGCGCTTCAAGGGCAACTCCTCGTACAACAACCCTTCGACGAAAAAACCCTTCAAAATTGACCTTGAAGAATTCGTCGCCGACCAGACGCACGACGGCCTGAAGCAGCTCTCGCTCAACAACGGCTTCAAAGACCCCACTTTCCTGCGGGAAAAACTGGCGCTGGACTTCATGAACCAGCACGGCATCGCCGCACCGAGGGCCACGTTCGCACGGCTCTACCTCAACGGCGAGTTTTGGGGACTGTACACGGTGGTGGAGGACGTGGGCAAGACTTTTTTGAAAAAGCGCTTCGACAACAACGACGGCAACCTCTTCAAGGGCGACCCGCACGGCAACCTCACCTGGAAAGGTACGCAGCAAAGCGCCTACGTCGGCGACTATGAACTCAAAACCAACGAAGACCTCAACGACTGGAGCGACCTCATCGCCCTGCTCGATGCGCTGAACAATTCGTCCGCCGCCGAACTGCCGGCCAACCTCGCCGCCCGCCTGAACCTCGACAGTTGGTACGGCTACTGGGCAGCGCACAGCCTCTTCGTCAACCTCGACAGCTACGTCGGCTCCGGCCATAACTACTACGTGTACCACAACGAAGACACCGACCTGTTCGAGTTCATTTCCTGGGACGAAAACGAGGCATTCGGCAATTTCAAAATGGGACTGACCCAGCAACAAATACTGGCGCTGCCGTTCACCCACATCCCGCAGCCCTTCGACCAGCGCCCAATGATGAACCGCCTGCTGCAAGACCCTGCGATGAAGCAAGCCTACGCCGACCGCCTCTGCGAACTGCTCCCCGATTTCAGCAACGAGGCCCTCGATGCCCGCATCGATTCGCTCGCCGACCTCATCCGCCCGCACGTGTACGAGGACACGAAGAAATTTTACCCGAACGACCTGTTCGAGCAAAACCTGTCGCAGGAAGTGGCCACACCGGGCGGCCCGCAAGGCCCGTTCATCATCGCAGGGTTGAAATCTTTCATCAATGGCCGCCGGACTTCTTTGCTGGCGCAATTGGCCACTTTCGGCTGCGTGGAAACGGCCGTGGAGGCGGAAATGTCGGAGGCCGGGATTCAGGTTTTCCCCAACCCAACGGCAGGACAGTTTTTCATAAAAACAGCCGACGAGGCCATCGCTGAAATCCAACTTACCGACCTGAACGGGCGAGCCTGGCAATCGTGGCAAGGGCATTTGGAAAACGGGCAGATGGAATGGACGCTGGACGAGGTGCCTCTGGGCGTTTACATTTTGAAAATGAGGACGGAAGGCGGGAAGTTGTTTTTGGAGAAATTAGTGGCGGTTGGGAAGTGAAGTCAAGTTTTCCGAAATCTTCCAGATTTCGGAAAACTGCACCCGACCGCTATCTCCTCGCCTTGAACAAAAACTCCGCAATCCGAAACTCAATCTCCACGTCGATGTCCTGCGCTTCTTCCTTCGATATTTCGAGCAGGTAGGGCCGGTCGCCGATGCGGTTGTGCTTGCGTTCGAGGATGGCTTTGGAGAAAATGTAGAGGCAGGAATTTTCCTCGTAAATCGGCGGCAGGTCTTGGGTGCGCAGCAGGATGTCCGGGTTGTGGTTCACGGCACGGGCGAGTTGGTCCCAGAGGCGGGTCTGGAGCCTCGTGACCGAGAACAGCGAGTCGTAAACCGGGTAGTTTTTCAGAAAAAACGCCACGCCCCGGCGGATGGATTCGGGCGTGAGCAGCGGATTGGTGCTGTGCGTTTGCAGGAAAAAATCAGCATCAAGCTGATGGATGGTGTTCAGTAGCACGTCGTTCATCGGGATGTCGCCGGCCCGCAGGTGTTCGGGGCGTTCGAGCAGGGTGACGGCTGGGAAGCACTTGGCCGCATCCTCCAAAATCACGGGGCTGTCGGTGTCGATGACCACCTGGCTGATGGCCGGGCAGGCCAGCAGGCTCTCCACGACGTGGCGGTAGAGCGGCTTGCCCGCAAAATCACGGTAATTTTTCCCCGGCACCCGCTCGCTGCTGTGCCGCATGGGGACAATGGCTGCGATTTTCATGGTATTTGAAATTAGGAATTAGGAATTGGGAATTGGGGGTTAAAAAAAATAGCTCCGGCTGTTGAGCAGCACGGAGCTATTTTTTTGTGGGAAATTTCATCAGGAATTTCAAAATTTGCAGTTAATCCACTGGCTGACAGCATGTTAATTTCCAATTTCTAATTCCCAATTTCAATTCTTACCCGGCAGACTGAATCTCCGGTCCACCAGCGGCACCGCCCAGCATGAACGTGGTGAGCACGCAAAGCACGATGAGTGCGATGGCCAGGCCCCAGGTTATTTTTTCAATCAGGTCGGACGATTTTGCCACCCCGAACATCTGGTTCGCCTGCGCCCCACCAAACGTGGAGTCCACGCCGCCACCTTTCGGGTTTTGGATCAAAACTGCAGCAATCAGCAAAAATGCCACGATTGCTATCAAAATGGTCATTGCTATCATCAGTATTTTTTTGAGACTTTAGATTTTAGATTTTAGACGTTAGATATGGGCTGCCACGGTCTATTGTCTAATATCTCAAGTCTAATGTCACGCTTAAAAATTACAATTTCTTGCTCAATTCTTCAATTTTGGCCGCAAATAAACTGCTTTTTTCGGGATATTGCAAACCCAGGCGGCGATACATCGAAATTGCTTTTTCGTAATGCTTCTGTTTTTCCAGCAGCAGCGCCAGCGTCTCGCTGATGATGTCGTCGTCCTCTGCAACGCTCTTGTCGGCAACGTGTTTCGCATCGTCCTTCACCTGCTCGGCTTCTTCGTGTAAATACCTGCTGTTCAATGAAATATCTTTCAATTCACCGGCCAGCATCCCCGCCTGCGGCGGCTTGAACCGCCGCAGCCAACTGTTGAACTGCGATTTTGGGAGCGGGGCAGGCTGCCCGTCGGTTTCGTTGGTAATTTCCAACGGGATTGCTTTGGAAGGCTGCGGTGCAGGGGCAATTTCTTCGGTCATCTGCCCCGCTTCTGCTGGCTCGGCAGGCTCATCGGCACCATCGTCAGGCAAATTTTCTTCCCCGGCAACGGGCGGGGTGGCTGTCGCCTCGGGCCCCTGCGTCGCCTCCTCCATTTCAATGTCCAACAAATCCTCCAGGGTTGGTGTGCCAACTTCGGTTGCCACCGCCGCTGCCAGGTCTTCGTTGCGCTCGTCCTGTTCCTCGGGTTCCGGCGCTTTGCCACTTTCCTCATTGTCAGCATGGAGTTCCGTCATTTCTTCGAGGAAGCCGAGGCCGTCACCCTCCTCCCCGAAGGGCAACGCTTCGCCCCCAGCCGGTTCGGGAACGTCCCCTTTGGCCGGGATTTTTTCTTGCAAACTGATTCCTTTCGTCGGTGCAACATTTTCTTTTTCCTGAAACGCATCTATGATGCTTTCCAGCGAGGAGAGGTCTTTCAGTTCCAAAAAATCTTCCGACAGGGCGTAGTTTTCCTGTATTTCCCGCAGTCGGGTGTACTGTTTGACAATTTGCCGCAGCCGCTTCCGGTCGGGGCTGTTCAGCGAGGCCAGCGTCAGGTTCCGTTCGTAATCTTTGTTTTGGTCAAACAGGCTTTTCAGCAGCAACAGGTAGCGCAGGTTGGGCGAATACGGGTACTGGAGCACTAAGCTCTTCAACTCCTGGTAGCTGACCTGGTACAGCATCGTCGGGTTTTTAAGGTACTCGTGAAAATTCTCTGAATTCATCGTCCTGGGCTGTTGAGTCTGTAAATCGAATGGGAAAAGATTGCAAAAATAAGTTTTTGCAATTGATTTTCAAGCACTTAAACCTTTCAAAAAATCAATCAGCTTCCGCACGGCCTGCCCCCGGTGGCTGATGGCGTTTTTCTCCGCCTCCCCCATTTCCGCAAAAGTAACTCCAAAACCCGCCGGTTGGAAAATGGGGTCGTAGCCGAACCCGCCCGTGCCCGACGGCTCGTGGCGGATGGTGCCTTCGGCAATGCCCTCGAACGTATGCTCCCGACCGTCGAGAATCAGCGCCACCACCGTGTAAAACCGGGCCTTCCGGTTTGTTTCGCCCTGCAATTTTTTGAGCACGAGTTGCATGTTCGCCAGCGGGTTTCTGTCGTCCCCGGCATACCTGGCCGAGCGCACCCCCGGCTCGCCGCCCAGCGCCTCGATTTCGAGGCCGGTGTCCTCCGAAAAGCAGTTTACGCCAAAATTTTCGAAGACGTAGCGGGCTTTTTGCAAGGCATTGCCGGGGATGGTCGGGCTGGTTTCGGGCAGGTCTTCCGGGCAGCCGATGTCCCGCAGGCCCCGCACCTCGAACTGGCCGTCGAGCATTTCACGGACTTCCCTGATTTTATGCGGGTTTCCGGTGGCAAAAACGAGTTGGGTCATGTGGTCGGATCTTGTTTTTGAATGATTTTTGAAATCGGTTTTCAAACTTACAGGAATAAACTGTTTCGGCAAACAATGGAAGATTTGTCATTTTTGCCAAAACTTTCAAACCCTCGACGCAATTTCATTGGTCAAAATGACAGCCTCCCAAGCCCTCAAACACATCGTTCAGCCCCTGCTCGAAATCTACGACCCTGGCGAGTCGGTCAGCATCGCAGCCATTGTTTTGGAGGATGCGTTCGGCATCCCGCCCAACCAGATTTCCAAAGACAAAAAATTGGACAGCGAACAAACCGCCCGATTAGACAGCATCCTCCAACGCCTGCTTGCCCACGAGCCGGTGCAGTACGTGATGGGGCAGGCCGTTTTTTACGGGCTGCGGTTCAAGGTCACGCCCGCCGTGCTCATCCCCCGGCAGGAAACGGAGGAATCCGTGCATTGGGTGCTGGAAACGGCCAAGGCGAACCCCGCCATCCGCAGCATCCTCGACATCGGTACGGGCAGCGGCTGCATCCCAGTCAGCATCAAAAAAAAGCGCCCCGACCTGCAACTCCATGCCCTCGACGTGAGCACCGAAGCGCTGGAAATCGCTGCCGAAAATGCCCATGCCAATGGCACCGAAGTGCAGTTCCACCAAGTGGATATTTTGGATAAAAAAGCCTGGAAAACCTTGCCCCGGTTCGACCTCATCGTGAGCAACCCGCCATACGTCACCCAGAAGGAGCGGCTCATTTTGCCCAAAAACGTCATTGATTTCGAGCCGCACCTCGCCCTGTTTTCTGGCGGCAACGATGCGCAGCGGTTTGTCAAAAAAATCGCCGATTTCGGCATCCGGCACCTGAACCCCGGCGGGTGGTTGTTCCTCGAAACCAACGAGTTCTACGTCCCCCGGTCGGCGGAGATTCTGGCAAAAAAAGGCTACGTGGAAATTGAAACGAAAAAAGATTTGAACAAAAAAGACCGGATGATTTGCGGCAGGAGGCCGGGGGAGTTATGAGTTATGAGTTTTGAGTTAGTGAGTTGAACTGCACCCACTAACTCATAACTCATAACTATCCCCCTGCTTTCTTCGCCTTCGAGTAGCCCTGCGCCAGCAGGTAGGCCAGCACCTTGTCCCGGTGGTCGCCTTGCAGCAGGATTTCGCCGTCCTTCACCGAGCCGCCCACGCCACACTTCGTTTTCAGTGCCTTCGCCAATGTTTCCAGCCCCTCGTCACCGCCCGTGAAACCGGTGACGAGCGTCACGTCCTTGCCCTTGCGCTGCTTGCGGTCGAGCCAGATTTTGAGCGGCTGCTGGGCGGGCGGCAGGTCGTCCACCTGCTCCGGCTCTTCCGGCTGGAAGTTGAAATCGGGGTTCGTGGAGAACACAAAGCCGAGGCTGTCGGGCTTTTTGTTTTTGCTCATGTTAGTTGACCGTTAATTCTCCCAAATTATCAGTTCATTGGAAAAGGTCAGGAATATCGTGTCACTTTTGCAAGGAACAAAAACAATTCCTCCCAATGAACAGATTTGATTGCAATTTTCGTCGTACACATCGGCATAGGCCTCACCTCCACAGCTTGAATAGTCGAAATAATAGACCACTCCAACCTGGGTATCGAAGCGGCTGACTTTCATTCCCATGCAATCGTCGTAACTTGATTTGAATTCACAAATTTCTTTTTCGATGCAATCTGGTGTGCCTTCCGGCAAATCAAGTTTGTTGCAGGCGAAAAAAATGGAAATGGCAAAAATTGAGAAAATCAGCTTTTTCATGTGCATCAGTTTTCTTTTCAAGACGGGAGATTTTGCCGCTACCGTTGGAAAATTGGCCTCATTTCGACAACAAATTCGCCACCCACCGCCGGATGCCGGTGCCGCCCCGTGCGTTCGCCCAGATGTTGAGCAGCACCCCGGCGATGACCAACAGCATGGCCAGCCCATTGCCCAACGTGAGGTGTTCCCGGAAAAACAACCAGCCGAAGACGGTGGCGTAGATGGCACCGAGGAAATTGAGGCTCGAAATCACGCCCACTTTTTCGCCCTGGATGGCACGGGTCAGGTTCACCTGCCCGAAGTGGGCGCACAGCCCCACCCCCAGCAGCAGCAGCCAGTCCTCGCCCTGTGGCGGCTTGTAGTCAAACAAGCAGAACGCCCCGCCCACCACCGTGCCCACGAGTTGGAAGTAAAAAACGACCACCAGCGGGTGCTCCTTGCCCGACAGGCTGCGCACCAGCACGTAGGCCACGCCGGACATGGCCGCCGCCAGCAGCCCCAGCCCCAGGTAGAGCCACGTCACCCTGGGGTCGAAGCCCTTGAGCGCCGCCACGCCGAGGAACGACAGGCCGAAAAACAGCCACTGCGTCGTCCGCATTTTTTCACCCAAAAAAAGCGTGGCCAGCAATGCCGTGAAAATGGGCGAGGTGTAACCGATGGTCACCGCCGAGGCCAGCGGCATTTTTTGGATGGTGAGGAAGAAAAAATAGAGCGCCGCCGTGCCTGCCAGTCCCCGCCCGATGAGTTGCAGCGTGTGGCTCCCTCGCCACGAAACGGAGACTTTTTTGAGCCAGAAAAAACTGAGCAAGATGGACACCACGCAACGAAAAAACACGATTTCCATCACCGGGAAACCCTCCAGCTTCTTGGCGAATGCGTTCATCACAGAAAAGAAAAACACCGCCCAGAACATTTTGATGACGCTATCGGTAATAATTGTTGATTGGTTATTGTTGATGGTTGTAAGTTGATTTTCAGACTTTTAGGTTGTCGTTCGTGTTTTTTACGAGGAGGTTGATTTCTTTGGGCAACTTGTTGAGTCCAGCAAAAATATGATTGTATTCTTCTTCCGAAAGCAAAGACCTCACTTTGGACTTTTCATTCCAATCAAAACTTTCTTTTACAGAACCACTGGAAAATCGGTAAAAATGGATCTTGTCTTTTTTGTGATACCTGCCAAAACCCTCCGCAATATTAGCTGAGATGCTGTCCGCTGCTTCTACAAATTGAACGCCCACCGTTTTCCTGGCGAACCATTCCCATTTTATCACCACATCCCAAACATAGTTGCTGAGTTGAAAAGCAATCTTGTAAGCAGTTAGTTCGCCCAGTCGCAGGTAGCGTTTTCCCTCCATAGCAAGTGATTGTTAATTGTTGATTGTCAATTGTTTATCTCAACTTTTGCCGCCAAGTTAAACAACAATCAACTATTAACAATCAGCAATCAATCCACCCACTCCGCCACGAACACGTTGGTGTCCCTCGTGCCGCCGTTCTTGCGGTTGCTGGAGAAGGCGATGCGCCTGCCGTCGGGCGAGAACATCGGGAAGGAATCGAAGCCCTCGTCGAAGGTGATCTGCTCCAGCCCGGTGCCGTCGGTGTTGATGGAAAAAACGTTGAACTGCCTGCCGCTCTGGCTGTGGTGGTTGCTGGCGAACAGGATTTTTTTGCCCGAGGGGTGCATGAACGGTGCCCAGTTGGCCTTGCCGATGTTGGTGATTTGGCGCAGGTCGGAGCCGTCGGCGTTGCAAGTGAAAATTTCGAGGGCGGTAGGCTGCACGAGGCCCTGGGCGAGCAGTTCCTTGTAGGTTTTCACTTCGTCGTCGGTCTTGGGGCGGCTGGCCCGGAAGACGAGTTTTTTGCTGTCGGGCGAGAAAAAAGCGCCGCCGTCGTAGCCGAGGCCGCTGGTCACCTGTCGTTGGTCAGAGCCGTCGAGGTTCATTGTCCAGAGTTCCAGGTCGCCGGAGCGGGTGCTGGTGAACACGATTTTTTTGCCGTCGGGCGACACCGTTGCCTCGGCATCGTAGCCGGGCGAGTTGGTGAGCTTTTTCACCACATTCCCTTTTAAATCAGCGGTGTAAATATCGAATTCCTTGTGAATGGACCAGACGTACTTGCCGCCAACAGAGCGAGGTGCTTCCGGGCAGCCGTCGCCGCTCTCGTGGGTGCTGGCGTAGAGGATTTGCTTGTTGCCGGGCAGGTAGTACGAGCAGGTGGTCTTGCCTTTGCCGGTGCTGACGAGCGGAGGTTTCTGACCGCCCTTCGTGCCGGTGGTGATGGGCATGTAAAAAATCTGGTCGCAGGGAGTGCCCCATTTTTCGTTGGTGGCCTGGAAGGTGAGGAACTTACCGTCGAAACTCCAATACGCCTCGGCGTTGTCGCCGCCGAAAGTCATTTGGCGCACGTTGCGCAGGTGTTTTTCCTGCGCAAAACGCAGCGTGTCGGCAGCGGCGTTGTACGACGTATCTTTCTGGTTGTCAGCCTTTTTCGAAGTGTGGCAGGCGGCGAAAACAATTGCCAAAGCGAGGGCGAGGAAGGTGTATTTTTTCATCATAAAAATTTTGGGCAAAGATAGAACTCATGCCTGCGCTGCCCAATTTCACCTGGCCTGGCTCGGTAATACTTTTGTCAAAAGATGAAACATCACTTCCCGACCAAGACTTTTCTCACAGCTACCCCATCAGCCGTAAATATTTTCAAAAAATAAACTCCGCCCGCCAGGCCCGACGTGTCCAATTTCGTTGACGAAGCTGCACCAGGCCACCCGACCGGCAGCCGACGACCGCCGGCATCGAACATTTCGAGCCGCTCAATTGGTACGTCCGGCGATTGAACGGTCAGCCAACCGCCTGTCGGGTTCGGGAAAACGGTGATGCTTTTTTGCCAACTGCCCGCCTCCGTTACCGCATCCACCGGGTCGAAAAGCACGATGGTGTCCATCAGCACCAAGCCGGGACAGACGACTTGTTCCTGGTGGTTAACTATCAGAAAATCAGCCGCTTCCATCCAAAAATCGACGGCGGTGGAGCGAATTATAGCTTCATCCACAATGATTTGAACTACACCCAGCGGGCGCGGGAAAAACAGGGCATTCATTCCTCGGCCCGCCGCTCCGAAACCGATGCTGCCCGATGGCACGGCCCTCCACGATTTTGCCAGTGTGTTCGTGGCAGTGACGAACATCAGGTCGCCGGGCAGGGTGTCGGGGAAGACCCTCGTCAGTGAATCTTTCACGTTTTCGGGGTCGTATTTCAGGTTGAACGCAATGCCCAGCGCCCCTTGAATTGGCGGCACGTTCGGCGGGTAAAACAGCGTGAGCACGGCATAAAAAGTGTCGCTCACCATCGCCGTATCCCGGTCGAAACCGATGCGCAGGATGGGCTTTGGACAGGAGAAACAAGTGTCCGGCAGCAAGTAGGGCATGGGCGGAGGCTGGGCACCCGATTGCACGCTGTCGAAGTTCAGGGCGATGGCGTCGATGTCGAACGAGTCGATGAGGCCGTTGCCGTCGCTGTCGCAAAACCCGAGGTTGACGCCGCTCACCGGCAGCGACAGCGGCCACTGCTGCGGGAGAAACTGCGGCAGCCAGTCGGTCGTTGCGGCGGGGCGGGGAAACCCCTCCTGCCCGTAGGCCACGCCGATGGGCAGGAGGTCGTACTGGTTGGCCACGCCGTCGTTGTTGGCATCGCCGGGAAACATGATGATGGGCTGCGCCGCCAAATGCAGGCTGCACCCGAAAAGAAGCAAAAAAATGAATCGGTACATGGTAAGTAGATTTACGATTTTGGATTTACGATTTACGTGGATACAAAAAACTGATTTCCAGTAGTTTGTATCAAAATCGAAATCTGAACTAATTTCAGCGAGGTACTTACTTTTGTTGAATCAAAAAAAAATGCGGGATGCACCAAAGCAAACTCCTCGATTTACTTCGCAAGTTAAGCCCAAAGCAGTTGTCGCGCGCAGGGGATTTCGTGGCTTCTCCGTATTTCAACAAAAATCGGGATAACATCCTGTTTTTCAATTACTTACAAAAGTATGCGCCCGATTTTGACCATAAAAATCTGGTGCGGGAAACGGCCATCCAGAAAATCGCCACCGAAAAACCGCTCGATGAAAAATCGCTGGCCTACCTGATGAGCCAACTCATCAAACTGCTCGAAACATTCCTGTCGGTCGAAAACCTGCTGGAAGACGGGTTTGAGATGCCATTTGCCCTGCTCAAAAAATACCACCTGCTCGGTCTGCAACGCCATCGAAAACCCGCCGAAGATGCCATCGAAAAAATGATGGAAAAAGTACCATTCCGCAATGCTGAATATTTTAGAAATAAAGTAATTTTTAAGAATCTACAGTATGAACGCTCCGGGCCAATGCTGGAAGGGTTCGACAAAATGCTCATGGAAGCATCTGCCGCTCTGGACGTTCATTTTTTTGTTGAAAAACTCCGCTATGCCTGCTCCATGGAAAATCTGAATGCAGTCTTGAACACCAATTATGAATCTCAATTCATAAATAAAATTTTGGAATGGACTTCTACTGATGTATTTCAGGAAATTACAGCCATTAAGATTTACAGGGATATTTATCTATTGCTCAAAAACACGGAAAATGCAGATGGTTTCAAGGAAGTCAGAAATTTGCTCCATCAAAATGAAAATTGTTTTTATCCAGCGGAAACTAAGCAACTCTACACCCTCCTGCTCAACTACTGCACCCGCCGCATCAACCGTTTCAACGACGGGCATTTTTGGCACGAGTACCTGGAAATCAACAAGTTACTGCTCGAAAACGGGCTGATTTTCGAGAACGGCCACCTGCCGCCCTGGCGCTACACCAACCTCGTGACGGTCGGCCTGCGGACGGGCCAGGCAGACTGGACGCACGACTTCATCCATCGGTTCCGGGGCAAATTGGCCGAGGAATACGCCGAAAACCTGTTCCGCTACAACCTCGCCCAATACCACTACCACCAGCGGGATTTCGACCGGGCGCAACGGGAATTAGTGCATGTGGAGTTCACCGACGTGCTGCTCAACGTGGGCGCCCGCAGCCTGCTCATCAAGATTTATTTTGAAACCGGGCAGGACGAACTGCTGCTCTCGTACCTCGAAGCCACCCGGATTTTTTTGCTGCGCAACAACCTGCTCGACGGGCACCTGAAACAGCAAATGAAGAAGTTCGTGGAGTACTGCGGCAAGCTCGTGAAGGCCGAAGGCGATGCCGCCCGCCTGCGGGAATTGCGGGAAAAACTGCCGTCGGCGCAGGAAGTCATGCACCGGGACTGGCTGGCGGCAATGCTGGGGAAGCGATGACCGGAAAGTTTTTTTGCTCAAAAAATTGCTTGTCAGAATTCCGGTTGCGGGCGCTTTCGCACCACCCTAACTTTGCATTGAATCAAAAAAAATCGTCAAAAATGAACGTCCAAACCTTGCCCGACACCGGCACGATGTACGAAGCCCTCGTGAAAAAAGACACCCGCTTCGAAGGCATTTTTTTCGCAGCCATCAAGACCACTGGCATCTTCTGCCGGCCCTCCTGCACCGCCCGCAAGCCCCGGCCCGAAAACGTCGAATACTTCGCCCACGCCAGCGAGGCCATCCGCTTCGGCTACCGGCCCTGCAAGGTCTGCCACCCGATGACGTTGAAGGATGCCACGCCCGGTTGGCTCGAAGGTTTGCTGAAAGAAATCAGCGCCGACCCTGCGCTGCGGTTCAAAAACGCCGACCTCGAAGCCCGTGGCCTCCAGCCGGAACGGGTGAGCCGCTGGTTCAAAAAAACGCACGGCATCACCTTCCAGGCTTACCTGCGGATGCTGCGCATCAACAACGCTTTCGGCCAAATCAAGTACGGCGAACGGGTGACGGACACGGCGTTCGGCAGCGGCTACGAGTCGTTGAGCGGCTTCGCCGACACGTTCAAAAAAACAACCGGCTTCGCACCCACCGAAAGCCCCCACAAAAAAATCATCACGGTCAGCCGACTGCTGACCCCGCTGGGGCCGATGCTCGCCGGGGCCACCGACGAGGGCATCTGCCTGCTCGAATTCACCGACCGGCGCATGTTGGAGACGCAGATTGCCCGGCTGAAAAAACACCTCAAAGCCGAGGTCGTGCCGGGCGAGCACCCACACTTCAAGGCGCTCGACGAGCAGTTGAAGCTGTATTTTGAAGGGAAACTGAAAAACTTCGACCTGCCGCTGGTGCTGCCTGGCTCCGATTTTCAGAAAAACGTCTGGTCGGAATTGCAGCGCATCCCCCTCGGCACCACCCGCTCGTACAAGCAGCAGGCGGAAAACATCGGCAACCCGAAGGCCGTGCGGGCCGTCGCCAAAGCGAACGGCGACAACCGCATCGCCATCATCGTGCCCTGCCACCGGGTCATCGGCTCGGATGGCCAACTCACCGGCTACGGCGGCGGGCTTTGGCGCAAGCAGTGGTTGTTGGAACATGAGCAGAAGTGAGAGAGCGAGAGGTGAGACGTGAGGGATCCCTCGCTTCTCACCTCTCACTCCTCACCTCTGGGGCACCAAAATCCTGCACCCACAGGTCGCCTAACTGCGCGACGCCCATTTCGGTGAAGCCAGCGCCCATCAGGTTTCGGCAGTGGCCGGGGCTGTCTTTCCAGGCCAGCATGGTTTCGCGGAACGAGCCGGTGCCAAGGGCAATATTTTCGCCGACGGCCCGCCAGCGGTAGCCTGCCCGGTCGGCCCGGTCGCCGATGTCCTTTCCGTTGGAGCTTTTGTGGGCAAAAAAATGGTGGCGCTGCATGTCGGTGGCGTGTGCCAGGGCCGCTTTTTCAAGCCGGTTGTTCCAGGCGAGGTGCTTCACCGGCGGCATGTACTTCCTGCCGCAGTGGCAGCCTTTCTAGCGCAGGAGGTTGACGGTTTCGAGCATGTCCTGTCTGCTGCTGTCTGGTATGGTGGCTGCCAATGGCCTGTAAAGTGTTGTTTG
>JACRAN010000160.1 GCA_016234735.1 Bacteroidota bacterium | reverse complement strand
CAAAGGGCACCCATTTTTCTTTTAAATCAATGGTGGTGAACAAGCCCGTCAGGTACAAGCCGAGCAATGGCCCGTATGTGTAGCCCGCAATTTTGAAAATAGAATTGATGATAGCGCCCTGGCTGTTCCAAAATGCCATGACTATCAAAAACATGAGGACGTTTACGCCCAAAAGCACCCTGTTTTTTATCTTCTTTTTTTCAGAGGAACTCTGTTTTTCAAAACCGAAAAAATCATAGCTTATGGAGGTCGTCAGGGCGGCAATGCACGAATCAATGCTTGCAAAAGTGGAGGCAACGACCCCTATCAAAAACGCTATCGTGCCGATATATCCAAAATGGTTCATCGTCAAAAATGGATAGACCTCATCGGGGCGGGTGTATTTTCCATTTAGTTGGGCAAAGGGAATGCCCTTGTTTTCGGCGAACATGTAAATCAGCACCCCCAGTACCAGGAAAAGCGTTTGGGCAAAGGCGATAAAAAAACTGAACGTCAATACGTTTTTTTGAGCGTCACGGCTGTTTTTTATGGTGAGCGTCTTTTGCATCATGCTCTGGTCAAGCCCAACCAATGCCACCGTTATTAAAAATCCTGAAATGAATTGCTTGAAAAAATTGGTGCCTGAATTGAAGTCCCAATCGAAAACACGAAAGGTTTTTTGCCGGCTGACTGCGTACAGCATTTCCGAAAACGAAAAACCCAGGGAGCGATAAATGGAGCCAATCGAAATGACGATGACCGAAATCAGGAAAAAGGACTGCAAAGCATCTGTCCACACTATGGTTTTTATGCCCGACTTGTGGGTGTAAAGCCAAATCAATAACAAAACCAGTAAAATGGTGATGAAATACGGGATTTGCAAATCATTGAAAAAGGCAGTTTGAAGGATTTTGACAGACAACAAAAGCCTCAAAGCCGCCCCAAACGACTGCGACACCACGAAAAACGCAGCCCCTGTTTTGTAGGTAATATTCCCGAACCTGTTTTGAAGATAGGTGTAAATGGAAACCAATTTTTGGGCATAAAAAATCGGCACCAGGATATGGGCAATAAACAAATAGCCTGCGATAGTGCCCAGGATGAATTGGAAATAATAAAGGTTTTCGTTGCCCACGTTCCCGGGTATTGAAACCAAAGAAACCGCCGAAATGCCGGAGCCTATCATGCCAAACGCCACCAGGAACCACGGCGATTTGCGGTCGCCGTCAAAAAAAGTGCTGTCTCCCGAATGTTTGGACCTGATTCGGGAGATGAACATCAGTACCGAAAAATAGGCGGAAATGATCAAGAAAAGGTAAAGAGGATTCATAGTTGACTTGGGCAGTTGAACAAAAGGCGCATTTCAAAATGTCGCAAAAACCGAGGCGACCTCATGGGGCAAAGATAAGGAAATCGCTTACCGGAGATACCGTATCAAGCCTTTTCCGACGCCATGCTTGCCCAGGGGGGGCCAGCGTCACCAAATAGCGGCATCAACATGCCCGTGAGGGCGAGCCAGGAAATGGGTTTTGCACTTCGCAACCTACCGCCAAAATGCAGCAGTAGAAAGCCGATGACGATGTTCAGAAAAGCGAACAGGTTGCCGTGGACGTGCGCCAGCCTCGACTCGATGTGCTTGCCGACGGTGTACCGGGCTATCCATTCTTCTTTGCCGGGGGCAAAGTCACGAAGGTAGATGAGCAGGAAGCCTAAGCCATGAAAAGCCCCATGTGCAGGAAGCCGGTCGAAAGATTGTTTTTGTCGTTCATTGCGGATTGTTTTTGATGTGAATGAATATTCACACTGTAAAAGTGTGAGTGGGAAGATTTGGCAGGAAGTGATTTGCATCACATCAGCCCAAGTTCAGCAAGTAGCCCCCAACTTTTTTCCCTTTGAATTCGACATCCGGCGAGGCGGAAAATATTGGGTTGCGGGGTTGGGGACTACATACTGAACTTGTATCAGGAGGTGGCATTTGTCAAAACCAACACCGGCGATTAATCATCATCTTCCCTCGCTTCGGTTTCGCCCGTCCCATCCGCTTCTCCGCCGTTCAGCGCCGCTTGCCCGCCCCTGATTTCCGAGTGCCGGATTTGCCCGCCGAGGTAGCCGGTGCGGGCCATGGCACCAAAAACGACCAGGCTCAAAATGGTGGAAACAAGCACGAGCGACTTCGACAAGGCAGGTTTGGTTTTATAAAAAACCAGCGTCACAAGCGAGAGCAAACCGAGGGCTTCCAGGAGCCAGATGGCCAGTTCGGCAGCCTCCTCGTGTTCTTCGATGAGGGCTTCGGAAACCCCGGCTATCCCTTCGACGGACTCCTCCGCCGGTTCGCCGGTGAGGAAGACGGGGATGGCGATGAGTGCCATTGCCGCCCACGTCCAGAGGGCGGCTTTTTTGACCTGTTCAGATGCGGTGAAGTATCCGTAGGCCATCACGCCGACACCCAACACGGTGCCGATGATGGGGAAATGGTTGAGCAGGAGATGCAAATATGTTGCGTCCATCTTTATTATTTTTAAATGCTGATAATCAGCGGTTTGTAAAAAAAAAAAGGAAATAGGAAAAGGCTGAATCAGCAGGACTTTGGCGGTTGCCAGATGTCGTGGAGGAGGAGGAAGGAATAAATTTGGTCAATAAAAACAGGCGCTTTGCCGACGGTGGGCGGCAGTTGCAAATGCACCAAAGCGAACTCGGGCAAATCAGTAGGAGCAGGTGCGTGCAGGTGGTTTTCACCGCTTTTCATCGGCAGTTTGGAGTGGTCGTGCGCCGAACGGTGTTTGGCGAAACCGTCGCCGTAGTGCAATTTGAAGTATTGGAAAAAAGTCGTTTCGGGAACCTCTTGCCTGTGGGTTTGGTAGTGCCCCCACAACACCGGCAGCCTCGTCAATTCTTCCTGCGCCTGCCCCGGCACCAGGGCACCGAACAGGAAAATGGGAAGGAGGAATCGGACGCTTCTACGGCGCATGTTTACTGCATGTGTTTGAAATAGATAACCTTTCGCCGGAGGCAAAATTGGTGTGCCCGGGCACTGCGTTCCATGACATTTGTCACCCGCAGGAATAAGGTTTCGTTAAAACCGATGGTATGCGACAAAGTGAAGAAAAATGGTTGACAACGATAATTTGCAAGCCTGTCCTTGCTAATTTTGACCGATTTATGATTTTAAAAAGTCAAACGGACTATGAAAAAACTTCTCCTTCCTCCGGTGTTCTCGTTCGTGTTTTCCTTTTCCCTGTGCGCCCAGACGCAGGATTCCCTGCGGCTCATCAACCTGGAAGAAGTGGTCGTTTCCGGCAACAAAACCGAAGAACGAAAGAGCGACCTCCCGCATCAAATCGACCTCATTTTACAAAAAAACATCGGCCAGACCAGCCCGCTCACGACTGCCGATGCCCTGTCCGGCAGTGGTGCCGTTTACGTCCAAAAGTCGCAGCAGGGAGGCGGCAGCCCTGTGTTGCGGGGCTTTGAAGCCAACCGGGTGCTGCTCGTGGTGGACGGGGTGCGCATGAACAACGCCATCTACCGGGCCGGGCACCTCCAAAACAGCATCTCTACCGACCCGAACATGATGGAGCGCATCGAAGTGCTGCAAGGTGCCGGCTCTGTGATTTACGGAACGGACGCCATCGGCGGGGTCATCAGTTTTTTTACCCGCAAACCTGCGCTGGGAGACAGCACCCGCTTCGAGGGGAAATCGAGCGGGTACCTGCGCTACTCCTCTGCTAACCAGGGGGTTACGGGGCACGCCACCCTCAACCTCGGCAACCGGAAATGGGCATTTTTGACCGGGGTGACGGCCAGCGATTTCGGTGATTTGCGGAGCGGAAAAAAAGACCAGAAGGATTACCCGGACTTCGGTGATGCCAATTTTTACGTGAAACGCATCGATGGCCGGGACAGCGTTTTCAGCAACTCCGACCCCGATGTGCAGCGGTTCAGCGGCTACCGGCAGTTGGATATTTTGCAAAAAATCCTGTTCAATCCCGGCAAGAACAGCCTGCATACCCTGAATTTTCAGCTTTCGACCACCACGGACGTGCCCCGCTACGACCGCCTCCAGGCCCTGTCGAACGGGCAGCCGAGGTTCGCTCAGTGGTACTACGGGCCGCAGGAGCGGTTGTTTGTAGCTTACGAACTGAAGCGGCGGCAGAACAGTTGGTGGGCGGACGAATTCAGGTTCACCCCTGCTTTCCAGAGGATTGGCGAGAGCCGCCACGACCGGGGTTTTGGCAAATACGAACGAAACGACTTGGTGGAGAACCTCAAAATTTACTCCGCCAACATGGACCTCTTCAAGCAAGTGGATGGCCACGAAATCCGTTACGGGGGTGAGTTGGTACACAACTCGCTGGAAAGCGACGGCACTGCTGAAAACATCGTGACCGGCTCTCGCAAATCCATCGCCAGTCGCTACCCGGATGGCTCGTACACAACGACAGGGCTGTATTTTTCGCACCGCTGGGAATTGTTGGGCACCAAACTTATTTTGTCGGACGGCCTGCGGTTCAGTTCGGTGTCGCTCAACGCCGATTTCGACCCGCAGTTTTTTGAAAGCGACCTTGCCGAGGTCAACCAGAAATCCAATTCGCAAAACATGCACTTCGGCGTGGTCGGCACCTTGCCGGCAGGCTTCCGGTTCAACCTGCTGTTGTCCACGGGCTTCCGCAACCCGAACATCGACGATTTGGGAAAAACGTTTGAAACCAACGGCGGCGATCTGGTGGTGGCCAACCCGGACCTCCGCCCGGAGCAGGTTTTTTATCGGGAAATCGGCCTGACGAAGACCTTCAAAGCGCAGGGTTCTTTGCAAGTCAACGCCTACGTGAGTTCGCTCACCGATGCCATCGTGGTGCAGCCGTTCGCTGTGGGCGGGCAGGACAGCGTGGATTTCATGGGCAGCCGTTTCCGCTCACTGGCAAACGTGAACGTTGACAAAGCAAGGGTTTGGGGCATTTCGGCCAACGGCAAATTCCAGGTGGCACCCTCCTGGGTGCTGCGGGGCAACCTCACCTACACCGAGGGGCGTGATTTGACCAACGACGTGCCGCTCGACCACATCCCGCCGCTGTACGGCAACGTGAGCGTGGCTTTTGAAAAAAACCGCTGTTTTGCGCAAGCCAATTTCCTGTTCAACGGCATGAAAAAATTAGCGGACTACTCCCCCTCCGGCGAGGACAACCTCAACTACGCCACCCCCGACGGCACACCCGACTGGCAAACCTGGAACGTGCATCTGGGCTACCAATTCACGAAATTCCTGCGCCTGCAAGCCGGGGTGGAAAATATCCTCGACCTGAACTACCGCACCTTCGCCAGCGGCATCAATGCCCCCGGAAGGAATTTTGTGCTGAGCCTCACAATACTGGACATTTTTATTTCACGCAAAGGCGCAAAGATTTAACGAGGGCACAAAATGTTGAAAATCAATCTTTTGCGCCTTTGTGTTTTCTACTTTGCGGCTTTGCGTTGAAAATGTCCAGTAGTATGGCTGAGCCTGCATTGGAATTGAAAATGGAGAATGTGGGCGCCCACATTCTCCATTTTCAATGTTCCATTATTTTCCATTTATCTTTCGATGCGCTCGTACTGCGGTGCCGCCGTCAGGAAGTCCTGGCCGAACCGCCCGCTGTAACTTTCGAGCAACGCCTGCACCTTGGCCGTATCGGGCGAGGAAACAATCAGCCCGGCGTGGTTTTTTTTGTGTACCCGGTAAACGATTTCGGGGTCGTTGTAGCCGCCGAGGTCGGGCCACTCCTGCTTGGCGAGGCAAAGCACGATACCGGCATAGTTTTCCCGCCGTTCCGGCAATTTGTAGGGCAGTTTCTCCCCGGCGATTTCGATTCTCGCCCACTCCGTCCAGAGGTTCAGGCCGGTAGCCTGTTCAATCACTTCGGCGATGTAGGCCCCCCCTACCCTTGCAGCCGTTTCCAGGAAGTAAAACTTGCCGTCGGCGTGGCCCTTGATGAACTCGGTGTGCGTGACGCCCCGGCGGAAGTGCAGCGCCGAGAGGACCAGCTTGTTCAAATCTTTCAGCGCCAATGTGTCGAGGCTGTTGCGTTTCTGGATGCTGGTCATAAAAATCCCGCCGTTCTGGATGATGTCGAGCGGCGGACGGCCATAGCGGCTCACCTCCACGAACTGCACCTCGCCGTTGATGGTGATGGCATCCACGTGAAAAATATCGCCCGGCACGAACTGCTCGAGAACGTAGTGCGACTGCTCGTCGCCGAGTTGGTTCAGTTGGTGCCAAAGCTCGTCGGCATGGTGGATTTTGCGGATGCCCGCCGCACCGGCCTGCGAGCGTGGCTTGAGCACCCAGGGCGGTGGCACTTTTGCTACGTACTGGTGGATGGCCTCGTGGTTCAGCACCGGCACGAAGGCGGGCGAGAGGATGCCTTTTTCGGAAGTGACCATGCGCATGGCGAGCTTGTCCCGGAAGTTGCGGGCGGTCGTTTCGCCCATGCCGGGGATGCGCAGGTGCTCCCGCAACGCAGAGGCAATTTCCACATCGAAGTCATCGAGCGGCACGATGCGGTCAATGGTCTCCGTGCGGGCTAAGTAGCTCACGGCGTTGATGACTTCTTCTTTTTTGGTGAGGGACGGCATGTAAAAAAACTCGTCCACATCGCTGTGGGGCCAGTCCGGGTCGCCTTGCAACGCCTGCCGGGTCAGTACGAAGACCCTGCAACCTTCCCGCTTGCATTCCGTGATGAGCCGCTGGCCTTTGACATCGCCGGCGAGGATGAGGACGGTGAGTTGGTTTGTCATGTCTATTTATAAATGTAGAATGTAGAATGAAGAATTTTCAATGTTCAAGGTGTTCGGGTTGAGATTAAAAGTTTAAAATTCAACGATTGAGATTGTCTTTGGCAGTTTTTACACTCTTCGAAATGATGGCCACTAATTGCGAGTTTTCGTCGGTAATTTTTTCCATCAGCGAAGCTTCGATGTAACTGCGATTTTGAATAATTTTCAAGTTGACCCGAGTTTCCCACAATTCTTTCAGCACAATACCCATTTTGTGGATGAAATCGGATTTACTCTCCGCCCCTTGCGCTTCGCCATAATTTAAAGCTGGTGATGTTCCTGACCGCACCAATTGCCCACCCAGATGTTTGGCAGCAATATTTTTAGGCAGCCGTTCCACCACGTCAATCACCAAACTGGCGAACTCAATCAACCGAGGTTCCAGGTCGTATTTCCTTTCAGGAGGTGTAGTTTGTTCATTCATAAGTAGTCAAGCAAAATTATTCGGCACTTTTTGTTCTTTGAAATCTATGGTGTAGGCTGTTCCGAAACCAGCGAAAATTTCTTGGAGGGCTTCTGCCAAGGTACTCTCGTTTGCGTAGTCCCTTGGATGTACCCACTCAT
>JACRAN010000162.1 GCA_016234735.1 Bacteroidota bacterium | reverse complement strand
CGCCGGTGTAGGGCATCCCGTTGTCCAGCACACCGTATTGGCCGATGGAATCGAGCAGAAGGTCCACGCAGTAGGCCGAAATGTCGGCGCAGTCAATCACCTGCAACTGTTGAGGGTCGTCCGGGAAAACATCGAACAGGCTGCACAACGGGTCCACGGTGATGTTGAGCAAGGTGGTGTCGCAATTTCCGAGGTTGTCGCAGGCCACCACACAGCCGGTGTTGGTGCCGATAAAACCGGGGGCAGGGTTGAAGGTGAAGCAGTTCCCGCTGATGAGGAGCGAGCCGTTCAGCGGGGCCTGGCAAACAAAAAGTTGATTGAAACTGCCGGGCAGGCCCGAAATATCGATGCACTCCACATCGCTCGGCACATCCTCCACCGTCAGGATGTCGAGGATGTCCACGCCTTCCAAACCAGTGACCACCAACGTGTCAGCGCAGCCGTCCACCGTGCTGACCAGCAAGATTTCCTGTTGCCCGGCCCCGCTCACTTGCACCGCCGTGCCCAGCGGAACGGCATTGAAATCGGGTGCCAGTTGGCTGACGACACCCGTGCCGAGGTGGGTGAGGGTCAAATTTCCGTACACTCCGCCATCGTTGCTGCTCGCAAGGATGAGCGTTGAAGCATCCATTTGCCAGTTTCCGGCAGCGTCCCAGCCGTTCATCAGTGCCAACAATTCCGTCATGTTTTGCACCACGCCTGTGAAGGTCGAGCCATACGCCTGCCACGAAGCCGAGTACGGCCCGCTGTTGCCCTGGCCGAAAACGAGGCCGTAGAAATAAATGTAAACCGAGTCGAAATCGCAGACCGACAGGGAATTGTTGTACAACACCCCATCGATAAAGATTTGATAATCATTGATTTGCGTGACCGGCACAGGCAGACAGACTTCGCCCGTTCCATTTTGCAGCGAGACAAAAACTTCGTCCTGTGGGAAGATGTCGGGGCACGGGGGCAACACGTCCGCCACATTGATGACAAAAATGAACGTGTCGCAAACCGGCAACGGGCTGTCGTCGCAGAGGACGATGCAAGCCGTGTCCGACCCGACAAAATCGAGGTTGGGCGTGTAGCTGAAACAAACCGGCGTCACCACCCCGAAGAAACCGTTGGCCGGAAGGCCGCAGAAACTCACGCTGAACAAGTTGCCCACCAACTCAAACGTATTGCCGCAGATGGCGTTGACGGAGTTGTTGACAGTCGTGTTGAAGTAAAAAATTTCCGTCGTGACGAGGTGCTGTTCCAAAATGAAAGTTACCGTGTCGGCACAACCGTTTGCCGCCGTCACGATGATTTCGTGGCTCCCGAAGCCGGAAATTGTGACTTGCGAACCGAACGCCGTTTGCACGAGGTTCAGGGACAAGGTTTGCGGAGCGCTACCCACCGGCGTAACCACGAGGTTGCTGTACGTGCCACCTTGCCCTCCCTGGATGGTGAGGGTGGTGGTGCTGTTCACCCAATCCCCATTGGGGTCCCAGGCGTTGAGCGAGTCGAGCAGGGCATCAAAATCGGGCACGTTGCCGGAGTGGTTGATGCCGTTGGCCGTCCACGATTCCACAAAATACGACCCGGCAGGCAGGTTGGTGTAGCTGTAAACGGCGATGTTACCAAAGTCGCACGGCATGAACGACTGCGAGTACAGGTTGCCGTCCACCGTCACATCGTAGTCATTGATTTGGCCGGGCGGGATGGGGATGCAGAGGAAATTTGAATCGGCCTGCGAAGTGACCGTGATGCTGTTTTGGTCAAAAATTTCACCGCAAATCGCAGGCTCCTCGATGGTCACGATGACGATGACCTGGTCGCAAACGGAGCCGCTGCAATACGCCACACAGACCTCCGTTGTGCCGAAGAAAGTGCCGTTTGTATTGAGAATCAGGCAGTTAGCGGCAGCGTTGCCGGTGATTTGAGCTTGGTTGATGCTGCAAAAACTGGCGGAAGTGACCGGCCCCGGCAGCTCGATGACAAAGTTGGAAAAGCAGGTGTCAAGCGATGCCACACCGCCGGGGATGGTCAGGTTCACCGTATCCGTTTGCGGCAGCACATTGATAATAAAAATGGTGGTGTCGCAAATTTGCAGGAAGCCGCCGTCGCAAACAATCATGCAAAATTCATCGGGCCCGGCGTAGTTCAGGGCAGGTTCGTAGTACACGCAGGTCGGCGACGCCAGCGGGGCGACGCCGTTCGAAGGCCCGCCGCAGTACCCGACATTCACGATGGTGCCGCCCGGCAGATCGCTCCCGTCGAGGCAGTACGCACCAGTCGGCGTGTTCACCGAGGCGGTCAGGAAAACCGTGTCCGTCAGGATGGGGTCAAGCACGACGTTGATGTACAGGGTGTCGCCGCAGCCCGAAAACGGGTTTTCCACTACCAGGCTGTGCAGACCCGGATTGCTCAACCCAACGGTGAAGCCGGTCGGCAAAAAGTTGGTGTTGGGGTTCAGCATGGTCGTTGTGCCCGAGGGCAAGTGCGACACCTGCATGTTGGCGTAGTTCGAGTTGGGGTCTCCGCCGAAAATCAGGCCGGTTTGGAGGTTAATTTGCCAATTCCCCGCCGGGTCGAACGTGTTCATCAACAGCAGCAGTTCGTTCGCATTGTTGAAGAAACCATTGTACGAGTTGGCATTCACCACCCAGGAATCGAGGGAATACGGCCCGCTGAATCCCACTCCGGGCAGGAAGGTGTAGGAGTAGGCAGTAGTCGGCTCATAATCGCAGGAGAACGGATTGCTGAACTGGGTTCCGTCCAAAAACATGTCGAAGGCGGGCAAATTGGTGAGCGGCACGGGAACGCAGT
>JACRAN010000161.1 GCA_016234735.1 Bacteroidota bacterium | reverse complement strand
CGCACCAGCGAGTAGCGGTCGTACTTGCGGCGCAGTGCGGTGTCTTCGGCAGTGAATTGCGAAGCCCGCAGTTGGTAGATATTTTCCGTACCTTCTTGAATCGTCATTCGTAAATCGTCATTCGTAAATCGTAAATCGTAAATCACGCCCCCGCTTCCAGTGCCTCCCAATACTCCACCGCCCGCCGGGTGTGCGGGATGCAGATGGAGCCACCGACGAGGTTGGCGACGGAAAACACCTCGAAGATTTCGGCAGTGGTCACGCCGATTTCGTGGCAGGTGCCGAGGTGGTAGCGGATGCAGTCGTCGCAGCGCAGCACCATCGAGGCCACGAGGCCCATCAGTTCCTTGGTCTTCACATCGAGGGCACCGGCTTCGTAGGTGTTTTTGTCGAGGGCAAAAAAGCGGTTGAGCGCCTTGTTGTTTTGGGCGAAGATTTTCTCGTTCATCTTCGTCCGGTAGCTGTTGAAATCTTGTACGAGGGACATGGGTGGAGTGATGAGTTTTGAGTGATGAGTTTTGAGTTAGTGAGTTGGGGTGGGCAAAAATAGACAAAACAGGGCATGAAAAAAGCCGCTTCGGGCAAGTGCTTCGAAGCGGCTTTTCAAACTCAATAGCTCATCACTCAAAACTCATAACTTCACCACCCGGATGGCTTTCGCCGGTTTGCCGTCGATTTGCAGCCGCAGGAAGTACATGCCGCTGCCCGTAAGCCGGTAGCCGAGGCGCACACTGCCGGTGTTGCCGGAGAGGGCAACGTTGTCCACCTGTTCGCCGAGTACGTTGAAAACCAGCAGGTTAGCGTTGTCAAGTCCGTCGGCCAACTCGAAGTTCACCACCAACTCCCGGCTGAACGGGTTGGGCGAAGCCGTGAGCGAGTAGCTCGTCTCCTCCAAAAACTCCGTACCGGAAACATTGATGTTCACCGTCTGTGTGAACACGGAGAAGCCGCAGTCGTTGTTGGCCGTCAGCGTCACCTCGTAGTTGCCATTGGCGGCGTAGGTGTGCGCCGGGTTCACGTCGGTGCTGGTTGCGTTGTCGCCGAAGGTCCACTCGTAGGTCACAGCATCCACCGAATTGTTGGTGAACGTCACGTCGAAACCATTGACATCAAAACCAAAAAGCGTGGTTGGTACCGACCCAATCTGGATGAGTTGGTTGAGCGAGGCCGTGTTGCTGCCTGCGGCGTTGGATACGGTGAGCTGTACGCTGTAGGTGCCCGCCGAGTTGTACACCACCGCCGGGTTTTGCTGCGTGGAACTGGCCGGTGTTCCGCCGGGGAAGGTCCAGTTGTAGCTGGTCGGATTGCCAAGCGAGGTGCTGGTGAACTGCACCGTGAACGGCGCACAGCCGAGGGTGCCGCTCGTGCTGAAAATCGCCGTCGGTGGCACGGCGGTCACCGTCACGACCTGCGAGAAAGTAGCGGTGCCACAGCCGTTCGTGACGGTCAGCGTGACCGTGTAGGTGCCGGTCGAGGTGTAAACATGCGACGGGTTTTGCTGGGTGTTGGTGCTGTTGTCGCCAAAGTTCCACAGGTAGGTGCCGCCGCCGGTGCTGCTGTTGGTGAAATCCACCACGTTGCCGTTCGTCACCGTGCTGAAACCAGCCGTTGGCTGGGCATTGATGGTGATGAAATCCGGTCGGTCCATGGTGTAGGTGTTGCCACTTGCCGTCACCACGGTGAGCGACACGTCGTAGGTGCCGGGCGTGTCGTAAACCACGACCGGGTTTTGGTTGCCGGAGTTAGCCGGTGAGCCGCCCTCGAACGTCCATTGCCAAACCGAAGTGGAGTCGGAAGCGTCGCTGAACTGCACCGAGAACGGCAGGCAACCCTCGGTTGCGGAGGAAGAAAACGGCGGGTACGGTGAAACGTCAGTCACCGAAAACCTGTCCACCGCCGCTTCCACGAGGTGGCCGGGTGCCAGGTCGGCAGTTTCAAAAATCACCTGCATCGTGCTGGTGAGCGGGAGGAGGCTCGCCAGGTCGTACTCCGATTCAGGCCGCCACTGGCTGCCGGATTGGGCGATGGTTTCCAGGGTGACGGTCGTGGTGCCGTTGGTGACACGCACCTGTAAGTTGTCGTTCGGGTTGCCCGAACCACCGGCGTTGTAGAACCAGGTGGTGTAGTTCAGAATCGGTTGGTTGTAGTTGGAGAGGTTCATCACGGGCGAAGTGAGTACCACTGCACCACCGTCCACATCGAAGTCGCCGGGGCCGCCGCCGCCGTTTTGGGTCATGTAGCACTGGTCGCCGATGTCGCCGGTCACATCCAGTTCCGGGTTGCACAAGTTGTTGCCGTTAAAAGTGCCGATCGGTTCGCCCCGCTCCCACTGGCCGGTGGTGGCCGTGCTGGTTTTTGTCCAACCAAAATCGAGGATAAAATCATCGGCGTAGCCCTTGTCGAGGGAGATGGTGATGGCCGAAGTACCGTTGCCGATGTTGATGCCCGTCACTTCCTCATTGATGTAGCCCCAGGCACCGGCGTAGATGGTATAGTCGCCGCCCAGCACACCGGGGAAGCTGAAGTTGCCGCTGCCGTCGGTGGTCGCCGTGTAGTCAACCTGGCTGCTGTGCAACACCACCTGGGCACCAGGTACCGGCGAACCGTCGCTGGCCTTCACCGTTTGACCGGCAAAAGCAAACGAAGACAGCGGGTCCAACTGCACGTCGAGAATGGTCAGTACGCCGTTTTCGAGCGTGGCCGGGACCGTTTTTGGATAGTAGCCAGTGGCCGTGAACGTCACATCGAACACTCCTGGGATGGCCTGGCCGGTTTTGTAAACGCCATCGATGCCCGATTTTGCGGTATTGGCCTGTGTGCTGGCGATGTGTACGTCCGTGTTTTGAATCGGAAGCCCGCTCACTGCATCGGTCACAGTGCCTTCGAGCCAGCAGGCCCGCACGTAATTGACCTCGTACACCAGCAGCCCGTTTTGCATGTCGGAAGCAATCACGAGGCCGGATGGGAAGTAGGGATACACGCCCCACACGCCGTAGAAACCGGCCGTTTGTGAAACGAAGGAGTCGAAATAGCCTACTTCAATCATATTGTCCGGTCGGTAGCCATCGACGATGATGGTGCCTTCGGTGTAGTACGCCGTGATGACCCAGTCATCCCAAACGTGGACGTTGTGGGGGATTACTCCCAAACCAAGGGTGGCCACCGGGCGGAACTGGTCGAGTTCCACGATGTTGTTCAGGTCGGAGATGTCGTAGGAGGTTACAGGTGCATTTGCTTTTTCATCCGTGGTAAAAATGGCCGTGCTGGCATCGTTCAACCAGGTGTTGTGGGTGAAAAGGTACGGTGTGGACTGCGTGGCCAACAACACGGGGTTGGCTTTGTTGGTGACATCGTACACTTTGAAACCTCCAGCGTAGATGTCGGAGGTGTAGAGCTTGTTGTCACGGGCGTAGCTGTCGTGGCAGTAGATCGCAGGCGTTTTGCCAACGTACACCGGCAGGCCGTTGTCCGCCGAAACATCAGCAATGATGGGGCCGCCACTATTGAGGTTCGAGCCGTTGAGGTACAGGAAACCGTATTCATCGACGGTGATGGAGTGGATGGAACTGAGCGTGCCGAGGCCGGGGATGTTGGGTGCCCAGTGCGTGGAAGTGACGTTCGTCGGGTCGGTCATGTTCACCACGAGCACACCGCCACCCGCTTCCGTCACTGCGAAGATGTAATGGCCCCAGGATTTTACCTCCCGCCACTGGGAGTTCAAATCGGGCACGAAGGCAATTTCCTGGACGTTGTACGGGTCGGTCAAATCCACCACCGCAAGGCCGGTGGCCGTGCCGACAGCAGCGTACTCCGTGCTGTCTTCGGGGTCGATGTAGCCCCACAGGCTGCTGAGTTGCTGGGAGTAGTCGATTTGGTCGGTCAGGGTCATGTTCAACTGGGCGAACAGGCCCGCCGTTGAACAGGCAAGGAGCATAGCGAGTAGCAATTTTTTCATACTGGATTCTTTATTTTAGAATGAAAAATGGTAACTATTTAGCAGGGGGTATTTTTTGGGAAAAAATTTTCAATTTTTCCCAAAAAATACCCCAAAATGTGGGAGGAGAGAGAAAAAAT
>JACRAN010000159.1 GCA_016234735.1 Bacteroidota bacterium | reverse complement strand
ATCCATGACCGACATGATTTTCCTGTTGCTGATTTTTTTCATGCTCACTTCGGGCCTGGTGGCGCCCAATTCTTTGAACCTGAAGCTACCCGGTTCATCGACATCCAAAACTCAAATCGACTCCAGGACGGACGATGTCAGTATCGGCAAAAGCGGCAATTTTTACCTGAACGGGAAAAGAATCAACCCTGCCGATTTGGAAAAGTCATTGGAAAAAAAGGCACGGGCAGCTTCTGATAAATTGGACATTACCATATCGCCAGAGCCTGGCACTCCCATAAAACACGTTGCATTTGTGATGGACATTGCCATGCGGTTTGAAATCAACGCCATACTGACAGCCGAGGGGAAATGAGGCATTTTGTTAAAGTTTTGAAAAACTACACCACGTGACCCACAATTTCCCTTCCGTTCCTCGTTTCATCATTGAAACAAAATTTTTTTAGACATGGAAGATTCAACCAGGACAGAAAAAGCCAACAGGCAGAAGGGCCTGATTTTCAGTGTGGTTTTTCATACGTTGGTGCTGATTTTGGCAGCTTTGTACGGGTTTACCTTCCAGAACCCACCGCCGGAAGCTGCCGGAATCCTGGTCAACCTCGGTGTGCCCGATGTAGGCCAGGGCGATGAAAACGCACCGGCCAGTGCTCCCGAAGAGACTGTGGAAGAGACAAAACCGGAGCCAGTCAAAGAAGAAACCCCGACCCCACCCAAGGAAGAGCCGAAAGTGGAAAAACCGAAAACGGAACCTAAAAAAGACGTGGTGAAAACCGAAGACCCGGAAGCCGTTGCTTTGAAGAAAAAGAAGGAAGAGGAAAAGAAAAAAGCAGATGCCGAAGCCAAAGCCGAAGCCAAAGCAAGGGCAGATGCAAAGGCGAAGGCAGATGCTGAGGCGAAGGCCGAGGCAGACAAGAAAGCACGGGAAGCAGCCAGGAAAAAGGAGCTTGAAGACCTGGTTAAGTCCGGCACTGGCGGTGGAAAGGGCAACGGCAAAGGTGACACCGGCAAACCCGGAAACCAGGGCGACCCAAATGGTGGCGACTCAGATATTTTAAAAGGAAAAACCACAGGCTCCGGTGTGGTGGAAGGTTTCGGAGGCAGGGGGTTCACGAAGCCCGCAGCGCCCCGTGACGATTCGCAGGAGACCGGTACCGTAGCAGTTTACGTTTGCGTGGATAAAAATGGCCGGGTGATTAGCGCAGAATACACGCAGAAAGGCTCCTCGTCGCCGAGCGAAAAACTGAAACGCATTGCCATCGACAACGCCAAAAAATACAAATTCGACGCAGGTGGCGTTGACAAACAGTGTGGGACCATCACCTACACGTTCAAAGTGAAATAATCGCAATCCAATACCTTTTTCGAAAGGGCGGAGTGTTGAAAGACCTTCGCCCTTTGTTTTTTGTATCGGTTCTCGACTGCGGTTTATTTCAAATCACGCCCAGTTCCTTCCCCACTTTCGTAAATGCGGCCACTGCTTTTTCCAAATGCGCCTGCTCATGGGCAGCGGAAATCTGCACCCGTATCCTGGCCTTGCCCTTTGGCACCACCGGGAAGAAAAACCCGATGACGTAGATGCCTTCGTCCAGCAAACGGGCAGCGAATTGTTGCGCCAGCACCGCCTCGTACAGCATGATGGGCACGATGGGGTGTTCGCCTGGCAGGATGTCAAAACCCGCATCGGTCATGGCTTTTCGGAACCACTTGGTGTTGCGTTCCAGCTTGTCCCGCAGTTCGGTGGAGCGGGTCAGCATGTCCAACACGGCGATGGATGCCCCGGCGATTGCAGGTGCCAGCGTATTGGAAAACAGGTAGGGCCTGCTCCGCTGGCGCAAAATTTCCACGATTTCTTTTTTTGCAGCGGTGAAACCGCCGGATGCCCCACCGAGCGCCTTGCCGAAGGTGCCAGTGATGATGTCGATCCTGTCCATCACCCCCCGGTACTCGTGGGTGCCTCGGCCGGTTTTTCCCATGAAGCCGGAGGCATGGCACTCGTCGATGGCCACCATTGCATCGTATTTTTCCGCCAAATCGCAAATCTTGTCGAGTTGGGCAATGGTGCCGTCCATGCTAAAAACGCCGTCGGTGAAAACCATGCGGCGGCGGGCGTTCCGGCTGGCCTTGAGTTGTTCCTCCAGGTCGGCCATGTCGTTGTGTTTGTAGCGGTAGCGCTCGGCCTTGCACAGTCGGATGCCGTCGATGATGCTCGCATGGTTCAGTTCATCGGAAATGATGGCATCCTCCGCCCCCAGCAACGGCTCGAACAGGCCGCCATTCGCATCGAAAGCGGCGGCGTACAAAATCGCATCTTCCTGGCCGAGAAAATCGGCAATTTTCCGCTCCAGGGTTTTGTGCAAATCTTGCGTACCGCAGATGAAACGCACCGACGACATGCCAAAACCGTGTGTGCGGATGGCCTCGTGCGCCGCCTCGATGATTGCCGGGTGCGACGACAACCCCAGGTAGTTGTTGGCACAAAAATTCAGCACCACCTGGCCCTGGTCGGTTTTGATTTCAGCGCCCTGCGGCGTAACGATGACCCGCTCTTTTTTGTAGAGGCCAGCGTCTTTTATTTCCTGGATTTCCTGCTGCAAGGCAGGTCTGACGTTTGTGAACATATCGTGTTGATTGTCTGATAGTTGTAGTGCTTTTCCAAAAAAGTGACTCAAACCAACGCATATTTTTCCTGCAAATGCCGGAGCATGTCTTTCGTCATGGCAGCAAGGTCGAATTTCGGTTTCCAGCCCCAATCGGTTCTCGCCTGCGAGTCGTCGATGCTCTCCGGCCAGCTTTCAGCAATTTGCTGGCGGAAGTCGGGCTGGTAGCTCACTTGCAAATCAGGCTCCTCCCGTTGGAGAGCCGAGGCGATTTCTTTTGGCGAACAACTCATCCCGGCGTGGTTGTAGCTCGTGAGCACCGAGAGGTTGGCTGCCGGT
>JACRAN010000158.1 GCA_016234735.1 Bacteroidota bacterium | reverse complement strand
GCGTATTTGGCGTATTAAAACGTATTTTTAAAACGTCACACAACAATCCGTTTTCATCCGCCAAATCCGCAGTCCAATCCTCCTCGCGGGAAAAAACACTCAACCATGAAAATAACACTCGCATACTCCGGTGGCCTCGACACCTCCTTTTGCATCAAGCACCTGACATTGCAAGGCCACGAGGTACACGCCGTCACCGTCAACACGGGCGGCTTCACCGATGCTGACATCGAAGCGATGGAGGCGAAGGCTTTCACGCTCGGCGCTGCCAGCTTCCACTGCGTGGACGCCGTTCGGGACTACTACGAGCAGTGCATCCGCTACCTCGTTTTCGGGAATGTGCTGCGCAACAACACCTATCCCCTGTCGGTCAGTGCCGAGCGGATGTTCCAGGCGGTGGCCATTGCGAAGCAAGCGCAACTGATTGGCAGCCAGGCCATTGCGCACGGAAGCACGGGCGCTGGCAACGACCAGGTGCGCTTCGATTTGGCGTTCTCTGTCCTCTGCCCGGAGATGGAAATCATCACGCCCATCCGCGACCACCGTTTTTCGAGGGAGGAGGAAGTGGCGTTTTTGGCAAAACACGGCTTCGAGTGGAAGCAGGCCAAGGCCAAGTACAGCATCAACCAGGGCATCTGGGGCACCAGCGTGGGTGGGGCGGAAACGCTGACCTCGCATTTGCCCCTGCCGGAGAGCGCTTGGCCCACGCAATTGACTGAAAATGAGCCGATTGACATTAGTTTGACTTTTGAAAGAGGCGAACTGACTGGCGTCAACGGGCAGCTTTTCGAGCACCCGGTGGAGGCCATTCAAGCCTTGCAGGCGCTCGCTGCACCCTACGCCATCGGTCGGGACGTGCATGTGGGCGACACCATCATCGGCATAAAAGGCAGGGTGGGTTTTGAGGCGGCGGCACCGCTCATCATCATCAAGGCGCACCATCTTTTGGAGAAACACACCCTCGTAAAATGGCAGCAATACTGGAAGGAACAGCTCGCCAACTGGTACGGCATGATGCTCCACGAGGCGCTTTTCCTCGACCCGGTGATGCGAAACATCGAGGCGTTCCTGGCCTCCACGCAGGAGTCGGTAACGGGCGAGGTGTTCGTAAAGCTCCTGCCCTATCGCTTTGAATTACAGGGAGTTAAGTCCGATTTTGACCTCATGCAGAGCGAGGCGGGCAGGTACGGCGAGATGAACAACGGCTGGTCGGGCGACGATGTGAAGGGGTTCACGAAGATACTGGGGAACCAGTTGAAAATACAACGGTTGATGAGGGTTGATAAAAGCCCTGCGACTCCCATCAACCCTCATCAACTTTTTATCAACCATCATCAACCATGCTAAAAGCAGGCATCATCGGCGGCGCAGGCTACACAGCGGGGGAACTCATCCGCCTCCTGCTGCACCACCCGGCGGCGGAAATCGCCTTCGTGCAGAGCCGCAGCTCGGCGGGCAAGCCCGTGTCCAGCGTCCATGACGACCTCGTGGGGGACACCGACCTGCGCTTCACAGCCGAGGTGCCAGCAGAACCGGACGTGCTGTTCCTCTGCTCAGGCCACGGCGAGTCGAAAGCTTTTTTGGAGAAAAACCAATTCTCCAACTCGCTGAAAATCATTGACTTGAGCCATGATTTCCGGCTCCAGTGCCCCGGCAACGACTTCGTTTACGGCCTGCCGGAACTGAACCGCACCGCCATTTGCGGAGCGCAAGAAATCGCCAACCCCGGCTGCTTCGCAACGGCGATACAGTTGGCGCTGCTGCCGCTGGCCGCCGAGGGATTGCTGACGGATGAGGTCCACGCCCACGCCATCACCGGCTCCACCGGGGCGGGGCAGCAGCCAACGGACGCGACGCATTTCAGTTGGCGCAGCAACAACCTGAGCATCTACAAGCCTTTTGACCACCAGCACCTCGGCGAAATCAGGCAGAGCCTGCGCCAATTGCAGCCGGGTTTTGGCCACGCCGTGAACTTCCTGCCCGTGCGGGGCGACTTCACGAGGGGCATTTTCGCCAGTGCGTACACCCGTTGCGAAGCGACCGAAATCCAACTGAATGACCTGTACCGAACATTTTACGCCAACGCCCCATTTACCAAAATAGCCGATGAAAACCCCTCGCTCAAGCAAGTGGTTAACACCAACAAATGCTTGGTTTATTTGGAAAAGCACGAGGATAAGATATTGGTAATCAGCTTGATAGACAACCTGCTGAAAGGCGCATCTGGGCAAGCAGTGCAGAACATGAATCTGATGTTCGGGTTGCCAGAAACGACCGGGTTGGGCTTGAAAGCAGCGGCATTTTAACAATCAAACCTGTCTGCCGACAGGCAGGCAATTTCAACAATTCAACAATCACAGCAATGACCCTTTTCGATGTCTATCCACTTTTCCCCATTGACATTCAGCGCAGCCACGGCTGCCACGTCTATGACCAGCACGGCAGGCGCTACCTCGATTTTTACGGGGGCCACGCCGTCGTTTCCATCGGCCACTCGCACCCGCATTTCCTGAAACGGGTGAAAGACCAGATGGACAAAATCGCCTTTTACTCCAATTTCGTCGAGAACGAACTGCGGGAGGTACTGGCGGCAAAGCTCGGCGAACTATCGGGATACGCTGATTATCAATTGTTTATGGTAAACAGCGGGGCAGAGGCCATCGAAAATGCGCTGAAATTGGTGAGCTTCCAGAACGGCCGCACGAAGGTCGTTGCCTTCGGCAAAGGCTTCCACGGGCGCACCGCCGCCGCCGTCAACATCACCGACGATGCCAGCATCCAAGCACCCATCACCCACGGTTTCGAGGTCGAATACTTGGAATTGGAAGACCTCGAAGCCGTCGAAAAAGCACTGGCAAATGGCGACGTGACAGCGGTCGTCATCGAGGGAATCCAGGGCATCGGCGGCATCAATGTGCTGACCGACGGATTTTTGAAAGGGCTTCAAGCACTTTGCGAAGCGCACGGGACTTGCTTGGTTTTGGACGAAATCCAATCCGGCTACGGGCGCACGGGCCGCTTCTTCGCCCACCAGCGCGCTGGCATCCGGCCCGACCTCATCACCATCGCCAAGGGCATGGGCAACGGTTTCCCCATCGGCGGGGTCATCATTTCACCCAAATTCAAGGCACGGCATGGGCTGTTGGGCACTACGTTTGGCGGTACGCACATGGCTTGCGCAGCGGCGCTGGGCGTGTTGGAAGTGATTGAAAATGAACAACTTATCCAAAACGCAGCCGCACAGGGCGAGCACCTGAAAGCCGAGTTGCAAGGCTTGGACAGCATCCGTGAAATCCGGGGACGTGGGCTAATGCTCGGCGTGGAGTTCGAGTTTCCGGCAGCGCCGTTCCGCAAAAAATTGATGGAGGGGTTCGGCGTGTTCACCGGCTCGTCGTCGAACAAAAACACGGTGCGCCTACTGCCGCCACTTTGCGTGAGCGATGCGGAGGTGGAGGAGTTTTCGGAGGCGTTCAAGGCGTGCTTGGAGGCGGTTTCGGTTGCAGTTTAATTGCCCCAACGTCGGCGAGGTTCAAAACCTCGCCGACGTTTAACCCAATCTAAAACTTTGATTATCAATAAAATAATGCAGCATTTCACCAGCATAACCGACGTCCCCGACCCCGACGCCCTCATCCAACGGGCCTTGGAAATCAAGCGAGGCCCCAATCGTAAATCGTCATTCGTAAATCGTAAATCGTTAGTCTTGCTCTTCTTCAACCCCAGCCTCCGCACCCGCCTGAGCACCGAAAAGGCGGCGCAGAACCTCGGCATGAACGTCATCACGATGAACGCCGATGCGGGCTGGAAAATCGAGTTCGAGGACGGCACGGTGATGGACGGCGACAAGGCCGAGCACGTGCGGGAGGCGGCGGGCGTCATCAGCCAGTACGCCGACGTGATTGGCATCCGCTCCTTCCCGACGCTGAAAGACCGTGACTGGGACTACGCCGAGGTCGTGCTGAACCAGTTCCAAAAATACGCCACCGTGCCAGTCATCAGCCTCGAATCGGCGACGCTGCACCCGCTCCAGTCACTGGCCGATGCGGTGACGATGGAGGAATTTAAGCCCAAAGCCCGCCCGAAAGTGGTGCTGACCTGGGCGCCCCACGTCCGGGCATTGCCGCAGGCCGTGCCGAATTCCTTCGTGGAATGGATGAAAACCCAGGACGTGGAACTCGTCGTGACGCACCCGCCGGGCGCCGAACTTGCTCCGCAATTCGTTGATAATGTCCAAGTTGAACATGACCAGCGGCGGGCGTTCGAGGGCGCAGATTTCATTTACGCCAAAAACTGGTCGTCGTTCTCGGACTACGGCCAAATCATTTCCCCAACAAAAAACTGGATGGTGACGCCTGAAAAAATGGCGCTCACGAACGATGCCCGTTTCATGCACTGCCTCCCCGTCCGGCGAAACGTGGTGGTGGCCGATGCCGTGCTGGACGGCCCCCGCTGCCTGATTTTTGAGCAGGCGAAGAACCGGGAGTTTGCGGCGCAAGCGGTGTTGGAGGAGGTATTGAAATTGAGAAATTAGAAATTAAGAAATTGATAGACAAGCGTTTATGCAAA
The DNA here is from genome assembly GCA_016234735.1 of Bacteroidota bacterium. Classification (GTDB taxonomy): domain Bacteria; phylum Bacteroidota; class Bacteroidia; order Chitinophagales; family Saprospiraceae; genus UBA6168. Next base: position 17,130 of record JACRAN010000158.1, on the reverse strand, counting down.
AGTTGACCATATTGAAAATCGGCGGCAAGCTGCTCGACGACGACACCCAACTCGGTTCGGCGCTTTCGGCTTTCGCCAACATTGCGGGAGCAAAAATCCTCGTACACGGCGGCGGCAAAAAGGGCAGCGAAATCAGCCGCCGGCTCGGCATTGAACCACAAATGGTGGAGGGCCGCCGCATCACCGACGCCGCTACGCTGGAGGTGGTGACGATGGTCTATGCCGGGCTGCTGAACAAGGCGGTGGTGGCCAAATTACAGGCGCTGGGCTGCAACGCCATCGGCCTGAGCGGGGCGGACGGGAACGCCATTTTGGCAAAAAAACGGGGCGCCGGCGCAATAGACTACGGCTTCGTCGGCGATGTCGAAACCGTCAACAACCCGTTGATTATCAGTTTTTTAGAAAATAATTTGATACCTGTTTTTAGCCCCATCACCCACGACGGAAACGGCCAACTATTGAACACCAACGCCGATACCATCGCCCGGATGCTGGCCGTTTCGCTGTCGAAAAACTTCGAGGTGAAGCTGCTGTTTTGCTTCGAGAAAAACGGCGTCCTGCTCGACCCCACGGACGATGATTCCGTGCTGCCTTCGCTGGATACCGAGACTTACGAGCAGTACCGGGCATCGGGTGTCATCAGCGAGGGCATGGTGCCGAAGTTGGACAATGCTTTTGCTGCAAAAAATGGAGGTGTGGAGGAGGTGTGGGTGTGCGGTGTGGAGGGGATTTCTGGACAAAAAGGGACTCAAATTTTATTGCAAACCGAAGCCATTTTGAGGTGACATCTTTTCGCCCGCTCCGGGCCTGAATCATAACGGTTTTTTGAAGGCGAAAAGGTGTCATCTCATCAGCAGGCACTTATGAGATGACACCTTTTGCCTTTTAAATTTTGCTGAAAACTGAAATATTGAATAGGCAAAAGATGTCACCTCGTTGCCACAAATTTTATAGCCAAAGTGATAAAAACCGAAGCCATCAACCTGCTCAAGCAGCTCATCGCCACCTCCTCGTTTTCGAGGGAGGAAGGGGCGACCGCTGACCTGCTGGCGGCGTTTTTTCACCAAAAAAGCATACCCACGCAGCGCACGGGCAACAACGTCTGGGCGAGGTCAAAGCACTGGGAGCCCGACCGCCCTACCCTGCTCCTCTGCTCCCACCACGACACCGTGCGGCCTGTGGCAGGCTGGCAGCGTGACCCCTTCGGGCCAGTGGTCGAGGACGGCAAATTGTACGGCCTTGGCACCAGCGACGCCGGGGCTTCGCTGGTGTCGCTGGCGGCGGTTTTTGCGCATTTTTACGAAGTGAAAAACCTGCCCTGGAACCTCGTTTTCCTCGGTGCAGCGGAGGAGGAAGTATCTGGAAATCAAGGCGTTGCGATGGTGCTGCCTGAACTTGGGCAGATGGGCGCAGGCATCATCGGCGAGCCGACGGGGATGCAGATGGCCGTGGCCGAAAAAGGCCTGCTCGTGGTGGACGCCACCGCCCACGGAAAGTCCGGCCACGCCGCACGGGACGAGGGCGAAAATGCCATTTACACAGCCTTGCAGGACATCCAGTTTTTGCGAAGCTACCAGTTTGAAAAGGTCTCCGACCTGCTCGGCCCGGTGAAAATTACGGTGACGCAAATCGAGGCGGGCACGCAGCACAACGTCGTGCCGGACCGCTGCCGCTTCGTGCTTGACATCCGCACCAACGAGCACTACACGAACGAGGAGGTGTTCGCCATTTTGCAAAAAAACCTGCGCTCCGAGCTACGGGCAAGGTCGTTCCGGCTGAACTCGTCGAGCATCCCGACCGGCCACCCGCTGGTGCGCAGGGGCGAGGCGCTGGGGCTGCGCAGCTACGGCTCCCCCACCCTCTCCGATGCGGCGCTGATGCCATTTCCGACGCTGAAAATCGGGCCTGGGGAGAGCGCACGGTCGCACACGGCGGATGAGTTTGTGTGGCTGCGAGAGATTGAGGAAGGAATTAATGTTTATAAAAAGTTGATAGTAGGTTTATAAAAATTGATATGCGCCTGACAAATACCCTGTGGCCCTATCAACCATCATCAACCTCTTATCAACCCTTATCAACCAAACCATGAAACTCTGGTCTAACACACAGACAGTCAACGACTTAGTTGAAAAATTCACCATCGGCCAAGACAACGTCCTCGACCTCCGGCTTGCCCGTTTCGACGTGCTGGGCACCTTGGCGCACATCGAAATGCTGGCCTCCATCGGGCTGCTGACGGCAGCCGAACTGGCCGTTTTGCAGCCTGCCCGACGGGCAATTTTGGGGCAAATCGAGGCGGGCGGGTTCGCCATCGAACCGGGGGTGGAGGACGTACATTCGCAGGTGGAACTGCTGCTCACCCGCTCGCTCGGCGATGTGGGCAAGAAGATACACGCCGGGCGCAGCCGCAACGACCAGGTGCTGGTGGACCTGCGACTTTTTTTCCGCTCTGAAATCCAAGAAATCACGGGGCTGGTCGGTGAGCTGTTCGAGGTGCTGATGGCACAGGCGACGGCGCACGAGGACGTGCCGATGCCCGGCTACACGCACACGCAGGTGGCGATGGTGTCGTCGTTCGGGCTGTGGTTCAGCGCCCATGCCGAGTCGCTGGCGGACGACCTGCGGCTGTGGCAGTCCGTTTTTGACATCATCAACCAAAACCCGCTCGGCTCGGCGGCGGGCTACGGCAGTTCGTTCCCCCTCGACCGCCGAATGACGACGCAGTTGTTGGGATTTAAAGACCTGAATTACAACGTGTTGCATGCCCAGATGGGTCGGGGCAAGTCGGAGCAGTTCCTCAGCTTCGCAATGGCGGGGCTGGCCGCCACCCTCGGTAAATTTGCCGCCGACGTGTGCCTTTTCAACAGCCAAAACTTCGGCTTTTTGAAGCTCCCAGCCGAGTTCACAACTGGCAGCAGCATCATGCCGCACAAGAAAAACCCCGATGTTTTCGAGCTGATTCGTGGCCGTTGCAGCCGGATGCAGGCGCTGCCACAACAGGTGTCCGCCGTGACCGCCAACCTCACGAGCGGCTACCACCGGGATTTTCAGGTTTTGAAGGAAACTGTTTTTCCCGCCCTCGAAGAACTAAAAAACTGCCTGCGCCTGGCCATTTTGAGCATCCCGCAGTTCGAGGTGAACGAGCATATTTTGGGCGATGAAAAATACCGCTACCTGTTCACGGTGGAGGTGGTGAACCGCCTCGTGCTGGAGGGTGTTCCGTTCCGGGAGGCATACCGCCAAGTTGCGCAGCAAGTGGAAAATGGCACGTTCCAGTTCGAGGGCGAAATCAGCCACACGCACGAGGGCAGCATCGGCAACCTCTGCCTCTACGACATCCGGCGGAAGTTCGGGGAGGTGCTGGCGGGGTTCGATTTTGAAGGGAGCGTGGGCGTGGCGGAGCGGCTGGCAGGGGCTTGATTCTTGACGAATCGCTTCATTTGCCCAAAATCACGCCAGATTTTTAGGAAACAAGCTCTGTTAGAGTTCCGGAACTCTAACAGAGCTTGTTTCCTAAAAATCGGGCTATGAAATAATAAAACATTCATGCACATCACACTCCAACGCCTCAACTCCGCCGTCCATTTCGAGGCAAAAAACGACGACGGCAACACGGTAAGCATTGACGGCAGCCCCGACGTGGGCGGCGAGGGCAAGGGCGTGCGCCCCATGCAACTCCTGCTGATGAGCCTCGCCGGGTGCAGCAGCATTGACGTGGTTTCGCTTTTGAAAAAAATGCGGCAACCGCTCGACGATATTCGGGTGGAGGTACACGGAGAACGGGACACGGGCGAGGTGCCCGCTGTTTTCAAAAAAATACACATGCAGTTCATTTTGAAGGGTGATTTGGACGAGGAAAAAGTGGCGAAGGCCATCGGCATGTCCGTCGAAAAATACTGCTCGGTGGCGAGGATGCTGGAGAAGGCGGTGGAGATTAGCTGGGATTATGTGATTGAATGACTTCCCGCTAGATAGGATTGGACTGCGGATTGAGCGGATTTGGCGGATGAAAACGGATTTTGGATTGCCTTCGGCGGTCATGGGCAAAACGGATTTTTCACCATTTAAAACACTCATACTATGTTACTGCACAAAGAACTGACCGACCAGATTTTGGCTGCTTTTTATGAAGTTTACAATGAACTTGGGTACGGGTTTTTGGAGCGTGTTTATCAAAATGCCCTTTTCTTCGAGCTTCAGGATAGAGGATTTGAGGTGACTACACAACAGATTCAATGTTTACTACAAAGGGCGAGGCGTCGGCGAATATTTCACCGATTTGATTGTGAACAACCTTGTCATACTTGAACTGAAAGCCTGTGAAACCATCCACGCAGAGCATGAAATTCAGCTCCGCAATTATCTCCGGGCAACCACAATCGAAGTAGGGTTTGTGCTGAATTTTGGCTTGGAACCCGAAATTTCCCGCAAATATTTCTCCAACGAGCACAAAAAACTAAAGCGCCCCAAATCTTAAAAAAAATCCGTTTTCATCCGCCAAATCCGCTCAATCCGCAGTCCAATCCTCCAAAAAGGGAAGCCTCGGAACAAGCCAAGCGGGCAAAAAAAACATCCGATGCACTTCGAAACCCAGGCCATCCGAACCCAGACCGACCGCACCCAGCACCGGGAGCACAGCACCCCCATTTTCCCCACCAGCAGCTTCGTCTTCGACGATGCCGAGCAGATGCGGGCCATGTTCGCCGACGAGCAGGAAGGCAATATTTACAGCCGTTTCACCAACCCCAGCGTGCGGGAGTTCGAGGAGAAAATGGCGCTGCTCGAAAGCGTGGAGGACGCCGTGGCCACGGCGACGGGCATGGCGGCGGTCTTCGCCTCGTTCCTCGCCTTCCTGAAATCGGGCGACCACCTGCTGGCCTCGAAGGCGGTCTTCGGGTCGAGCTACACCATCCTCACGCAGTACCTGCCCAAGTGGGGCATCAGCTTCGATTGGCTGCCGACGGACACCAAAAAATGGCAAGATTTGGTGAAGCCAAATACCAAAATGCTGTTCCTGGAAACGCCTTCCAACCCCGGTTTGGATGTGATTGACCTCGCCTTCACCGGGCAGTTTTGCAAACGCAACTCGTTGATTTTCAACATAGACAACTGCTTCGCAACGCCCTATCTGCAACAGCCCGCCCAGTTCGGGGCCGACCTCATTTCGCACTCCGCTACCAAATGGATTGACGGGCAAGGGCGAGTGTTAGGCGGTGTGGTGGCAGGCAACAAGGCGATGATTGCCGAGGTGAAAAAACTCTGCCGCAGCACCGGCCCGTCGCTCTCGCCGTTCAACGCCTGGGTGCTGTCGAAGAGCCTCGAAACACTGGCCGTGCGTATGGACCGGCATTGCGAGAGCGCCCTTTTGCTTGCGCAATTTTTGGAGCAAAACGGGCAGGTGGCACGGGCCATTTACCCCTTCCTCGACTCGCATCCCATGTGCGCCATTGCGAAGCGACAAATGAAAAAAGGCGGCGGCATCGTGGCATTTGAGATACGAGGCGGGCTGGAGCAGGGCCGCCGTTTTTTGAACGCCGTGAAAATGTGCTCGCTCTCCGCCAACCTCGGCGATACCCGCAGCATCGTCACGCACCCGGCCAGCACCACCCACGCCAAGCTGACCGAGGAAGCCCGTCAGGACGTGGGCATCACGAACAGCCTGGTGCGGGTGTCAGTGGGTTTGGAGCATATTGACGATATTGTGGCGGATATTGACAATGCCTTGAAAATGAGCGTTTTGTAAATACTATGCAGCAAATTACCTATAAAGTTCCCGTCGAAATCCCCAACCTGCAATTTTACCACCATCCCCAACCCTTCCCGCTGGAAGCGGGCGGCATCTTGCCAGAACTGACCATTGCCTACCACACCTACGGCACCTTGAACGCCGAGCGCAACAACGTCATCTGGGTCTGCCATGCGCTCACCGCCAACTCCAACGTGGCGGACTGGTGGTCGGGGCTGTTCGGGCCGGGCAACGTCTTTGACCCGGAGCGTTATTTCATCGTCTGCGCCAACATCATCGGGTCGTGCTACGGCTCCACGGGGCCTCGCAGCATCAATCCGGCGACGGGCAAGGCTTACGGTTTGGACTTCCCGTTGGTGACGGTTCGGGACTGGGCAGCGGTGCATGATTTGCTCCGCAAACACCTTGATATTCAGGAGATTGCGCTCTGCATCGGTGGCTCGTGCGGGGGGCACCAGGTGCTGGAAATGGCCTACCTGTTGCGCCAGCGGATCAAAAAAATGGCGCTGCTGGTGACGAGCGCACGGGAGACCGCCTGGGCCATCGCCATCCACGAGGCGCAGCGCATGGCCATGCAGGCCGACCCCACGTTTTACGAAGACAGCGACACGGGCGGCGCTGCCGGGATGCGGGCGGCAAGGGGTTTTGGGCTGGTGACGTACCGGACTTTCCAGGCATACCAAAATGGGCAGACGGACGCCGACGATAAAATGAATGATTTGAAAGCCGCCGGGTACATCCAGCACCAGGGTAAGAAGCTGGAGCAGCGTTTTTATGCGCAGTGCTACTGGTTTTTATCAAAAGCGCTGGACTCACACCACGTTGGGCGGGGGCGGGGCGGGGCAGCTGCGGCGCTGGCGCAAATGGGTGTGCCCGCATTGGTGCTTGCCATTGATTCAGATTTACTGATTCCGTCGTCGGAGCAGCGGTTCCTGGCGGCGCATTTGCCGCAGGCGGAATTTGTGGAACTTGCGTCGGCGTATGGTCACGATGGTTTTTTGATAGAAACGGAGCGGATTGGGGGAATTTTGATGGGATTTAGAAACCGGGAAAATATGGGCAACAAGCCTTAACTTTGTAAAAAAGTAGCAAATGCAAACGATACTTCAACCGCCGTACAATCCAGCACAAATTGAGATACTCAAGCTCTTTTCGCAGGGGCTGACCGAAGCGCAGGTGGAGGAATTGCGCCAGCTTTTGATTACATTCCGGTTCAAAATATTGGATGAACATGTAGAGGCCGCCGTCCACAAAAAGGGTTTGACAAAAAAGGAAATAGACAAGGCTTCAAGCGAACATCGGCGGACTACTTATCGGAGCAAAAAACAGGCAACCGAGCATCAAAATCCCGCCTAAACCATGAAAGTGGTTATTGACACAAATATCATTCTGAATGCCGTTTACCGCCGCTCGAAAAACTACTGGATTCGTCAGGCATTGGAAAATGGTCAAATAACACTTTGCGTTACGACGGATGTTTTGGACGAATACAGTGAGGTGCTGGCTTCCTATTACGATGGTGAAACCGCCGAACTTTTCCTTTCTGCGCTCGAAATCTTGCCCAATTTGCAGCTCATCCACAAGTATTATTTCTGGCAATTAATCCCCAAGGACGAGGACGATGAAAAATTCGTGGACTGCGCCATTGCTGCAAATTCGGATTATCTTGTCACCAATGACCGACATTTTCAGGTGCTCAAAAAACTGCTTTTCCCGAAGGTCAATGTCGTGAATGAAAAGGAGTTCAAGGCTATTTTTGAATCAAAATTTGGCAATGACCAACAACTCCAACAATCGTAAATCGTCACTCGCTAAATCGTAAATCCCACCACCGCCGCATCCTTCGTCTCCAGCAGCGAACTCCCCATCAGGTACTCGTCCACCTTGCGGGCGCACTCCCGCCCCTCGCTGATGGCCCAGACGACGAGCGACTGCCCACGCCGCATATCGCCTGCGGCAAATACCTTGGAAATCGTGGTCTGGTACGTGCGCTCCGAGGCCCGCACATTGCCGACGCCCGTGGTTTCCACGCCGAGCTGGTCGAGCAAGCCTTCTTTTTGCGGATAAAGGAAGCCCATCGCCAGCAGTGCCAGTTGGCAAGGGATTTCCCGCTCCGAGCCGGGCACTTCCGCGAAGCCCGCCGGGCGGCCATCCTTTGCGCCAGTCCATTGAATATCAACGACTTGCAGCGCCCTCAGCTTGCCGTTTCCGTCGCCCAAAAAGGCTTTCGTCAAAATGGCAAACTGCCGCTCGCAGCCCTCCTCGTGCGAGGTCGTGGTCTTGTAAATCATGGGGTAGGTCGGCCAGGGCATGTTCGGAGTGCGCTCCATCGGGGGCGTTGGCATCAGTTCGAGCTGCGTGACGGAGGCTGCTCCCTGTCGGTTGGAAGTGCCCACGCAGTCGCTGCCCGTGTCGCCCCCGCCGATGACGACGACGTTTTTGGCTGTCGCCAAAATTTCGGTTGATGAGGGTTGATGAGGGTTGATGAGGGTTGATTTTCCCCCAACACGTTTGTTCTGTTGTTTCAAAAAATCCATCGCAAAATGGACGCCATCCAGTTCCCGGCCGGGCACGGTCAAGTCCCTCGGAATGGTGGAGCCGCCCGCCAGCACGATGGCATGGAACTCCCGCAGCAGGTCGCCGACGGGGACGTTTTTGCCGACCTCGGCATTGCAGCGGAACACCACGCCCTCCTCCTCCATGAGCTGGATTCGGCGGTCAATCACCCACTTTTCCAGCTTGAAATCGGGGATGCCGTAGCGGAGCAGCCCGCCGGGTGCGTCGTCCCGCTCGAAGACGGTGACGAGGTGGCCGGCGCTATTGAGTTGCGCAGCGGCTGCCAAACCCGCCGGGCCGGAGCCTACCACGGCGACCTTTTTGCCCGTGCGGGCAATATGCGTCCGGGCCTGCACATGCCCCCGCTCGAAGGCGATTTCGACGATGTGCCGCTCGATTTCCTCGATGGCCACGGGCGGCTGGTTGATGCCCAGCACGCAGGCGCTCTCGCACGGCGCCGGACAGATGCGCCCCGTGAACTCCGGGAAATTGTTCGTGCTGGCGAGTATCTCGTAAGCCTCCCCAAACTGCCCCCGATAGACGGCGTCGTTGAACTCCGGGATGACATTGCCGAGCGGGCAGCCGCTGTGGCAGAACGGGATGCCACAGTCCATGCAGCGGCTGGCCTGCTGGTTCAGGTCGGCGGCGCTGTACTGCTGCACGAACTCGCTGTAATGTTGCAGCCTGTTTTCCACGGCTTCCTTGGCGGGAAGCTGGCGGGTATTTTCTAAGAATCCGGTTGGTTTGCCCATTGGATGCGGGTTGATAAAGGTTGATATGGTTGATAAGGGTTGATGGGGGTGGCGGATAATTTGGTGAGGATGTGGTTGGGCGGCAGAAGATATTTTTATTCTACAACAGGGTCATTTGGCAATTCAATTTTTATATTTTGAGCAAGAAATGAAAGTTCCTTTTCACCTGACTTTATTTGCTGGCAAATGTGCTTTGAGGCAGTTGCTTTTAAAAAAATTACCCCAGTTTTGGTTCTATATTCGACAGTTGCTGTTTCACTTTCAAATACTGCCCAAAGCCCATAACTTAATTGTGACGCATGTATTCCCCTTTTCACAGGGTTTTCATTTGTCTTGTCTTGAATAACCATAAAAACATGATTCATATCCTCGCACTCAAAGTTGACGATATCGAATCCTTGGCCAGATACGCCAGTCGCAAAAACCATGAAGCCAGTTTCTTGTCGCATATTCCCGATTTGATTACTCGGAATTGAGCTGTAAATTTCATCCATGTTATCATAGGCAAAAAACTTGTGCGATAAATTGATTATCTGCAATACATGATAAATTCTTCGAACTCTTTCAAATAAGTCTTTTCTATTAATCACAAATTCTTTCCTGTCTGTTTTTGGTCCATATTCACAAAGAATTTCTCCCGTCTGTAGAACGCTAAAATTATGGTGGGCTGCTATATTCCTCCAATCAGAGACTCTCAAGCCTTCAGGTTGTATTTTGAAAATTTGTCCATACGGGCATTGGGTACAAATTTCATCAACGATTACCCCCAATTCTAACAACCTAATTTCTTCAATTTCGACAATCTTCCCTCTAATAATTCTGTCAATGGCTAATGTTTCAACCAAGAAATTCTTCATTAAACCCTCGACAATACCAGCAATGTCCCTCATTGTAGCTTGAGCAAATTCATCTATTTCTAAAGACGATTTATCAAATTCTAAATTCAAAAAACTCCAAAACTTGTTTCCTGCTTCTGTTTGGTAACCAATCTGTTGGCTGTAAACTCCAAACGTGGCCTCAGCATCAATTAATTTTGCAGAATTAAATCGTCCAATAATTTGCCCAATTAACTTCTCAGAATCATGGTCAAAAACTTTGACATTCAAAAATTCAATCCAATCTGGAACCATCATATCCATTGCAAAGCTCTCAAGTCTATCCAAATTTTGAAAGTACGGTTTGAATGTTATGAATATTTCCTCTTTTATCCATTCAATGTCATACCCTTCCTCTAAAAGAAAGTTAATAGGGTTTTGATTCTTGACACCAGACAGTATTTTATCGAATTTACTCACGCAAGATTATTGAGTCGTCAAATTCGTTTTGACATTCAGACAGGTACTTTTTCGCTTATTCGGTCATAAATCAGTTGCTTGGTGCTTTCGACGCTTTTCCGCAAGTATGGGTTTTTGATGGGCTGGTCGGTCAGCAAATCCACTTTCCTGCCGAACAGTTTTTCCAGCGCATCCCACAGGGCTATCAGGTTTTCGCCCCGTTCGATGGGCGGCATCGTTTGCATGAAAACCATCAGGTCAAGGTCGCTGGTTTTTCGGTTGAAACGAGTGGTCAGCACCGAGCCGAATGCGTACAGTTTTTCAACCCCAAACCGCTCGCAGAGGTCGGTTAGGTCGTTGAAATGCTGTCGGATGATATGTGGTAGAACCATGCTTTATGCTGTGCTTCGTTTCAAAAAAAAAGTAGAAAATGATGATATTGGTATCGAGCAGGTATTTCATAATGCTTCGATTTCCCTACCCATCGTGCGTGAGCCTTCAATGAGTGAAATCATTTCCTCCGCTGTTTCTGGGAAGTCTTTCCAACTCCCATAATACTTGTAAACCCAATCATCTTTGGGCTTTTCGGGTTCTTTTTTCCCATTTTTTTTCGGAGCAACGGTAGCGGTTTTGACCGACTGCACCAACAACTCAATCAGCGACAGCTTTTGCTCCAAATTCAAATCCTTGAGCAAAAGCCAGTATGGATGAAGATTAGCAGATACTTGCATTTGACAGTTATTTGTGCAAAAATACGGTTTCCCGCCTACAATTTCCCAATTTCCAATTTCCCAATTTCCCGCCTCAGCGCCCTTTTATAATCCTTCGGAAACACCTTCACGAACCTTCCCACCTCGTTCTCGAAATCGCTCAAAACGAACCTCGCCACCGTGCTGCCCGTCAGGTCGAAATGCTGCTGCACCAAGCTGCGCAACTCAGCAGCATCCGCCTCATCCAGCGGGTCGAGGTCAATCATTTCGGGGTTGCAGTTTTGGGCGAAGCCACCAGCCACGTCCCAGACGTAGGCGATGCCGCCGCTCATGCCCGCCCCGAAATTCCGACCCGTGCCGCCGAGGATGACCGCCCGGCCCCCCGTCATGTACTCGCAGCCGTGGTCGCCGATGCCCTCCACCACCACGTTTGCGCCGGAATTGCGGACGCAAAAACGCTCGCCCGCCTTGCCCCGGATGAACGCCTCGCCCGCCGTAGCGCCGTAAAACGCCACGTTGCCGATGATGCTGTTCTCCTCCGGCGTGAAGCTGGCCGTGCGGTCGGGATAAACAATGAGCCGTGCACCGCTCAGTCCCTTGCCGAAATAGTCGTTGGCGCCGCCCTCCAGTTCCAGCGTCACGCCACGGGTGTTGAACGCCCCGAAGCTCTGCCCCGCCGTGCCCTTGAATTTGAAGTGAATCGTGCCGTCCGGCAAACCCTCGCCACGGTATTTCTTCGTGATTTCATTGGACAAAATCGCCCCGATGGTGCGGTCGGTGTTTATCACTGAAAACTCAGCAACCACGGGCGTTTTGGCCTCCAATGCAGGTTGCGCAGCAGCCAAAAGTTTCCAATCCAAAACCCCAGCGAGGCCGTGGTCTTGCTCTTCTTGTTTGTACAAACCAATGCTTGCGTCAGCAGGCTCTCGGTACAAAATCGGCGACAAATCCAGCCCTTTTTGTTTGAAATTGGGAATTGGGAATTGGGAATTGGCCGGGCCATCAATTCCCAATTCCCAATTCCTAATTCCCAGATATTCCGTTTGCCCGACCATTTCTTCCACCGTCCTAAAGCCCAAATCCGCCATGATTTCCCGCAGTTCCTCGGTGAGGAATTTGAAGAAATTCACCACATGTTCCGGGTCGCCGTTGAAGCGCTTGCGAAGCTCCGGGTCTTGGGTCGCCACGCCGACGGGGCAAGTGTTCAGGTGGCATTTCCGCATCAAAATGCAACCCTCCACCACGAGCGCCGCCGTGGCAGCGCCCCATTCCTCGGCACCGAGCAGGGTGGCGATGGCGATGTCTCGGCCCGTTTTCATCTGCCCATCTGCCTGCACGACCACCCGGCTGCGGAGCTTGTTTTTCACCAAAGTCTGGTGCGTTTCCGCCAAACCAAGTTCCCACGGCAGGCCCGCATGGCGGATGCTGCTCATGGGAGATGCGCCCGTACCGCCGTCGTGACCGCTGATGAGGATGACGTCGGCCTTTGCTTTCGCAACGCCTGCGGCAATGGTGCCCACGCCCGCCTTCGACACCAATTTCACGTTGATGCGGGCGCTGCGGTTGGCGTTTTTCAGGTCAAAAATCAACTGCGCCAAATCCTCGATGGAGTAAATATCGTGGTGCGGCGGCGGCGAAATCAGCCCCACGCCCGGCGTCGAGTGGCGCACCTTTCCAATCCACTCGTCCACCTTGTGGCCGGGGAGCTGGCCGCCCTCGCCGGGTTTTGCGCCCTGCGCCATTTTGATTTGGAGTTCGTCGGCCTCGGTCAAATACAGGCTGGTCACACCAAATCTGCCAGAGGCAACTTGCTTGATGGCGCTGCGCATACTATCGCCGGGCTTGAAATTGGAAATTAGGGAATTGGGGAATTGAGCGACCCCGTTAGACCCGTTCCCTGAATTTCCCAACCCCCCAATTTCATAATTTCTCAATTTCTCAATTTCCAAATAACGCCTCTCGTCTTCCCCGCCTTCCCCCGTGTTGCTCTTCCCGCCCAGCCGGTTCATGGCGACGGCCAAGGTCGTGTGCGCCTCCCACGAGATGCTGCCGAAGGACATGGCACCCGTTGCGAAGCGCCGATAAATGCCCTCGGCGGGTTCGACCTCCTCGATGGGAATGGACGGGCGTAGCTTTTTGAACTCAAACAGGCTGCGCAATGTGACCGCCCGCTCGCTTTGTTCGTTGATGACTTTCGAGTATTTTTTGAAGGTCGGGTAGTCGCCCGTGCGGGTCGAAAGTTGCAGCAGGTGGACGCTGGCGGGGTTCCAAAGATGTACCTCGCCCTTGCGTTTCCAGCGGTAAATGCCGCCGACGGGCAGGCGGTCCACGGGGATTTCTTTTTTGGAAAAAGCGAGGTAGTGCTTTGCCAGCGCCTCCCGTGCGATGTCGTCCAGCCTCATGCCCCCGATGCGGCTGGTGGCTCCGGTGAAATACGGTTTCACCACGTCGCCGTGCAGCCCGATAATCTCGAAAATCTGCGCCCCTTGGTACGATTGCAGCGTGGAAATGCCCATTTTCGAGAATACCTTGAGCAGCCCCTCGTTCACCGCCTTGATGTAGTTGTACTCCATTTGCCCTTCGGAAAGATGGGTTTCCAGCCTGCCGTTTTTCTTCATGTCCCGGATGGTCGAAAGGGCGAGGTAGGGGTTGATGGCCGTGGCCCCAAAGGCCAGCAACGCTGCGAAATGGTGGACTTCCCACACGTCGCCCGCCTCGACTACGAGGCCCACTTTGCCCCGCTGCCCCTTGCGGATGAGGTGGTGGTGGATGGCAGCGGTGGCCAGCAGCGACGGGATGGCGGCGTGGGTCGAATCCACCGCCCGGTCTTGCAGCACGAGCACTTGGAAGCCGTCGGCAACGGCGTCCTCGGCGTAGCGGCAGATGCGGTCGAGCGCTTTTTTCAGACTGCCCGGCTGTCCATCGGCACGGAAGTACATCTGGAGGGTTTTCGCCTGAAAATTGCCCGTGTCAATGCTGCGGATTTGCTCCAACTCGCTGTTTTTCAGCACGGGATGCTTGAGCGCCACCGTGTGGCAAACCTCCGGCGTCACTTCCAGCAGGTTGCCGATATTGCCCACGAAGGTCGCCAGCGACATCACCATCCGCTCCCGAATCGGGTCAATCGGCGGGTTGGTCACTTGCGCAAAAAGCTGCTTGAAATAGCTGCTCAAATGCTGCGGCTGGGCGCTCAAAACGGCGAGCGGCACGTCCGTCCCCATCGAGCCGATGGGTTCTTTTCCGTCGAGCGCCATCGGCGCAATGACGGTGTCAAGGTCTTCGGTCGTGTAGCCGAACAGTTTTTGGTACTTGAACACCTGCGGCGATTCGAGGTCGCTGAACGTGACCCGTGGCGGTGGCAGGTTTTCGATGCGGATTTTATGCTTGTCGAGCCAGTCGCCGTAGGGCTGTTGGGCGCAGATTTCGGCCTTCAGTTCCTCGTCGCTGATGATGCGGCCCTTGCTCAAATCCACGACGAACATCTTGCCCGGCTGCAAGCGACCGTGCTCCTTCACGAGCTTCGGGTCAATGGGCAGCACCCCGCTCTCCGAGGCCATGATGACCCGGTCGTCGTGGGTGACGGTGTAGCGGCTGGGGCGCAGGCCGTTGCGGTCGAGCGTGGCGCCGATGATGTTTCCGTCGGTGAACGAAATGGAGGCCGGGCCGTCCCAAGGCTCCATCATCGAGGCGTGGAACTCGTAAAAATCCCGGCGCTGCTTTTCCATGCGGTCGTCGCCGTCCCAGGCTTCGGGGATGAGCATCATCATCACGTGCGGCAGCGAGCGCCCGGTGAAGGTGAGCAGCTCAATCATGTTGTCGAGGCAGGCAGAGTCGCTGGCGCTCTCGTCCACGATGGGCAGCAGCAGGTCCATTTCTTCTTTGGTGAAATGGTTGGGCGAATTGAAACCTTTTTCGCTGGTGCGCAGCCAGTTCAAATTGCCTTGCAGCGTGTTGATTTCGCCGTTGTGGGCGATGAAGCGGAAGGGTTGCGCCAGCTTCCACGAGGGGAAGGTGTTCGTTGCAAAGCGGCTATGCACCAACCCGAAGGCGCTGACGAGCCGTTTGTCGCTGAGGTCGGGGAAATATTGGCGCACTTGGCCGCTGGTGAGTTGGCCTTTATAAACGACGGTTTTGTGCGAAAGCGAGGCGAGGTAAAAGCCGATTTCGTCCTTCGGAACGGTGTTTTTGGCCAGGTGCGTCGAGTAGTTGCGCAGCACGAACAGCTTGCGCTCGAACTCCTCCGGCGTGGCGATGCTGTCGGGTTTGCCAACAAAAACCTGCTCGATTTCTGGTTCGACGGAGAGAGCCGTCTCCCCTACCCCATCTGGGTTCACAGGCACTTTGCGCCAGCACAAAATCTCCAGCCCCAGCCGCTCGGCGGCACGGGTGAAGATGTCCCGGCACTCTTCCCGCAGCCTGATTTCCTTCGGGAAAAACACCACGCCGACGCCGTACTTGCCGTAAGTAGGTAAGTACGTGCCGAGCTTTTGACATTCTTCAAAGAAGAACTCGTGCGGGGTCTGGAGGAGGATGCCCGCACCGTCGCCCGTGTTTTCCTCGCAGCCGCAGGCACCACGGTGCTCCATGTTCTCCAAGACCGTCAGCGCATCGCTCACGGTTTGGTGGTTCTTGTTGCCTTTGATATTGGCTACGAAGCCGATGCCGCAGGCGTCGTGCTCGAATTGTGGGTTGTACAGACCTAAGTTTTCCATAAAAAGTGTTTCGGTTTTACTCGGTTAGGTCTGTATGTCTTTTGGTTTTTTGGAAAATATGCCTGATGAAGTTTTAATCGTCCATCCTGTAAATCCTTGAGTAGTCGCCAAATTCCGTGTTTTTCAAGTCTTGTTCAATTACCTTTTGGGCGATGTCAAAATCAACCACAGTAAAGCCAGCCTCCATTGCCCCACTTCCGATGCTGCCGCCATCCAATTCCCCAAGACCAGTCCATCCTAATAGTTCGTTGAGCCGTTCTTCAAGTTTATGGCGCTTGTCAAGGTCTTGGTCAGTTCCAAACCCGTCAATTTTATACTCAATTTCCAAAGAAGCCATGTTGGCTTCATCAAACTCCTTGTACCCTTCTTTCAGCTTTTCATCAATTTCTGCTTGCACCACTTTTGTGAAATCTGAAAGCGTTTCTGACTTGATTACCTTGTTAAATCCAGTTTGCCCAACAACGCCCCAATGGACAATGGCACTATTTGCATCTTCATCCCAAGTTTCCCAGTAATGAAATTGGTTGTCAATGAGTTTGTAAAGTTTTAGCATGTTTTTATTGAACCACCTCTGTTAGAGCTTCGAAGCTCTAACAGAGGTGGTTCATCCAGCGGACCGAACGGGCGCTACACCAAATACCCAAACAACGTATCATCCCTATTCACCTCCGTAAAGTCCACGTTGTATCGTCGCATGTTCGACAAAAGTTGCTCATAATCGCTGCGCTTTTGCAGCTCGATGCCCACCAGCGCCGGGCCGGTTTCCTTGTTCGTTTTTTGCATGTACTCGAAGCGGGTGATGTCGTCCGTGTCGCCGAGGACGTGGTTCACGAACTCCTTCAACGCACCGGGTCGCTGCGCAAAACGGACGAGGAAATAATGCTTCAATCCCTCGTACTGCAACGACCGCTCCTTGATTTCCGGCATCCGGTCTATGTCGTTGTTGCTGCCGGACACCACGCAGACGACGGTCTTGCCGACGATTTGCTCGGCGTAGTTTTCCAGCGCCGTGATGCTCAAGGCCCCGGCGGGTTCGGCCACGATGGCGTCCTCGTTGTAGAGCTTCAAAATCGTGGTGCAGACCCGGCCCTCCGGCACCAGCACGAGGTCGTCGAGGACGGTGCGGCAATACTCGAAGGTCAGCTCGCCGACCCGTTTCACCGCAGCGCCGTCCACGAAGCGGTCAATGCGGTCGAGGGTGACGGGATGCCCTGCTTTCAGCGCCTCGAACATGGCGGGAGCGCCTTCCGGCTCTACGCCCACCACTTTTGTTTTGGGTGAAAATGTCTTGAAATAAACGCCCATCCCCGCGCTCAATCCGCCACCACCGACGGGTACGAAGAGGAAGTCCACGTCGCTCATTTCATCCAAAATCTCCAG
>JACRAN010000157.1 GCA_016234735.1 Bacteroidota bacterium | reverse complement strand
CTTCACCATTTTCCCTTCAAAGTAACTCATGTTGGCAGCCAGCGAGGGCGCAGCAGCCCGCAATCCGAACACGGCATCTTCCACCGGCGTGGTGCCGTTGCGGATGGCGTTGTAAAAATTCGTGTGATGGTCGAGGTGGTCGTCGTAGCCCTCCGGTGCCTGGTAGCGCTGCTCGGCAGGCTCCTGCATGACCGGCGGCAGGGCAGGATATTTGTTTTTGTACCACGCCTCGTACTCCTTCTGTTGGGCGCTGGAAAACGTGTCGAAACTGTCCCAGCCGCCGTAGGTGGGGATGTTTTGAGCCTTGTGCCTGTGTACGGTGACACTTTCCCCGCCCAATTCAATCACGCCGTCGGTGCCAACGAGGCGGGTTTTCTGGCCACCACCGTCGCCGCTGGTGAAATTCACCCGCAGTTGCAGGTTGAATGCCGGGTGCGTTTTCGCTTCCGGGTAGTCGAACATGGCCAGCACGAGGTCCGGCACGTCCCGACCGTCCTTCCAGTAGCGGAGGCCGCCGCTGGCGAAAATGCGCTCCGGCCCTGCCGACCCGGTGACGTTGTGCAGACCCGAAAACAGGTGGACGAACAGGTCGCCCGCCACGCCCGTGCCGTAGTCCCGGTAGTTGCGCCAGCGGAAAAAACGGGTAGCGTCGAAGGGCATCCTGGGTGCATCGCCCTGAAAATTTTCCCAGTCCACCGTCTTCGGCGAGGCATCGGTCGGGATGGAGTACTGCCATGCCCCGCTTGCCGACTGGCGGTCGTTCCAGCCTTCAGCGGCGACGAGTTGGCCGATGGCACCCGACATGAACAGTTCACGGGCCTTGATTTGTGTGATGGAACTCACGCCCTGGCTGCCCACTTGCAGTACCCGCCCGGTTTTCTTCTGCGCATCGATGACGGCCTTGCCTTCGTCAATGTGCTGTACCATCGGTTTTTCGCAGTACACCGCCTTGCCCGCCTGCATGGCGGCGATGGCGATGTGGTCGTGCCAGTGGTCGGAAGTGGCGATGATGACGGCATCGATGTCCTTGCGGTCGAGGATTTCCCGGTAGCTGCGGGTGGTGAAGAGTTGATTGCCGAACACCTCCTTCGAGCGTTCGAGGCGGCCATCGTAGAGGTCGCAGGTGGCCACAAGTTCCACGCCCGGCACCTTCACGGTGGTGCGGCAGTTGTTGAAACCCATGATGCCCATGCCGATGCCGGCCACCCGGATTTTGTCGTTGGGGGAAAATTTTTGCTGTGGCCTTTCCCAATCTATGATTTGGGTTTTGCGGGCAGCAGCGGCTTGTCTTGGCAAAAAACCGGCGGCGAGGGCCCCGGCGGCGAGTTTTTTCACGAAGGAACGGCGGGAGTTTTTCATGATGAAAAGTTGGTTGGTTTGAAAAAATGAATGTTCAAGGCAATTTTAAAAAATCCTCTGGCCAAACCACCCCGAACCGGCATTTTTTGTTGAAAAAAGACGGTTCTTTGCAGTGATTTTGAAATAAAAAACGAAAAAATGCCAAAAGAAACTGCCCAGACCGCATCCCACCTCCTCATGGTACGCCCGGCCAACTTTGGCTACAACGAGGAAACTGCGGCCAGCAACGCCTTCCAGACCAACAACACCACGCTTTCCGCCGCCGAAATCAGCGGCCAGGCGGTGGCTGAATTTGATGCGTTCGTTGAAAAACTCAGGGCAGTCGGGGTGGATGTCATTGTGGCAGAAGATACCAACCGCCCGCTGAAACCCGATGCGGTTTTCCCCAACAATTGGGTCACTTTTCACCAGACCGGCACCATCGTCACCTACCCGATGCGCGCCGTGGTGCGGCGGCTGGAGCGGCGGGACGACATCCTCCGCAGCATCCAGGAGCGGTTCCGGGTGGAGCAGAAAATCCAACTGACCGAGTACGAGGACATCGACCAGTACCTCGAAGGCACCGGCAGCATGATCATCGACCGGCCCAACCGCCTCGTGTATGCCTGCCTCAGTCCCCGCACCCATCCCGATCTGCTCGTAAGGTTCTGTAAATTAATGGGTTACGAGCCGGTGGCCTTCCAGGCTACGGATGGGCTTGGGCAGGAAATTTACCACACCAACGTGATGATGGCACTCGGCGAAACGTTCGTGGTGATTTGCTTCGATGCGGTGCAGAGCGAGTTGGAGGAAGATTTGCTCCGCAAAAAATTCGAGGCGACGGGCAAGGACATCATCGAAATTTCCCTCGACCAGATGATGAAATTTGCCGGAAACATGCTCCAGGTGCGCAACGGAAAAGGCGAGACTTTTCTCGTCATGTCCCAGCAGGCTTACGATTCGTTGGACCCCGCACAAATCGCCAAAATCAGGCAGCACACGAACATCCTCTGGTCCCCCATCCCCACCATCGAAACCTACGGCGGCGGCAGTGCCCGTTGCATGATGGCGGAGGTGTTTTTGCCGGAGAAGTAGCACGTTCCCGTCTTTGATGTGGGTTTCCGGGCATTTTATCTAAAAAAATAACGCCAGCGTCCGGTGCCGGCTACTTTCACCGACAAGATTGATAGGTCTGTTTTGTATTAAAAATCATTCAAACTGAAGATACATGAACCAGTTCCTGAAGAACGTATTCGCTTCCTGCCTCGGTGTAGGGCTTGCATTTGTCCTCCTGTTTGTCATCGGCATTTTTGTCGTTGGCGCGATGGCGGGCAGCAGCGCTGAGGATACCGTGGCGGTGGAAAAAAATTCCGTCCTGAAACTTTCCTTCGGCAAACCCATCCCAGAGCAAACCAACAACGTTGAAATGTCGCCTTTCAACCTGATGGGACAGGATGTGCTTGGCTTAGAGGACATCGAAGCAGCGCTCGAACATGCTGCCAGCGACGACAAAATCAAGGGGATTTATCTCGACCTCGACAATGGCCTGGGCACCGGACTGGCCTCGGCGGCAACCATTCGGGAAGCCATTTTGAAATTCCGGGAGAGTGGGAAATTCGTCGTTGCCAACTCAAAATACTACTCGCAGGGCGGCTACTACCTCGCCTCGGCAGCCGACAGGGTTTACATCAATCCGCTCGGAACCATTGATTTCCATGGGTTTTCGGCCATGATCCCTTTTTTCAAGGACATGCTCGACCGGGTGGGCATCAGGATGGAGGTTTTTTACGCAGGTGATTTCAAAAGTGCCACCGAACCCTACCGCCTCAACGAGATGACCCCGAAAAACCGACTGCAAATGCGGGAGTTCCTGGAGCCGGTTTACATAAATTTTTTGGCGGATATTGGGAAATCGAGGGGCAAAGAAGTGGGCGAGTTGCGGAAAATGGCAGACGGTCTCAAGGTCAGGAGTGCCGACGATGCCGTGGCGCTCGGCCTCGCCGACCAGGTCGGCTACGTGGACGATGCGATTGCGGACATGAAAAAACGCATGGGTTTGAAACCGGAAGACAAAATCAACGTGGTCGGCCTGGAAGATTACGCCATGAGCTTCAAGAAGAAAAAAGACTACTCGGCGAAGGACAAAATTGCGCTGGTGTATGCCGAGGGCATCATCAACATGAACGACGGGGAGAAGGGCAGCATCGTGGACGACGAGTACGTGAAACTGCTGCGTGACATCCGGCAGGATGAAAAAATCAAGGCCATTGTGGTGCGGGTGAACTCGCCCGGCGGCAGTGCCATCGCTTCCGAAAATATCTGGCGGGAGCTTTCGCTCGCGAAGGTATCGGGCAAAAAAATCGTGGTTTCGATGGGCGACTACGCTGCCTCCGGTGGCTACTACATCGCCTGCATGGCCGACAAAATCGTGGCCGAACCAAACACGCTGACGGGTTCCATCGGGGTGTACAGCATGATGCCCAACATGACCAAGCTGTTTGACGAAAAACTCGGCATCCATTGGGACACGGTGAAAACCACCCGTTACTCGACCGGCGTGAACCCGTTCTACGACATTGCGCCGGAGGAGCAGAACTACCTCCAACAATCCACCCAGGCCATGTACGAGACCTTCCTGAAAAGAGTGGCCGATGGCCGCAAAATGACGAGGGACAGTGTCCATCAAATTGCCCAGGGCCGGGTGTGGGTAGGCCCAAAGGCCAAAGAAATCGGGCTGGTGGACGAAATCGGCGACCTCGACCGTGCCATGGAAATCGCTGCCGATTTGGCGGGCATCAAAAAGTACCGGGTCTCCGAATATCCTGCCCACAAAGAACCCCTCCAGGAGTTCATCGAGGAACTGACAGGGCAAGGTGACGACAAGGGCATCCGTTCAAAAGCGCTCGAAAGCGAATTGGGGCAGTTCTACCCGCACTACCGGGAACTGAAAAGCTGGCTGAAAATGGAGGGCGTACAGGCCAGGCTGCCGGTCATCATCAATTTTAATTGACAGCATGGGTGCTGTTAGTGTGAATGAAATCTCAAATCGCCTGAATTTCTGCTTGCCGGAATTTATTTTTTCCTACATTTCGGCCTTGTAATTTTCACACTAACTCAACGTCTCATGCAAACGTCAATAGCCATTCTTTGTGCCGGAGGGCCTGCTCCCGGAATCAACACGGTAATCAGCACCATCGCGAAAGTTTTTTTGAAGGACGGGTACCAGGTATTCGGCATCCACGACGGGTACAAAAACCTGTTCAACGGCAAGGCCGAAGTGGTGGACATCGATTTCCACTACGCCGACCGCATCTTCCCACGGGGCGGTTCTACGCTGCGGATGAGCCGCTACAAGCCGACAGTAGAGGAATTTTCTGCCGATTTTTTTATCGAAAACAACGTGAAACTGCTCGTGACCATCGGTGGCGACGACACGGCGTCGTCCAGCAACCGCCTCACCAAGTGGCTGGAATCGCAAAACATCAACATCCAAAATATCCACGTCCCGAAAACCATCGACAACGACATCCCGCTGCCCGACCTGATGCCAACTTTTGGCTTCAATTCCGCCAAGGACGAGGGCGTTCGCATCGGCAACACGATTTACGAAGACAGCCGTACCAGCAGCACGTGGTTCGTCATTTCGTCGATGGGGCGCTCTGCCGGGCACCTGGCTTTTGAAATCGGGGCAAGCTGCCACTATCCCGTCATCATCATCCCGGAGATGTTCGACAAGAGCAAAGTCACGCTCAACAAAATCGTGGACCTCATCATTTCATCGATGGTGAAACGGAAAATCAACAACGTTGACCACGGGGTGGCCATCGTGAGCGAGGGCGTTTTTCACATCCTCGACGACGAGGAGATCCGCAACTGCGGCATCACCTTCACCTTCGATGCCCACGGCCACCCGGAGCTTGGCAACGTGAGTAAGGCGCACATTATCAACGTTTTATTGCAAAAAAAACTGAAGGAACTGGGCATCGACATCAAGAGCCGACCTGTTGAATTGGGCTACGAACTCCGCTGCTGCCGCCCGGTTGCCTTCGACCTCACGCTCTGCACGGTGCTTGGCATGGGCGTAAAAAAACTTTTCGAGCAAGGCTACAAAGGCTGCATCGTTTCCACCACCAGGATGGCCGAGATTATGCCGATTTTCATGAAGGACATCGAGGATGAAACGGGCAAGATTCCGCCCAGGCTGGTGGACATCAATTCGGAATTCGCCCGGATGGTGTTGAGCGACCTGCACGTTTTGAACGAAAACGACTACGAAAAGGCAAGTGCCTTCTTGTCTGACCCCGCAGCGTTTGATTTCTTCAAAATTATGAATTGGGAATACGTGCCTTCGGCGGTGTTGAGGCCGATTGAGGATTAGGTTAAACCAAAGCGGCTGCTCAGGCAGCCGCTTTGGTCTTGTAGAATTTAGATTTCCAACTTCAAAATGTGCAACGGATACCTGTCGGGTTTCAACTCCACGAAGTTCCAGTCGTTGAACCAATGGTAGGTTTCGTCGGTCAGCAGTTCCTTCACCTCCAGGTTGAACCACTTCCCGCGCAGCCCCAGCAGGTCTTTGGGCATTTCCACGTAGCCGGAATGACTGTGCTTCGGGTCAAGGTTCACGACGCACCAGATGATGTTTTTCAAATCGGGCGTGGCCCTCACGAAACTCAGCAGGTGGTCGTTGTCGGTATTGGTGAACGTGATGTTGAACACGTTGTGCATGGCCGGATTTTCCTTCCTGATGCCGTTGATTTTGGTGATGAAATCCGTCAGGCGGTTGCGGGCGTTCCAGTCGTGGTGGCTGATTTCGTATTTTTCGGAATGGAGGTAACGCTCCTTGCTGCCGGGGAAACGCTGATTGTCCATCAACTCGAATGCCGGCCCGTAAACGCCGCAGTTGGAAGACAGCATGGCCGCCAGGGCGTATTGCAGCAGGAAGGCGTTCGGCCCTTGTTGGGCTAAGTAACCCGGTAAAATATCGGGCGTGTTGGTGAAAAAATTGGGATGGAGGTACTCGCTTGTTTCGCCTTTTGTTAGCTCCTGCATGTATTTTTGGAGGTCGTTCTTGCTTGAATTCCGCCAGATGAAATAGGTGAACGATTGGTTGAAACCGGACTTCGCCAACTCTTCCTGGACGACCGAACGAGTGAATGCCCCGGAGAGGAAAATAACCTCCGGGAATTTCGACTGCACCTCGCCAATCAACCAGTGCCAGAAACTGAACGGCTGATGGTGCGGTGTGCTGGCGTAGAAAATCCGAACGCCTTTCCCCGCCCAAAACAGGAAAATATCTTTCATTTCCGCCCAAAGGTTCTCCCAATCATCGCACTCGAAATTGAAATCCACGATGTCCTGGTAGTTCAGCGGCGGCACCTCCTCCACGGCGAGGCGGCCATCCGGCAGGCGGTTGAACCAGTCGGGGTGTTCCTTCGTGTAGGGGTGGTCGGCGGAGCAACGGAGACTCATGTCGAGTGCCACTTCCATCCCAAGTTCGCCTGCTTCCTTCACCAATTGCTCAAAATCCTTCATGGTGCCGAGCAACGGGTTCACCGACTTGTGGCCACCCTCGGCACTGCCAATCGACCAGGGCGAACCCACATCGCCCGGTTCCGCTTCCACGCTGTTGTTTTTGCCTTTGCGGTTTGTTTTGCCAATCGGGAAAATGGGGGGCAAAAAAAGCACATCGAAACCCATTTCGGCAACACGTGGCAGTAGTCTGACACAATCTTTGAAGGTGCCGTGTTGGCCGGGTGTTTCGCTGGCCGAGCGCGGGAACATCAGGTACCAGGTGCTGAACAACTCCTTTGGCAGCCCCACCCGCACCCGTAGGTTTTTGTCGTAAACCGTCGGGAACCGTTTGAGATTGCACTGGGACAGGCTCTCCTGGACTTCTGTACTCAACAGGGTGGCCTTGGCATCCTCGTAGCTGGCTGGCGATTCCATGAGTTTGGCCCACTGGCTCAGCTTTTTTGCCAAATCTTTATCCGTCTGTTTTGCCGTTTCTTTCAACCAGTGGCTGCCCATCAGCAAGTCGTTGGCCAAGTGCTGCCCGGCATTGTTTTTCCATTGAAAACCGTGGTACCAGGTGGCTAAGTGGTCCACCCAGGCTTCAATTTTATACTGGTAAAATCCTTCGGAATCAACCTTGAACGTGCCTTCCCATGTGTCGTTTTCGGTCGGTGTCATCTGCACTTCCTGCCATTTTTTTTCACCTTCTTTTTGGTAGAGGATGGCGGCGTGCAGGAGGTCATCGCCGTCGCAGTAAATGTCGGCGGTGATTTTTACTTCCTCTCCGGGTATCCGTTTCAGGGAGTATTTTCCATCAGAAAGGACAGGTTTCACATTGGTAATGACGGCACGGTTTCTCATTGTTTCGATAGGTCAATTTGGTAAAAATTAGTGAAGATGCAGTGCAGCTCCAATGCCTTCAAAGGTAGATGGAACTTTGAATTGAGCCAATATTATTTGAAAAAAACTTGCTGACCGCCGTCCGTATCGGTACTTACGAAAAGCGGCCAGGTTTTTCAACCCGGCCGCTTTCTATCATCTTGAAAATCAAGTAATTGCAAATGATGGGCACTGTCACGATTACCTCCTGCCACCGCGATCTCCACCACGGCCACCGCCACCTCCTCCTCCTCCTCTGCGATCGCCACCGCCACCTCCTCCGCCGCCTCTGCGGTCGCCACCGCCTCCTCCGCCGCCTCTGAAACCACCACCACCACCACCTCGGCGTTCGCCGCCGCCGGCTTCTTCGAGGTACTCATCTTCGGTGGGCATGGTGCCGTCCGCTTTGAGCATCAGCGCTTTGCGGGACAAACGGAACTTGCCCGTTGTCTTGTCGATGCCGATGAGTTTGACCTTCACGGGGTCGCCTTCCTGAAACACATCTTCCACGTTTTCGATGCGGGTGTGCGACATCTCGGTTACGTGCAGCAGACCGCTTTTGCCAGAGAAATCAACGAAAACGCCGTAGGGCATCACGGTTTTCACAATGGCTTCGTACACATCCCCAACTGAAGGCATGAACGTGATTTGACGGACACGTGACAATGCTGCATCGATGTTGTCTTTGTTCGGGCTGGCAATGGTCACCCGGCCCTGGTCGCCAATTTCTTCGATATTGATGATGGTGCCGGTAGTGCTTTGGATTTCCTGGATGATTTTGCCGCCGGGGCCAATCACGGCACCGATGTAGCTCTTGTCAATCCAGAGTTCGGCAATCCTCGGTGCGTGTGGTTTGAGGTCGGCCCTCGGCTCGGGCATGACCTCCGCCATTTTTGATAAAATGTGGAGTCGGCCTGCCTTCGCCTGAAGGAGCGCTTTCTCGAGCACTTCGTAAGAAAGGCCTTCAATTTTGATGTCCATCTGGCAGCCGCAGATGCCGTTTTCGGTACCGGTCACTTTGAAGTCCATGTCGCCGAGTGCATCTTCATCGCCCAGAATGTCGCTCAAAATGGCGTATTTGTCCCCTTCGGCAATCATGCCCATTGCGATGCCGGAAACGGCCCGTTTCAGGGGCACACCGGCATCCATCAGCGCAAGCGAACCTGCGCAAACAGTCGCCATGGAAGAGGAACCGTTGCTCTCCAAAATGTCGGAAACTACTCGAATGGTGTAAGGGAAACCCTCCGGCAATACTTGGCGGAGGGAACGGCTGGCCAGGTTGGCGTGCCCGATTTCACGGCGGCCCGGTGCCCGAAGGAACTTGGTTTCGCCGGTGGAGTAGGGCGGGAAGTTGTAGTGCAGGATGAACTTTTCAAAGGACATTTCCATCGCTGTATCTATCATGGCCTCGTCCAATTTCGTACCCAGCGTTACCGTTGTCAGCGATTGTGTTTCACCACGGGTGAAAACCGCTGCGCCGTGAGGGGAAGGGAGGTAGTCCACCTCGCACCAGATGGGGCGGATTTCGTCAGGCTTGCGGCCATCGAGGCGCAGGCCATCGGTCAATGCCATTTCCCGCACCAATTTCTTCTTCAAATCGTCAAAGCAGCCTTCGGCAATGCCCTTGTTTTCTGTCATAAACTCCTCGCCTTTTTCGGCGGTGAGCGTCTCGATGACGGAATCCTTGATTTCGGTAAAACGGTTTTTTCGCTCGTGCTTGTCAAGGAAAGCTTTGACGACTTCGTTCACCTTATCTTTGGCCAACTCAGTCACACGGGCTTTGACCTCTTCATTTTCAGGAATCGAGGGCACTTCACGCTGCGTGAGGGCTATGCCGCCTACTTTTTGAGCCAAATCAAGTTGTGCCTGGCACTGTACTTTGATAGCATCGTGTGCCACACGAATGGCTTGCAACAGGTCGTGCTCGTTGCACTCCTTCGCTTCGCCTTCCACCATCATGATGTTGTGCATGTCGGCAGCAACGATGATGTTGAGGTCGGCGGTTGTGAGCGGCGTTTTGTTCGGATTGATTTGGAACTCACCATCGATGCGGGCTACCCGTACTTCCGAAATCGGGCCTGCCCAGGGAATGTCGGAAAGGGTAAGTGCCGATGAGGCGGCCAGTGCGACGAAAGCATCCGGCAGCACTTCTTTTTCACCGGAAATAAGGTTAATGATCACCTGCGTGTCTTCCATGAAGCCATCGGGGAACAATGGCCGGATGGCACGGTCAACGAGGCGTGAAATCACCACTTCGTAATCGGAGAGCTTGGCTTCCCGGCGGAAAAAGTTGCCGGGGATACGGCCGGCGCTGGCAAATTTCTCCTGGTAATCGACGGAAAGCGGAAAGAAGGCCTGGCCTTCCCGCACGGCTTTGGCGGCAACGGCAGTTGCGAGGAGCATCGTGTTGCCCATTCTGACAACTACGGAACCATCGGCTTGTGCAGCCAATTTGCCGGTTTCAATGGTCACCTCCCGCCCGTCGGGCAGGTTGAAGGAGATGGTGGTTGGAATTTGTTTACCCATGTTAAACTTGAGAATTAGTGGCCTGGCAGTTTACCAGACCGGATTATGTTGGACATTTTATTACTGTGTTGAAAACCGGGAACCAGCGGTCAGGTAACCCCGGGAACCGTTTGTCTTCAGTTGGCTTAACTTTTTCCGTTGTTACCGCGAACGCTTTGACAAGCATTCCAGCGGTTGAAAAAATGGCTTTCAGAAGACACGGAAGACCGAAAAAACAAGGAACGTGCCCCGCAACCCGGAACACGTTCCTGTTCTGTTTTTTAGCCACGAAGACCCAGTGTCTGAATCAGCGCACGGTACTTGTTGATGTCGTGGCGCTTTAGGTATTCAAGCAGGCTTTTGCGCTTGCCAACCATCATCAGCAGGCTGCGACGGGTTGCGTGGTCCTTCTTGAATTTGTTGAGATGCTCGGAAAGGCTTTTGATTCGGAAGGTGAACAGAGCGATTTGGCCTTCGATGGAACCCGTATTGTTCGCATCACCGCCATGTTGCTTAAAGATTTCCTGTTTCTTCTCGCTGGTTAGATAAACTGCCATTTAAAGAAAAAAAATTGTGCGAAAAACACCACTTGCGGCGCTGTAACTTGTTGATATTTAATACTTTGCGGTGGAATTGTTTCTGAAAACCATGTCAACTCAACCGCCAATTTTCAAACAGCAACTTGTTCCGCAAGCCCGTTTTCAGCCGTTCGTGATCACGAAAATCAGTTACAGCGGCGCAAAAGTACACTTTTTTATTTCACAAGCTACGCTGACCCAATTTTGTTTTTATGAAATGTTTCCCTGGTGAAGCAACGACAAGCGTGGTTAGTTCACTGCTCCATTTTCGATGACAAATTTCCGGTACTCCCCCTCAAATTTTTTGGCCATTTCCTCTGCCCGCTCCGGGTGGGTGTCCGTGATGAAAACCTGCCCGAAACCGCCCTTCACCAGTAACTCGATGAGCTGGCCGGCCCGCCGGTCGTCCAATTTGTCGAACAAATCATCGAGGAGCAGGATTGGGGGTTGCGTTTTTTCCTGCCGCAAGTGGTGGTACTGTGCCAGTTTCAACGCCAGCACGAACGACTTCAACTGACCTTGCGAAGCGAAACGCTTCAATGGCAAATCTCTCAAATGAAAAATCAGGTCGTCCTTGTGAATCCCCGTCGTCGTGCGTTGCAGGATTCGGTCCTTGTCGGCTGAAGATTCCAGTAAAGTCAGAAAATCGGCCCCGTCAAGCTGCGAGCGGTAGCTGCAATCCACCGGCTCGGCTCCGCCGCAGATGGCTTGGTAGTATTCGTTGAAAACCGGCTGGAAGCGTACGGCAAAAAGGCTGCGCTGCTCAAAAATGTAGGCTGCCGGAGCCAGCAACTGCTGGTTGTAGGCTTCAAGCAACAGCGGGTTGTAGCCGCCCCGTTCGGAGAACTGCCGAAGCAGGGCGTTCCGTTTTTCCAGGATTTTGTTGTAGCTGACCAATTCATCGAGGTAGCGGTGGTCAATCTGGCAGAGCGTGTTGTCGATGAAACGGCGGCGTTCCTCGCTGCCGTCCAGCGCCAGCGCCGTGTCGTCGGGTGCCATGAAAACCACGGGCAGCAGGCCCACGTGGTCGGAGATGCGGGGGTAGGCCGTGTCGTTCCGTTCGATGGTTTTTTGTTTGCCGGGGATGACTTTTGCGACGATTTTTTCACTTTTTTCCCTCAAAAAACGGCCCTCCAACCTGAAAAACTCCTCTCCCTTGCGTACCACGTTTTTGTCGGTTCCCTGGAAGTGGCTCTTGCCCATGCACAGGTAGTACACCGCATCGAGCAGGTTGGTTTTCCCCATGCCGTTCAGCCCCGAAATGAGGTTCATCCGTTCCGAAAAAACCAGCGACTGGAATTCGTAATTTTTGAAATTGGTGAGTTTAAGTTCCTGCAAGTGCATCGGCAAAAGTAGGAAACACGGCGGCTTTCCCCGCCTATTTTTTTCGTAAAATCAGTAGCCCCCAGTGCTGCTCCAGCTTCGGGATTTTTAAGTGCAACAACTTCCCATCCCGTTGAAAATCAATTGTTTGCGAAGCAAAAAGTGCTGAAAAATCCCCGCTTGCCTCCGCTGCCTCGTGTTGGGTTTTGTCAAACGGAACCGGCGTGAGCAACTCCACAGAGGCGATGCCCTTTTTGAAAAAACGGCCCTCGTTCAGCCGGATGCCGAACGGCTCCATCAGCACATGCCAGTCGATGAGATGCACGACCACCGGGGCATCGGCGTCGCCCGGTTTTGCCCGAACGAATGCGTGGATTTGCCGACGATATTCCTCAAAACTGACTGGCAAATTTCGGTCTTCGATGAACCGAACGTCGTCCTGCGAAGTGGCGTAAAACGCATCCTCGTAGCCGTCGAGCCAGGGGGCCACCGCCCCAACGAAACCGTACAGCGGGGCGAACTGCTCCGGCTTGCCGAAGTAGCGGTCCTTGCCGCCACCTTGCCACACGTCCCAGGGCACAAGCATGTTGCCTCCGCAGGCGTAGGTAGCGGCAATCATTTTTTGCACCAGCCAGTCGCGGTCGTTGGCGAAGGTGAAAACCTGCGCTTTTTCGTTGCGCCTCGCCTCCCGGATGGCGGCGTAGAGGTACTCCGGGTTGGCACGCCGTTCCGGGATTTCGGCTACGCCAAAATCGAACTCGCCGTAGGGGGAAAGCTCCCAGTCGCCCTCGAAGTTGTTGCAGGAAAACGGCACGGGCCGGCCGGCCAATTCCTCTGCCCGTTTTTTCATCGTTTGGTGAAAACTTTTCACTGAAACTTCCTGAATATCAGGCGGTTGTACGCCGAGCGAGTCCGCTTTTTTTCGGCAAAAAGCGCAGTAGCAGACGTCCTCCCATTTGTTGCGGAGCAACAAAAAACCCATCGCCGGGTCGTCCACCTGGAAGCCGTAGGCACCGGCTTTCAGCGCCTCCTCGATGTAGGCAAAATAAATTTCCTGGAAGGCGGGGTTGTTGACGCAGCCCCACCAGTTGTTCCAGCCTTTCATCCAGGGAGCGGTGACGGGCTGACCGGCTTTGTTGACGATGCGGCCAATTTTGTTTTCGTTGCTGCCGAACGGCAAATCGGGCAGGGTAGGGGTGAGTGCCACCTGCATCCGGTAGCCGAGCGAGTCCGCTTTTTTGATGAAATCCGGGTTGGTGGTGTACACCCAGTTGAGGTAGGTCGCATGGAAACTGCGTGCTGAGGAGAAGGTTTCGAGGGTGTCCTGTTCGTTCCGGGGGCGCTCCCATCGGCTGGAGAAACAAACATCGCTGTACTTGGGTGCGCTGCCCGGCTGGGTAGTGCGGCGGGCAGTTTCCTGCACCGTCAGCAGGGCCGGACGGCAGGAGGCCAGGGCGATTAGCAAGCAAAACAACAGGGTAAATTTTTGAGCCATGTGGGTCTGTTTCTTTGCTCAAAACTACGACCTCACAAGTGAACGGCAAGCACGGCCAGAGGAAAAAAAAAGGCAGCAGCCCTGAAGCCACTGCCCAAAAACAACTTCTATTGAGATAAAGGCTTTCCAAATTTGAGAGGTCAGCGAACTACCACCTGGCCGTTTTCCACAATTTTCATGCTGCCGTTCGCTACCTTGAAGGTCAGGTCGCCCTTCGTGTAAATCAGGCGGATTTCGTAGTTCCCGCCTTCTTTTTTCTGCGTGTTGATGTACCTGACGGAGACGGGTTTGCCGTCGTATTTGAATTTGTAACCAATCGCACCCATCTCACTTTCGGGATACGTTGGGTTTTTTTCGTTGTACGGAACTACCACCTGATGGTCGAGGTCGAACACCTGAAGGATAAAAGTTTCGTCAATAATCGACTCTCTGTCAATGTTTTCGAGGTCAAAATCGATGAAAGTGAAACGCCACCCATCCTCTTTGATTTTCTTGAGTTCGTTGCCGTTTTCCCGGTTTTTCAACGAGACGGTTGAAAACCTGACCGTCGTTTTTGTTAAAACATTTTTCAGGCGCTCCTGTTGCCGGTTTTTTATCGCATTTTCCATTTCCGCTGAAACCTGCGGGCCTGATTGGGTTGCTGGTTCCACCGGGGATTGGTTGATGATCGGGGCTGGCGGCATGACGGGTGCCGGGTCGGCAGCCTCCATTTTTGAGTTCCACTTTTGGATTTTCTCCTTGTTTTCCGCTGCGATTCTGTCCTTCTCCTCGTTCGATTTTTTCAAGGCTTCCCGGTCACGGTCCAACTGTTCCATTTCCACCAGCAGCTTGTCCCTCTCCTGCGCTAATTCATTGATTTTCTTTTCGTTATGACGGCCCGTGTCCTCCAACCTGTTGATTTCCGTCGTCAGTTTTGCCACCCGGTCTTCCTGTTTTTTTATCGACTGGTTGAGGTTGAGGATGGTGGCTTTTTGCTCTTCTATTTTCTGTTTGAGTTGCTGGTTTTCAACCTGAAGAAAAGCCACGCTGTCTTGGTAAATCTTAAGTTTGGCGTTCAAAACTCTGTTTTCCGCAACCTGCACATCACGTTGTTGCGAAACCAGGACAAGTTCTTTGTCCTTCTTTTTTAAGGCTTGTTCAAAGTTCGAGATGATGCCGCTTTGCCAAACAATGACTACGGCAAGGGTGAGTACAATGGCCGAAGATGTAACAATCAACGGCAGTTTTTTTGTCAAGTTGTTCATGGGACCCGGTAAATGGCAGCACCGGAATCAGAAATAAGTCTGAGCCAATATCAAAATGGAACTGTGCCTTTTTTCTGTGTTCTCCTGCTGCGGTTTGTGTTCAAAAAACCGTCTGACTTTTGGTTGTTTCTGCTCTTACGAGAGATGGGGTATTTTGGGTTTCAATTTCCGAGATAAAATTTTAACAAAAATTCTATCTGTAAGAAACTGATTTGCAAAAAGATGAACAACAGGATAAATTTCAAATATTATTCCAATTTTTTATTCAAGATAAAATTAATTTAAAATTTCAGGAAAAAAAATCCCGAAAGGAGCATGTTCTGTTGGCATATTGCCACTTTTGCGCCTTCAAAAAATTTCACTTTTCGAGAACACACAAGTACAGATACCAGAACTACGACAAGGACGACCATTCAAAAAACACCTTGCCCTTCGACTTCCTGATGCTCGGTGAGTTGTTTCAAAACAACCACCACAAACATCCGAACAGCCCGGATTTTGCATCGAGGAAGTGGGAATTCGACCCCGTGTACCCCATACTTCGACTGCTACATTGGGCAGGGGTTATCCAATTGCGAAGGGCTTGACGCACAGGAATAAAAAAAAGGGGGTCAAAAGTTTGAAAACTTTTGACCCCCTTTTTTTGCCTGTGTTCAAATCAACATGCCTGCGATGCAGGCGGTGAGAAAGGACGCAATCGTGCCGCCAATCATGGCTTTGAGGCCAAGTTCCGTCAGGTTTTTTCGTTGAGTGGGGGCCAATGCGCTGATGCCGCCGATCTGAATGCCGATGGAAGCGAAATTGGCGAAGCCGCAAAGCGCATACGTGGTGATGATGACCGATTTTTCCTGCATCAATCCTTTCAACGCAGGCATTTGGGCGTAGGCGTAGAACTCGTTGATGGCTGTCCTCATGCCGAGCAACTGGCCAACCATCATAGAATCCTGCCAGGGAACGCCAAGGGTCCAGGCTATCGGGGCGAAGATGAGTCCCAAAATGTACTCCAAAGTGAACCCTGTGAACCGACCAGAGGTCGTTTGCTCGATGTAGGCGTTCAGGCCCGTCCAGCCACCGACCGAATCCAGGAAGAAATTGAGCATCGCAATCAGTGCGGTAAAAACGAGGAGCATGATGCCGACGTTCACGGCCAATTTGAACCCATCCGTAGCGCCGGTGGTGATGGCATCCAGTGCATTTGAGCCTGTTCGTTCTTTTGGCACTTCGAGTTTTTGTTCTTCGAGCGTGATTTCCCTGACTTCGGGCAACAGCATTTTGGCGGCGACGATGGCTGCCGGAGCAGACATGATGGACGCCGTGAGCAGGTGCCGGGCGAACAGCTTTTGCATCGCAGGGTCATCGCCGCCGAGAAAGCCGACGTAGGCAGCAAACACGCTTCCGGCAATGGTGGCAAACCCCCCAGCCATCAGGCACATTATTTCTGAACGGGACATGCGCTCCAGGTAGGGCCGAATGACCAATGGCGCTTCGGTTTGGCCGATGAAAACATTGGCTGCTGCTGCGAAACTCTCGGCACCGGTCAGTTTCATGGTCTTGCTCATCGTCCAGGCGATGCCCTTCGTAATGATTTGCAGAATGCCAAGGTAGTACAGCAGCGAGGTCAGTGCAGAGAAAAAAACAATGGTCGGCAGGACTTTGAAAACGAAGTTGTTCAGGGCACCGTCCACTTCGGTGAGGCCAAAAGGAGCCAGCAGGAAGGCGGTGCCTGCGTTGGTGAAGCTTAACACATTGACAAAAAAGCTGGCTATCCAATCAAAACCAGCAGTTACCCAATCTACTTTCAAAACGAGTATTGCCAGTGCTAATTGCAGGAACAAGCCTCCTGCTACCAGCCTCCAACTGATGCCCCTCCGGTTGCTGCTCAACAGGTACAAAATGCCCAACATGACCACGATGCCCAACAATCCCCTGAGAATACTGGTGATAATGTCCATTGTTTTTTAGTTGATTTTCGTTTGTAAATCTTTGTGCAGCAGATTGATTTTCAGTAATTTATAAAAAAATGCCGCTTTTTAAAGTCCCAAATGTAAAACAAAACCCTCATCACCAATTGGTGAAGGCCCGGTTGAAAATCCGGCCCACTAATTCTTTGTTGATGTTTTCAATCAGGGCCTCCTGTACGTCGAGGAGGTTGTCGTTTGCCCCGAAAAAGTCCTCGAACGAAAACTGCTGTTTCCAGTTGGCTTTTTCGTCCTTGCTTTTGTTGTTGGTGAAATTGACCTGCACGCTGATGGTCAGTTTGTTGAAACCGATTTGTTCCCCGGCTTTTGGCGCTTCCGCCGACACCCTGAAATCAGTGATAGCCCCTGTAAATTCAACATCCGGCTCCTCGTCCGTGTAACGCAGCCTCGATTCCGTGCGGATTTTGTCTTTCAGCAGCTCGCTGAGGTCACGGGGCAGCGTCGGCGTGGCCCCCGGTGCCTGGTTCTCAAAAAGTTCGACGTAAAAACTGTTCACCTCCGGTGGGATGCTGATGCCCTGGAACGAGTAGCCGTTGCCTTTGATGGTGCAGCCGGTTTGCGCCAGAAAAAAGGGGATGGCAAAAAACAGGAGCGTTTGTTTTCGCAAAAACCGAGCGGGTTCCAAACATTTAGGCGAATGTTGCGTCATGGAGAAGTGGTTATTGGATCAATTGGCCGCCCGAAGGTAGGCTGATTTCCCAGAAAAAACGGAAGTCGGGGCGCTGTGATTTTCGGGTTTGCCTTTCCTTAAAACTTGTCCGATGCTGTTGGCCTTAAAAATCTTGTTTTTGATAGCTGCCGGGTACGGCCTGCTCCTCCTGGTTTTGCCGAAAGGCATCCCGCTGTACGAAGGGCTGCGGCTGCCACAGTATCTATTCAGGTTGAAATGGCATTCCCGGCCTGACCACCTGCCGGTGAAGCACCGTTTCGGCGAACATCCCCGGCAGTACCTGCTGCATTACCCGCCTGCCATTGGTTCGCCAGAAAAAAAAGCCGTTTTCATCTACTACCACGGCAGCGGCTGGCAGTTCAGCAAGCCTGAAATGTTCAGGCCCAATGCGCAGGTGCTGACCGCACGGGGCTATCACGTGTTCATGCCCTCGCACCGGCGCATCCCGTTTTCCAGGATTCTGGAACTGCGGCAGGACACGCTGTCCGCCATCCTAAAAGTGCGGGAACTCCTGCGGGAACAGGGTTTGCCGGACAAAAAAATCATCCTGGCGGGCAACTCCTCCGGTGGCAACCTCTCGGCGCTGATTGCCTTCGACCGCTCGCTGCTCGCCGGTGCAGGCTTGTCGCAGGAGGTGTTTCAGGCAGTGGCGCTGCTCGGTTCCCCACTGGATTTGAGTAAAATGTGGCCCTCGCCGCCCCGCCTCATGGTGGCCGGTCCGCAGCAGGGCAGTTTGTTCCCGTCGGCCAACCCCATCCTGCATTTGCAGCCGGGCGAACATTTGCCGACCCTCATCCTGCACGGCAGCGGCGACGGGATAGTGGAGTACCGCAACTCGGTTTCTTTTTTTGAAAAAATGCGGGAACTGGGTGCCAAAGACGTGCAGTTCGAGACCTTGCCCGGTGGCACGCACTTAGACTCGGCCGGGTGGGGTTTCGAGGGGCACCCCAGCCAGGCGGTGTTGTTCAAGTGGCTGGAAAGGATTGAGAATCAATAGAATAGAAAAAAATAGAGCAAATGGTCAGTGCAGTATCCTGAACATCATCTCCTTGAGCAGTTCGCCCTCTTCCTTGCCCGTCGAGTTGTAATCGACGCCCTTGGCCATCAGGTCACAGGTTTTGAGGGTGCTGATGATTTCCTCCGTTTTGGCGAGCGGGAAGTGCCGGATGGCCGAGCGGTACTCCTTCAGGGCATACGTGGAGCGCAGGCCGAGTTTCTGCTGTACGTCGGTGTCGGAGGCGTTTTTCAGAAAATGGAGCAGATAGACTTTGGTGAAGAAACTGGCCAGCGAGCCGATGACCATGATGGTCGGGTTGCGTTTCGGGTTGGCGATGAAGTTCTGGAGGATGCGGCTGATTCTCGCCAGGTCCATGTTGCTCAGGGCTTTTTGCAGTTCAAAAATATTGTACTCCCGGCTGATGCCGACGTACTCTTCGACGTGCTGCGCCGTGATTTCGGTGCCAGGCTGGAGGTGCAGCGAGAGTTTGTCGAGTTCATGGGCGATGAGCGACAGGTCGGTGCCGAGGTATTCGGCCAGCAGGTCGGCGGCACCGGGCGTTATTTTCAGGCGCAGGTGCTGGAGGTAGTCGTGGATCCAGTCGGGTACCTGGTTGTCGTACAGTTTTTTGCTGTCGAAAACCACGCCTTTTTCCTGCAACAGCTTCCCGAATTTGGTGGTGGTGTTGAAACTTTTGTGCTTGTGGCAAAGCACGAGGATGGTGGAGGTGAGCGGGTTGGTGACGTATTTTTCGAGGTCTTTCAAATCCTTCATTTCCTGCGCCTCCTTCACGATGACGACCTGGTGCGGCGACATCATCGGGTAGCGCCGGGCATTGTCGATTACCGCCAGGTGGTCCACGTCCCGGCCATACAAAACGACCTGGTTGAAGGCTTTTTCGGCCTCCGGCAACGCATTTTCCTCAATAAAATCCGAAATGGCATCGATGAAATACGGCTCGCTCCCGTGCAGGAAGTACACGGGCTGGAATTGCTTTTTCTTTAAATCGCCGAGTATTTGCTGGTAGGTCAAGGTCGGGTGTGTTTGTTCGGCAGGCTATTTCAAAATAAGATGTTTAGGGAGTTGAGAAGGTTGAGTTATAAACCTCCTAAACTCCCCAAACCTTCCAAACCGTTAAAAATAGTTTTGCTGGAAAAACGGCTTGTAGCCATTCAGCGATTTCGCCCGCAGGATTTTTTCGTAGTTGGTTTTCGACAGCGGAAAAAAATCCTTCGTCATGCCCATTTGCATGAAATCGGGGCGGTTCGCTTTCAGGCCGTCGTAAAATTCCATGGCTTTGACCTTGTTTTGAAACCCCGTCACGTGGATGAGCGGCACTTCGACCAACTCGCCGTCAATCTGGATTTGCGTAATTTTCAGCTTGTCGGTCGGGTGGTATTTCCAGATGTACTTGGTGATGCCGGTTCGAACCTCCTGCAAGTCGTTCGGGCGGTTGGCCAGCACGAACAGGAAAGAATGCTCCTCGTTGGCGTTCATCACGAACCCGCCTTTTTCGGTCAGTCCATCCTGACAGGTGGCCAATGCAGGCAGCAGGATGAAAGCAAGGAATGTCAATGGGATGAAAAATTTACGCATGATTTTGTGAATTTTAAAGCCCGAAAGCCCACCCTGAAGGTCAGGACAGGCTTCGAGTTTCTAACCAAAAAAATGTATTTTGAACAAATGAATTGAAATCATCGGTTGTTGAAAAAGGAACTTGTGGCTGGTTTATCGTTGGAAAATGCCACTATCCCGGAAAGTGACACCCATAAATAAAATACTCGTAATGAAAATTCAGCGCCAAAAATAACCAAAAACTCAGTTGAACCTTCGCTTTCACACAATTTTAGGAATTAGACGAACATTATGGGCAAATGTCATACTTTGGCACGTTGAAATCCTCGCACTTTCCCTAACAAAAATAAACGTGGCACCCGAACACGAACATTCAGACCAACATATTTTAGGACTGCTTTCCACAAACGGCGAGCAGGCAGTGGAGCTGATGTTCAGAAAATACTACGGCTTCCTTTGCCAGACGGTATTGAAGGTCTTGCCCGACGGGCAGGTGGCTGAAGACCTCTCCCAGGAGGTTTTTTTTGATGTTTGGAAAAAAAGGAACGAAATTTCCATCAGCGCCTCGCTGGGCGCTTACCTGCGCAGGGCGGCCATCAACAAAACCCTGAACTACGTCCGGGACCGGAAAATCAGGTGGGACGATGAGGACAAATTGCCGTTGATGGCCAGCAACTTGGCCAGTGTGGCCCAGGAACTCGAAGGGGAAGATTTGCAAAAAATCATCCAACGGGCCATCGACAGCCTCCCGGAACGGTGCAGGTTGGTTTTTTCACTCAGTCGGTTTGAGGAAATGAGCTACCAGCAGATTGCAGATGAACTGGAAATCTCCATCAAAACCGTCGAGAACCAAATGACCAAGGCGCTGAAAATGTTAAAAACGGCCATCGGTCCGTTTTTGAAAGGGGAGTAGCCCGTTTCGTCCGGCAACTTACATTTTACAATGTAAAACATCACGAATTTAGCACCTCCGATAGGGGACATTTCAAGAAACTGTGTCTTTCAGAACGGTAAAAAAATAGTGCAGGCCATTTCGCAAAAGACCATGAAAATTGAGCCTGCACAAAATAAATCGCAATAACGGCTATGGATTTCAAGGAAAACAAGGGATGGGAGGCTTGGATGAAACATCACCCTGACAAAGATGCAGGCTTGCTCCGCAATCTCTGGAAGGCTACCGGCACCTACAAAAACGACCACCGGCCCGATGTCGAGTCCGGCCTGGCGGCCCTGAAAGGCCGCATATCGCAGGCAAATGGCGGCAGGGTGGTGCGCATCATTCCGTTCAGGCGGGTGATGCAGATAGCGGCAGGCGTTGCCTTGCTGGCGGCAGCTTTCTGGGCTTTCAAAAACTTTTTGGACACCGACCAACGGATGGAAATGGCGAGTGCCGAAGCAGGTGCCAATACCTCGCTGCAACTTACCGATGGTACGCAGGTCTCGCTCAATCAGGTCAGCGAGCTGTCGTTTCCCGAAACATTTGCAAAAAACGAACGACGAGTGAAACTCACAGGCGAAGCGTTTTTTGAGGTGGCAAAAGATAAAAACCGGCCCTTCATCATCGAAACCGCCAGTGGCGAGGTGCAGGTTTTGGGCACTTCGTTCAACGTGCGTTCGTACCCTTCCGAAGATTTTTTCGAGGTTTTTGTGAAAACAGGGAAAGTGGCGGTCACGCTTCAAAACTCCGACAAGCGGACGGAGTTGACCCCCGGTCAGGTTTTCCGGTTGGCGAAAAGCACCGGCAAAGCCCTGACCGCCAAAGACGATTCCGGCATACCGCTGGCTTGGCGCAATGGTGTTTTGAGCCTCAAAGGTAAGACCGTTGAGGAGATTTTCACCGGCATCGAGCGGCTGTACAGCGTGAAGGTTGATTTGAAAACAGAACAACCCGCTGATTGCCGACAGACTTTGACGCTCGAAAAAGACAAATTGACGGAAGCGTTGTTGGTATTGAACACCTCATGCCCGGCTTTAAAAATCACAAAAATATCAGCGAGCCAATACTCGGTCACAGGGCGTTGTTGCGAGTAACCCGCTACTTTTTTTAGGCATGAAACTGGCTTCAAAAGCCTGAAATGGCTCCAGCGAATTTTCTCGCTGGAGCCTTTTTTTTTTCGATGCCCGGCTGTGTATTTGACGAAGCACAAGCAGGATTTTTCTGCCAGTGCCGCGTCCGGCAATAATTTCAAGTAGGGTTGTTTTGTGGGTATTTATGCTACGTTAGCAGGCCATTTGGAGTAGAGAAATTGATGGGAAACCTGAAACTGGAAAAGTTTTCCACATCAAAGGTTTGAGTTGGGTGCGCAACCGTCCCACAATCTGTCAGGCTGATAAATTTAGGTAGCTTTCGGCGGAATTACAGCTTAAGTTCCAAATTTCAATCAGCAGAAAATTGCCTAACCATGAAAAAACTCTCCTTCTGGGCAAAATTGCATCCCTGGCCAGCCGGGTTGAAAACTATGCTGGCCTCCTCCAATCCAATATTTCCCTTTTTTGATAAATGCGCCTGCCTGGTCGGGTTTCAATCCAGCGTTTTTGATGTTGGCAACGTTTCCAAGTTGCCGGGTTTTCAGTGATGCCGCTGGCAATGACGGCTCCCGCCCAAAACCACCAGTATCGTTTAAACTTTACCCAAGTTCATAGGAAAATAGATTTACTAAATCAAGATTTTTTAAACTTCACTTCTAACTAACTAATGTATGAAACGAATTTTTCACAACACTTTGCTGCTCTGCGCAATGGCTGCACTGCCAGTGCTGGGTTTTAGTCAGCGGACTATTTCCGGCACTGTGACAGATGCTTCCAGTGGAGAGCCGCTCATTGGTGCCAATATCCTGGTGGTTGGCACGACTGTGGGCACAGTTGCCGAAGTTGACGGCAGTTACAGCCTGCAAGTACCGGCAGGGGCGCAATCGCTCCGCTTCAGCTACACCGGCTACGAATCTTTTGATGCAACGCTGGGTGCTTCCAACATTCTCGACGTGAAAATGAACGCCGGTTCCATCCTGAACGAAGTGGTGGTCATCGGCTACGGTGAGGTCAAGAAAGAAGACGCTACCGGCTCGGTCGCCCAGGTCAACTCAGACGTGTTCAACCGGGGGGCCATTACGGCCCCGCAGGAGTTGCTGTCCGGCAAAATTGCAGGTGTGCAAATCACCACCAGCGCCGACCCGGGCGGCGGTGCCCAGATCCGGATCCGGGGCGGCTCTTCGCTCAGTGCTTCCAACGACCCGCTCATCGTCATTGACGGCATCCCGGTTGACAACGGCGGTATCTCCGGTGCCCGGAACATCTTCGACTTCGTGAACCCGAACGACATCGAGACTTTCACGGTGCTGAAAGATGCTTCCGCAACGGCCATCTACGGTTCACGTGCCTCCAACGGGGTCATTTTGATTACCACAAAAAAAGGGGCGCTGGGCAAAAAACTCTCGGTTGAGTACAACGGCAATGTATCTTTCAGCAACCCGCTGAACCCGACCGATGTGCTCGGTGCCGAGGAGTACCACGATCTCATCCACGCACTTTTCCCCGATGGCCATCCGGCATTGGCGCTGTTAGGGTCTGCCAATACTGACTGGCAGGATGTCATCTATGAAACGGGCGTTGGCCACGACCACAACCTGAACTTTTCCGGCGGAATCGGCCCAGTGCCCTACCGGGTGTCCATCGGGTACACCGAC
The DNA here is from genome assembly GCA_016234735.1 of Bacteroidota bacterium. Classification (GTDB taxonomy): domain Bacteria; phylum Bacteroidota; class Bacteroidia; order Chitinophagales; family Saprospiraceae; genus UBA6168. The sequence continues at coordinate 3,342 of JACRAN010000157.1, read as the reverse complement.
AAAAAAGGGATTTTGATAACCGACCGTTACCAGCGTACCACAGGTTCCATCAACCTGTCGCCACGCCTGCTCGACAACCGCCTGCAAATCAACGTGAACCTCAAGGGCATGACTACCGACAACCATTTTGCCAACCGGGGAGCCATCGGCTCGGCAGCATTCTTTGACCCGACACAGCCGGTTTACGATGAAAACAGCCCCTACGGCGGCTTCTTCACCTGGACACAGCCGAACGGCAACCCGAACACGCTATCGCCAGCCAACCCGTTGGCCTTGCTCAAATTGCGGGACGACCAATCAACGGTGAGAAGGCTTGTGACCAATGCCAGCATCGACTACCGCTTCGGTTTCCTGCCGGAACTGCGGGCCAACCTCAACCTCGGCTACGACCAGTCGAATGGCGAAGGCACCGTCAAAGTGCCGGATTACGCTTCTTTTGCATTTGATGCTACCAATGGCGGGGGAAATGACAACAAATACAACCAGGAAAAGAAAAACAGCCTGTTGGAGTTTTACCTCAACTACGTCAAGGAATTTAGGAAAACAAAACTCGACTTGATGGGGGGCTACTCCTGGCAGCGCTTTTTCTACTCCGACGATTTCCGCAATTCCAATATCGCCGGAACAGAGATTACCGAAGGTGACAACTCAGGCGAACTCTTCCTGCTTTCGCTTTTTGGCCGGGCGAACCTGAGCCTTTTCGACCGGATCCTGCTCACGGGCACGGTTCGCCGGGACGGTACTTCCCGGTTCTCGCCGGATTCCCGCTGGGGCGTTTTCCCTGCCGGGGCGTTGGCGGTAAAAATCATGGACGGCAATGGCAAGGGCACACTGTCCACCCTGAAAGCCCGTGTCGGTTACGGTATCACCGGGCAGCAGGACGTGGGTGGCTACTACCTGCACCTGCCGAGGTACCTGGGCAGCTTTGAAAATGCGGCCTACCAATTCGGCGATACCTACGTGCTGACGCTCAGACCAGAAGGCTACGACAGCAAAATCAAGTGGGAAGAAACGGCCACACTCAATGCCGGTATCGACTACGGCCTGCTGGACGACCGGATTTACGGCTCACTGGAATACTACATCCGCAAAACAAAGGATCTCATCAACTTCATCCCGGTGCCTGCCGGTAGCAACCTGACGAACTTCATCGCCACCAACGTGGGCGACCTTGAAAACAAGGGCGTGGAGTTCTCCATCAACGCCAACCCCATCAGGACGCAAAAGCTGAAGTGGGATTTTGGGGTGAACGTGACGGCCAACAAGAATAAAATCACCAAACTGACCACCAACGATGACCCCGATTACAACGGCGTGTTGGTGGGTGGCATCTCCGGTGGCGTGGGCAACACCGTGCAAATCCACAGCGTTGGGTACCCGGCCAACTCATTTTACTTTTACGAGCAGGTGTACGACGCGGCAGGCGTTCCGATAGAAGGTTTGTACGTTGACCGCAACGGGGACGGTGTAGTCAACGAAGATGACCTTTACCGGCTGGAAAAACCTGCGCCTGACTACTACTTTGGTTTCACCTCCGCACTGACATACGGGAATTTTGAGTTCTCCTTCGCTGGTCGTGCCAGCGTCGGTAACTACGTTTACAACAACGTGCAATCAGTTACCAGCGGCTTCAACCTGTACCACCCGACCAACTACCTCGGCAACGTGAACACCATTTCCTCCTACTTAGACTTCAACGACCCACAGTACCTGAGCGATTATTTTGTTCAAAATGCTTCCTTCCTGCGCCTCGACCACGTGACACTGGGCTACAATTTCGGAAGCATGTTGGAGAAAATCGACTTCCTGAAACTGTTCGTTACCGTGCAGAACCCGTTGCTTGTGACGGATTATGAAGGCATCGATCCGGAAATCGCCAGTGGGATTGACGAAAATATCTATCCCCGCCAGCGCACATTTTTGTTTGGGCTGAATGCCCGTTTCTAATAACCTAAAAAAAAGTTTCGATATGAAGTTCCTATCCAATTTTAAAATACTCTGGCTGACGGGAATCCTGCTTGTGTTCTCGTCCTGTTTCAAAGACTTGGACACCGTGCCACTCGACGCGGACGAAGTGACCTCTGCGGCGGTGTACGACGATCCGAGTTCCTACAAAAAAGTGCTGGCGAAACTCTACGCTGGCTTGTCAGTCAGCGGGCAACAAGGCCCGGACGGTCAGGCGGACATCGCCGGTATCGACGAAGGTTTTGGTGAATATCTGCGTGGATACTGGTACCTACAGGAACTTTCCACCGATGAGGCCCTCATTGGTTGGAACGACCAGACCATCAAAAACTTACACTATCAAAATTGGAGTGCCGATGATATTTTTATTTACGCCTGCTACAGCCGCATTTTTTACCAGATTTCCATCTGCAACGAGTTCCTTCGGGAAACGACGGATGCTAAACTGAACAGCCGCAACGTCGATGATGCCCTCAAGGCGGAAATCCAGGCGTACCGGGCCGAGGCCCGCTTCCTGCGTGCCCTCAGCTATTACCATGCGCTCGACCTGTTCAGGAGTGTGCCGTTTGTGACGGAGGAAGACGCCGTTGGTGCGTTCAACCCGAAGCAGATTTCCAACACGGACCTGTTCAACTGGTTGGAAACTGAACTGAAAGACATTGAGACCAAACTGGCTGCACCCCGCTCCAACGAGTACGCCCGTGCCGACCAGGCTGCTGCGTGGATGGTGCTTGCCAAACTCTATCTCAACGCAGAGGTGTACGCTGGTAAAAACCAATATTCCGATGCCGTGACCTACACTAATAAAGTCATCGATTCTGGGTACTCACTGGAGCCGGATTATACCGACCTTTTCAAGTCGGACAACCACAATTCCGACGAAATCATTTTTCCGGTGACGTTCGATGGCGTCCACACTCGTACCTGGGGCGGTACGACATTCATTGTCCATGCCAGTGTTGGCGGCAGTATGGATCCGTCAGCATACGGTATCGACGGTGGATGGAGTGGCCTGCGCACGACGAGTGCCGTGGTGAACAAATACCCGGCACCGGGCAGCGGAGGCAGCGTCATCGTTTCCCCCAACGACGGCAACTTGGGCTACCCGTTGCTCAACGTGCCCGGCGGCTACCAGGGCTGGGACCCTGCCAACAATGCCACGGCATTGTCCTCGCCCAACAGCGATGACAACTACGAAGGTTATTTTTGGTTTGAGGCCGGTACGGAGTTCAAGTTTGCACTCGGTGGCTGGGACACGAACTGGGGCGACGACGGTGCAAACGGCACCCTCGAACCCGGCGGGGCAAACCTCGTCATTGCGGAAGCCGGTTTTTACAAAATCAATGTTGACCTCACAGCACTAACTTACACATTGCT
>JACRAN010000153.1 GCA_016234735.1 Bacteroidota bacterium | reverse complement strand
GTCGTGGCCGCCAAATTTTTTGGGCAGACCAAAATCGGAAAGCTGGTCTGCCAAATAAATTTGGCCACCACAAGCCCGGATGGTGTCTTGTTGCCTTGCTCCTGCTCACCGCCTGGCTGCCAACAGCCAACAGCCAACAACCAACAGCCAAAAACTTCACTACCGACAACCTCGGCAACCTCTACCTCTTAACGCCTGATAATGAGGTGATTAAATACACGCCGGACGGCCAGGAGCAGTTCCGCTACCCCAACAAAACGCTCGGTGAGGCCACCTACCTCGATGCCACCAATCCTTTCCACCTGCTGCTTTTTTACCCGGAGTACCAGACCGTGCTGACCCTCGACCGGACGCTCTCGCTGACCGGCCAGTTCAACCTGCTCCAGTTCGGGCTGCTGGGGGCGCAGGCCGTCGGCATGTCGGGCGACGGGATGCTGTGGGTGTACGACGAGACGAGTTTCCTGTTGAAAAAAATGGCCGCCGATGGCACGGTTGTGGTCAGGAGTGCCGACCTGAGTCTGGCCACCGGGCAGTCGTTCCGCCCGAATTTCCTCGTGGAGCGGGAGCAGACCGTTTTCGTGAACGACCCGGCAGTGGGGGTGCTCGTGTTCGACGTGTTCGGGCAGTACCGGAAAACGATTGACTTGAAAGGTTTGCAGGAGTTTCAAGTGCTGGACGACCAGTTGATTTACAACCGGGACGGCCAACTGTGGTCATTTCACCTGAAAGCGCTGCTCGAAAAGCCGTTTTCGTTGCCCGTCCAATTGCCGCAGGGCAGCAAAGTCAGGGTCGGCAACGGCCTGCTGTACGTGCTCGATGCAGGCATTTTGAAAACTTATCCGCTTTGATAATTCTGGAAAAAGTAACAAAAACTGCATTATTTTTGCCCGTCCAAAAAAACAGATTTTCTTGGTTCCGGTGAGAAATTCACCGATTCGTTCATCCGTTCATTCGACATTTTTAATGAAAATACACAAGGAAGGCCACCGTATCATTATTTCCTTTTCGTTCGCATTGCTGGTTGCTAATTCGTTGATTTACTGGCACTTGGAAGAATACCTCTGGTTGAGCAGCGCCGTTTCGTTTGGGCTGTTTCTGCTCGTTTTACAGTTTTTCAGGAACCCGAACCGGGAAATTTTGATTGCCGACGACAACCTGGTTTACGCCCCTGCCGATGGCAAAATCGTGGTCATCGAGGAGGCGCACGAGGCCGAATATTTTGACGAAAAACGACTCCAGGTCTCTATTTTCATGTCGCCGACCAACGTCCACGTGAACCGCAACCCCATCAGCGGCACGGTGAATTACTTCCGCTACCACCCTGGCAAGTACCTCGTGGCCTGGCACCCGAAATCGTCCAGTGAAAACGAACGCACCACGCTCGTCATCGACAACGGCGAGGACGAAGTGCTGCTCCGTCAAATTGCGGGTGCGATGGCCAAGCGCATCGTCCACTACGCGAGCGAGGGCGACACCGTGCGCCAGGGCACCGACTTCGGCTTCATCAAATTCGGCTCCCGGGTCGATTTGTTCCTGCCGCTGGATGCCAAAATCGAGGTGCAGATGGGGCAAAAAGTGAAGGGAAACAAGACCGTCATTGCGAGGCTCTGACAACTTTCCAGGATGACAGCACTATCCAACAAACACGAATTTTCAGAAAAAAAAGGGAGGCCGAAGGCCTCCCTTTTTTTTCTGAAATGGCTGCCTGTCAGTTTTTTGTGCCTTGCTCCGATAGTTTTTTTCAGCTACACCGCCCTCCGTGCCCACCTGCTGTCCATGACCCACGACGAGGCCGGCTCGTTCGCCATCTGGACGAACTTCGACATCTTCACCTGCCGCACCAACCCCGACTGCTGGGGCACCGCCAACCTCCACTGGTTCTACGTCCTGCTGATGAAAATCACCGTCGGGCTGTTCGGCGGTTCGGAACTGGCCATTCGCTTGCCTGCGCTGCTGGGGCATTTGATTTATCTCTTTTTTTCTTTCAAACTCGTGAAATGGAGCACGGCTCACACCCCTCACCCCTCACCCCTGGTTGGCGTTGCTCGGTTTTCTGTTGCTCAACATCAACGCCTACCTACTGGAGTTTTTTTCGCTGGCCCGCGGCTACGGCCTTGCCATGAGCATGATGATGATGAGCCTCTACTTCCTCGCCCGGTGGGTGGAGTCGGGTAGTTGGCGTTCGTTGGCGGGGGCGCTGGGCGGTGCATTCCTGGCCGTTCTGAGCAATTTCACCATGCTGGTTTACTTCGCCTGCCTGCTGGCCGTCATCGGCGGGGTGGTGGCGCTGGCGTTTTTCCGGCAGGAAAAAAACAAGTGGTTTGTGTTGAAAAGCGCCGCCGGTACTGGGCTGGCGTTCTCCGGCACGTTGGTCTGGCTGCTCCGCAAACCCATCGAAATCCTGCGGCAGCGGGGCGAGTTCGACTGGGGCGTGGGCAGTTTTTGGGAGACGTACAAGTCGGTGGTGCATTGCAGCCTGTACGGCGGTAAGTACCTGAAGATGTACAACCTCGAACTTTTCGGCGGCCTGTTTTTCGTGCTGCTGGTGGCTGCGCTTTGGTTTTCGGTTTCCAGTTTTTTGAAAAAACCGGGCGACACGGCTGCCCGGTTCCTGCTGGCTGCCGTGCTGCTGCCCCTGTTGGCGGCGCTCGCAGCGCTGATGCAGCACTGGCTGTTGGGCACGCAGTACCAGGTGAACCGCACGGCGCTCCTCTTCATTCCGCTCTGCTCGCTGGCCGTTTTTTTGTTTTTTCAAAATTGGCTGGCGCAAAAAAACACCCGGTGGCGGGCGCTGCTGCCTGTGGTAGTTGGCATTTTTTGTGTGTTCCATTTCGGGCGGGTGGCGCAGTTGCGGTACACCAGCGAGTGGGGCTACGATGCCGAAACGAAGGCGATGATGGCGTATTTGGATGCTAAAATTCCCGAAGGCCAACAGATAAAATTAGGCGTTCATTGGCTGTACCATCCTTCGGCCAGCTACTATTTGAAAAAAATGCCCTACCGCTTCACCTCCCCGTTGACGTATTCCAAGGACTTGCGCACCGACGGTTTTTACGATTATTATTACGTGCAACCTTCCGACGTGGCCACACTTCCAGGCTACGTTCTCGAAAAACAGTTCTCCTGGGTAGGCTGCCTGCTGCGGGAAAAGTAAAATTTTGCGCAGCAAGCGGCAAGCCGTTGTTTTGGCACTGTTTTTCGGATTGCATACATCTGATAATTTTTAAACGGACACAGTAGCTTTCCAAAGTTGGTGCTGCACTGAAATCATTCTCTGACAGACAACACTGGAATCTCTTTCGCACTCCCTGCTTGTTTTTTTAGCTACTGCCCCGTTCACTATATTCCCTTTCTAAAGCGCTTTTTCCTTTTTTGGATACCCCCCGGTATGCACACGTGTACGAGCATGTTTCCCATCCCCCCTCGTGGAAGCTCGCAAAAACTATACAAATGACTCGTAAATCTCTGCTTTTGGGGTTGATGTGGACATTCGCAGCACTCACTCAACTTTCTGCCCAATGCGATTGCGTCACCACCGGCAATTGCCCTGTACCGATTAACGACAACGGCATCTACAACGGAACCCTCGACGTGACGGTCAACGGTTCCAACGACCTCAGCCAATGCCCACTTACCTCTGTTTGCCTCACCATCACGCACACCTGGATTGGCGACCTGAGCGTGTCGCTCACTTCGCCAGGCGGCCTGCATTACTTAGTGATGGCAGATGCCGGCAACAACTACGGCAACTGCGGCACCCAGCAGGACAATGCTGAGATTTGCATCACACTGGGCACAGGCAACCCGCTGACCAACAATACCGAGTACCAGTGCAACGCTGCACCCTGTTCGGTCGGCACCTGCTGCCTCAACGGCAACAACTGGACGATGCCCTGCGGCGGCGTCATCGACCCCATCACCGGGGCGGTGCAGGCACCCAACTGCAACCTCAACGACTTCAATGTGGCGGGGCAACCTGCTAACGGCACCTGGACGCTCTCCGTCAGCGACGTGTGCAACATGGACGTGGGCATCCTGCAAAACTTCAGCCTGACCTTCGCCTGCGGCATCCAGTCGTGCATCGTCTGCGAGGCGGATGCCGGCGAACTGGATTCGCTCGAAATCATCACCTGCCTCGGCGATTCGAGCCTGCTGCTCGACATTCCGCCCGACTACGGCAGTGGTTCGCCGCCCGACACCAACGAATATTCCTACGCCTACATCATTTCACAAAACGGCATCATCCTGTCCATCGATTCGGTGGCCGACCTGACCTCGCAACCTGCGGGCGTTTACGGCGTTTACGGTTTTTCCTACCTCATCTCCGATTCTTTGGATTTGGCTTCGCTCATCGGGTTGGATACAGCGCTGGCCATTTCACAGTTGGAATCTTCCACTTCGCCGTTTTGCGGCGATTTTTCGGACAATGCCATCCCCGTTACCATCGTGCCCGTTATTCCGGTGACGGTCATCAACACTTCGGTTTGCCAGGGCGACTGCATCACGGTCGGTGGGCAACCGGTGTGCAGTTCGGCTACCCTCACGCTCGCCTCCTGGCTGGGGTGCGACAGTGTGGTGCAGGTGAACCTGACCACCATCCCGCCGGACACGGTGGCATACACGGCGACCGTCTGCGCGGGCAATTGCGTGACCATCGGTGGCCAACCTTACTGTCCGCCGGGCCAGTTTTTCGTGCATCTGCAAACCTGGCAGGGCTGCGACAGCGTGGTGCATCTGACCTTCAATGTGCTGTCGCCAACGGCGGTCATCAACCCCGCCAGCCCGCCAGCACTCACCTGCACGACCACTTCGATGGTGCTGGATGCTTCGTCCTCCGGGCCGGGGCTGCTAACGTTTGCGTGGGCGGGGCCGAGTGGTTTTTCCAGCACACAATCTGCGGTAATTGCCACAACAGCAGGCACTTACACCGTGACCGTCTCCAACAACACCCTGTCTCCCGCCTGCACTTCCACAGCCTCCGTCACCGTCGCCAACGGCGTGGTGCCGCCGGACCTGGTGGTGAGCGGGCCGGCGCCGGCGATTTGTCTCGGTGCCACTTTCGACCTGGCGACCGCCAGCGTCGTGGATGTGAACAACACCAACTCCAACATCACTGTCCACAGCGGAACACCTGCCACACCGGCCAACCAGTTGAGCAATTTGTTGGTGTCGCCTTCGGCAACAACGACTTACTATTTCAAGGCAACCAAAGGAATTTGCTCGGATGAAACCAGCCTCGTATTGACCGTGACACCTGTCCCGACGGGTGATTTTTCAGCTACTTCGGCCATTTGCACAGGCACTTCGGCAACGGTAAACTACACGGGCACAGGCACTGCGGGTGCTACCTACAACTGGAATTTTGGCGGCGGCACGGCCACGCCGGGCACCGGCCCTGGCCCGCACACGGTCACCTGGCCAACCACGGGTGTGAAATTGGTCACGCTCACCGTTGTTGAAAACAACTGTGCTTCCAATGTTTTTTCGCAGACCGTGAGCGTTGAAAGCCCGCTGTTGATGCCCAATATTTCCTGCTCTACCACCACGTCCAGCGTGTTGTTTTCCTGGAGCAATGTGCCGGGCAACGCCGGGTACAACGTGACCGTGCTGACCGGACAAACCGGGTCGCAGCAGACATCGAACTCCTACCTCGTCTCCAACCTGAATTCCGGCGACGTGGTGACGATTCAAGTTGTTGCCATCGGCACAGGGGCTTGCGGCAGCAGCATGGCGCAGCATACTTGCGCAGCAGCCAACTGCCCTCCCGGGACGGTGGACATCGCCCCGGTCAGCGATATTTGTGCCGATGCTTCAATGGCTGCTTTCAACCTGCAAGCCACCATGACGGGTGGAACCGCAGGTGGTACGCTCACATGGTCGGGCACCGGCATCACCAACCCGGCCACCGGGACATTTGACCCCAACCAGGCCAACCCCGGTGCCAACACCATCACCGCTACCTACCAAAATGGCAACTGTGGGTACACCAATAACCTGATAATCAATGTATTCCAAACGCCTTCGGCGGATTTCACCGTGCAATCGCCGGTGTGCGCCGGGGATGCTTCGGCAATTGTTTTCACCGGAACGACCGGCCCCGGCTCCATTTTTACCTGGGATTTTGACGGCGGAACAGCCACGCCCGGCACGGGTCAGGGGCCGCACAGCGTCACCTGGTCAGCGAGTGGCACGTACACCGTTTCGCTGACGGTCGAAAATGCGGACGGCTGCGTCTCGGCACCCGTTTCGGCTGCCGTGCAGGTGGATGCGCCGCTGGCAACGCCGGTCATCAACTGTTCGGCAACCACGGAAAGTGTCACTTTCTCCTGGGGTGCTGTGCCGGGGGCTATCGGCTATGGCGTGAACGTGCTTTCGGGGCAAACGGCGACGCAAATTTCACCAACTAGTTATGAAGTGACGAACCTGCAACCCGGCGAGCAGGTGAGCATCGAAGTGACCGCCCTCAGCGGCAACGCCTGTGGCAACACCATGGCCACCCAAACCTGCGCAGCGATGGATTGCCCGACGGTGACCATCGCCATCGACCCGGTGGCCGACATTTGCCTGGATGCCGCTTCGCAACCCGTCCAACTCGTGGCCAACGTCACGGGCGGCAGCGCCAGTGGTACGCTCACCTGGACGGGCAACGCCGTTTCGACGGCAGGCATTTTCGACCCCAGCCAGGCCAGCATTGGCCTCAACACGGTCACGGCCACCTATCAGGAAGCCAACTGCCTCTCCACCGAAGACCTTGAAATTTATGTTTATCAAACCCCGGTGGCGGGTTTCACCGCTCCGGCCTCGGCCTGTGCGGGCACTGCCGTCACCATCAATTTCAGCGGCGCTGTCCAGCCCGGCCTGGCCTACACCTGGGATTTCGGCGGCGGCACAGCATCGCCCGGCACTGGTTCCGGCCCGCACAGCGTGACCTGGGCCACCGACGGTCAGCAGGTCGTCACGCTGACCGTGAGCAGCCCGAACGGCTGTGTTTCCTCGATTTTCAGCAGCTTGGTTCAGGTGGATTTGCCACTCCAGAATCCTCAGATAACTTGCAGTAATACAACAACTTCTATTGAGTTCACATGGCTCGGCGTGCCCGGCGCTTCGGCCTACAACGTGACCGTAAACACCGGACAAAGCGGTACGCAAACCTCGCCGACGACCTACCTCGTCATGGGCCTTCAGCCCGATGAGCAGGTTTGCGTGACCGTGACAGCAACTGGGGCGGGTGCC
>JACRAN010000156.1 GCA_016234735.1 Bacteroidota bacterium | reverse complement strand
TGTAGTGGATTCTTGAAAAATACGTGGCGTTGTGGAACAGGTTGTACCATTTTGTGCCAATCATCCCGCCCAGTCCCCCCAAAAGTATCCGGCGGATGGACGGGGCGATTTTGGCAGTCATGTCCCAGTTTTGCGTCCCGCCAAAGTTATGTTTTCCCAATAAAACCGAAAGTTCAGGTATGGACAGCAGGTCTGAAATCGCCCAGCCGTGAATCATGGTCTGCATGACGGGGGTTTCGGCGATTTTCCAGTTGCCTTCTTTGAAAACATCGGCCATGAGCAGCCTGCCCCCAGGCTTGAGTATCCGTCGCATTTCCTTGAAAAACAAGTTTTTATCGGAAGCGGTCTGCATACTTTCGATGGCCCAGACCACGTCGAAATGGCCGTCGGGGAAGCGGGTCTTCGTGTAGTCCATCTGCTCGAAACGGACGAGGTGGCCCACGCCTTTTTCTTCGGCGTAGCTGAAAGCATTCTTCACTTGTCTTCTGCTCAAGGTGATGCCCGTGACTTGGCAGCCGTAATTTTTTGCCAAAAAAATGGCGGAACCGCCCACGCCACAGCCTGCATCCAGCACAACGTCGGTGGATTTTATTTGTCCCAATTGAGCCAACTGCAAGTTGGTGTTGAGAATAGCCTGCGCTAAATTTTTGGTGGAAGCGTCCCAGATGCCGTAGTGGAGGCCCATGCTGGCATCGAGTTTCCAGAATTGGCGGTAGTGCGTTTCGGTGTGGTCGTAGTAGTTGGTGATGTCCTCGTTGGTGAACGTTTGCATAACTTTTCTAACGATGAACTATGAACGATGAACTATGAACGGCCTGCACCCTTGGGGTTCATCGTTTATCGTTCATAGTTCATAGTTTCTTTTTGAACTCTTTGAAATTGGTGGAAATGCTGAAATGGCTTTGCCCGGCACCGAGGTGAACGAACGAACGCCCAAACTCCACCCGGAAGCGGTTGATTTTGAAACCTGCGCCCAGACTGAACCCGGAAAAGCTCCGCAAGCTCCTGACGGTCAGCTCTTTGCGTTGCAAATGGTTGTACCCGAACCGCAACCGGAAGTTTTCTTTTTGGCCAAACAGAAACTCGCCGCTGAACACGAAGTGACGGGCAAGGTTGTCGGTGAAAGAGTTGTTGCCGATGGATGGTTCCTCTCCGAAAAAGAAAGTGTTTTCGTTTGAATTCGGGTCGTCGTACACGATGTTCCATCGGTCCAAGTAGCGGTACACGATGGAAAAACGGAACGGCAGGTGTTTCAGTTTTTTTGAAATCCCCGCCTGCATTTCGAACGGCAGCGGCTCCCGGTCCCCGTCGGTGTAGGTCCGAAACTGCATCCCCAGGTTCCTGACCACCAGCGTGACGTTTATCTGGCTGGCCGTGTCGTGGAACATGGCGGCGATGTCGGTGGCCAGGCCGTTGGCGTTGTAACTTTCGAGCTGCGAGGTGATGAACTTCAGGTTGGCACCAATGGACACCCGCTCGTACAATTGCCTGCCCGCCCCCACCGTGAAGGCATAATCGTTGGCTTTGAAGTCGCCGATGACGGCCCCGGTCTCGTCCGTAGCGTCGAATTTCCCGTAATCGAGGTACTGGATGCCGCCGTGAAAAGTCGTCGCCCACTTGTCGATGTGATGGCCGTAGCCGACGTAGCCGCCTCCGATGTCCGACACCATGAAGTTGTGGCTGAACGCCAACTGGTTGTGCATCAGCGGGTTGAGCGCTGCGGGATTTAGCAGGGCGAGGTTCACGTCGTCGTCCTGCACCGTGATGAGGTGGTTGCCGAGCGCCGAAATGCGGGCCGAAGGCGAGAGGCTGAGGAACTCGAAAACATTGTCGCCGCCCACCACCTGCGCTTGCAGGCTGGAGGTTAAAATACTGAAATACAGGAAGTTGGGAAGAAATTTAATCATGGTTTTATTGCTGCATGGCTTCATTGTTTCACTGTTTCACTGTTTCATTGACTATGAAGCCATGAAACAGTGAGGCCATGAAGCCATGAAGCCATGAAGTTTATTGATTTTCACTTTGCTTTTTCATTTCGGCCAGCGCTTTCAACTGGGCCGTATCGACGGGCATGTCGCCTTTGTCCTTCGACCATGCGGTTTTGCAATTGCCATATTCACAGTATTTTTTTTCTGCCAGTTCGCCCGCTTCGTCGTATATTTTCAGTTCGCCCTGCTCGTTTTCGCCGTTGAGGTAGGTGCCTTCTGTTTTCAGCTTCCCGTTTTGGTGAAATTCCTTGAACGGGCCGTTTTCCTGGTTGGCCGCAAAAGTCACTTCCTCCCGAAGCTCGCCGGTTTCGTACCAACGTTTCCAGACACCCGTCATTTCGTTGTTAGCGTACTGGCCTTCGTTGGTGAGTTGGCCATTTCCGTTAAACTTTTGAAACGGGCCGACGTACTGCCCGTGTTCGAGGTGTTCGATGCTTTCCACTTTCCCGTCCTCGTAGTACAACTTCCGCTCGCCATGCAGGCTGTCGTTTTCGTACCAGCTTTCCTCCAGCTTCTGGCCGTTCGGATAGTAGGACAGGTACTGTCCTTCCCGGGTTCCGGTTTTTTTGTTTTTGGTGAATTTTTCCTTGAGGTTGCCGCTTTCGTCTTTGATTTCAACGGTTTCGAGGTTGCTGCAAGCCGTGAAAAACAGCAGCAATGACAGGCAAATGAAGGTGGTGCGCATGATTCGGAGATTTTATTTTGATAAGCTAAACGCAGCTTTTCCAGACAGATTTTAAATTGAAGGAACGTTAAAAAAGGTTGAGGCAAATAAACGACTTTTGACCGGCAGGAACGGCTCCATGGCTCACAACTTTTCTGAAAAGATGCAGCGAAGTGAAACGTACGCCGTAAATTTGCAGCGAAAACTTGCGTTCGGTTTTTCATACCGTGCTGAAAATCAAGCCCTTAACTTAACTTTTCCCAAACCGCTTGCGAAGACGACAAAATCAAATAACAACCAAATTCATCGACTATGTTTCAATCATCTTCCGTGTTGCTCGAACACCGCCCTACGGATACCCCTCACGAAGAACTCAAAACCTGGGTCAGCAACATGGCCCGCCACTTCAAAGCAGATGACATCCACTGGTGCGACGGTTCCGACCAGGAATACGACCGATTGTGCGGGTTGCTGGTGGAAAAAGGCACCTTCATCCGCTTAAATCCTGTGAAACGGCCCAACAGTTACGCCTGTTTCAGCGACCCCAGCGACGTGGCCCGTGTCGAAGACCGCACGTTTATCTGCTCCCGCCTGAAAGAAGACGCAGGCCCTACCAACAACTGGGTGGAGCCTCGTGAAATGAAAACCACCCTCGAAGGTATGCTGAAAGGCTGCATGAAGGGCCGCACGATGTACGTCATCCCGTTCTGCATGGGGCCGCTCGGCTCTCCGCTCTCCCGCATCGGCGTTCAGCTCACCGATTCCGAGTACGTGGCGGCCAACATGAACATTATGACCCGCATGGGCAGCCGGGT
>JACRAN010000155.1 GCA_016234735.1 Bacteroidota bacterium | reverse complement strand
TCATCGTGGCCATTTCCATGTTCTACACCAAGTACCTGACGGACAAGCTGGAGGAGGAGGAATTGAAAAAAGTGGGGCAGTTGAAAACGGCACTGGAAACTTTGGGCCAGTCTCAGGAAGATACCCTGCAATGCGACGTGAGTTTTCAACTCAATTTTTTAGCCGAAAACACCACCGTGCCCATCCTGCTGGCCGACGAACTCGGCAACCCCCAGGAGGGCCGGAATTTTGGGGAAAAAGAAGACACCAGCCCCGTTTTTTTAAAACAAAAACTCCGGGAATTTCAGGCGCAAAAACAAACGCCCATCGTGGTTTCCACGCCCTGGGGCACACAGTACCTGTACTTCGAGCACTCGTTCATTTTGCGGATGCTGAAATTTTACCCCGTCGTGCAATTCATCCTCATCGCAGCGTTCATCGCCTTTGGCTACCTCGGTTTCAGCGTGAGCCGCCGGGCCGAGCAGAACCGGGTGTGGGCGGGCATGGCCAAGGAAACGGCGCACCAACTGGGCACCCCCATCAGCGGCATCGTGGCGTGGATCGAGCACTTGCGCAGCTTGCGGGAGGGCGACGGGGAAATGGGCGAAGTGCTGGACGAACTGGCGAACGACGTGAAGCGCCTCGACCTCATCGCCGACCGCTTCTCCAAAATCGGGTCGGCACCGGAACTTTCGCCCATCAATATTTACGAAGAAATGGAACGCTGCCGCCAGTACATGCAGCGGCGGGCCAGCCGCAAGGTCGGGTTCCAGTTCCCCAACCCCGCCGAACACGCCCCGCTGACGGTTCAAATCAACTCGCACCTCTTCGAGTGGGTGATTGAAAACCTGCTCCGCAACGCCCTCGATTCGATGGAAGGCACGGGCCGCATCAGCGCCAGCATTTACGAAGACCGCACCCACGTCTTCATCGACATCAGCGACACGGGCAAGGGCATTCCCGCCTCGAAGTTCAAGACCATCTTCCAGCCCGGCTACACCACCAAAAAACGAGGCTGGGGCTTGGGCCTCTCCCTCACCAAACGCATCATCGAGGAATACCACGCCGGAAAGATTTTCGTCAAAAAGTCGGTGCTGAACGAAGGGACGACCTTCACGATTCAGTTGCCCAAGTGAGCAAATAGACGTGAGGGGTGAGGGGTGAGACGTGAGGGAATCCCTCGCTTCTCACGTCTCACCCCTCATTTCTATTTTACGGTAAACTCCCGGATCATCACTGCCCCGCTGGTACGGAGGTTGGAACTGATGATGACCACCTGCTCCTGATAACCGTCGTCCACCGACACGGCGATGGTGTTGGGCGAGATGCTGCCCACGTTGAGGGCGTGGAGGATGAGGAAATTGGTAGGTTTGTCGAGTTGCACGATGGTTTCGTGTTTCTGGCGGGTCACGCGGTAGTTTTTCACAATCAGTTCGCCGTTGAGGAAGAGCGAGAGCACGTCGCCGTCCACCGTGCCGCTGTCCCACACGCGGATGCGGACGGTTTTGCTGCGGACTTCCAGCACCCGCTCCACCTCCACATCGCGCTTCTGTTTTTCTTCGTAAACGCCCACGCCGACTGGCTTCGCAGGGGCCGTTTCTCCCGGTTTTTTCACCACGAGTTCTTCTTTTTGGAAAACGGGCTGCTCCACGTACAACGTGCCTGACGCACAAGCTCCCGTCTGTAGCGTGAACCCCTCGATGTAGCCCTCCCACACGCCCGCCAACGACAGGCGGTTTTCTTCTTTTTTGAAAAAAAGTTCGCCCGACTTGATGCACCAGCGCCACGTCGGCACCGATTCTTCGAGGAGGTCGGACTCTTCAAAATGCAGCTTCCCGGTGGCCTCGTCGAACGTCCAGCGGAGGCGGTGCGTGGCGTTGCCGCCCTCGCCGTCAGAGACGATGTGCGAGGTGCCGGTGCCGTCGGCTTCCAGTTCCATGTCAAAATAAAAACCGTAGTCCCGGTCGGACTGGCTGAGGTGGCCGGAGAAACGACCGGAGAGGGATGAGGGATGAGGGATGAGGGATGAATTGTCTGCTGCTGACTGCTGACTGCCAACTGCCAACTGTCGAACTAACTTCATCGTACCCGGCTTGCAGCCCTCCGCTTCCCAGTTGCCTTCGAGGGTCGCAACGCCCTCGTTTTCAACGAGTTGCAGGCGCATGTGTTTGAGGCACCAGCGGGCGTTGGGCGGTTCCAGTTGGCGGACTTCCTGCAAGACGAGCAGCTTCCCGTCGAAGATGCCTCCGACTTCAAACTTCGCCGCACCGCTGCCGTCGGCGTTGCTGGATGTGGCCGTGCCGGACACCTGCTCGTTCACCCTCGTGAGGTGGAGGGTGTAGATGAAAGTGCCGGGTTTGCCAGTCTGCGTCACCTCGCCTTTCCACTCCTCCAGGAGGGGTTGAGCGGTGGCGATTTTTACCAGCGCCAAAAAGAAAAAGAAGGCCAACAGCGTTTTTTTCATGCTCAAATTTGAAATTCCATCCGCCTGCAAATAACGCAATGCAACTAAGTTTAGCGCTAAATGACTTTTCTTGTGGTCGCCAATTTTAATTGGCAGACCAGTGAGGGCTTGCGGTCTGCCAATTAAAATTGGCGACCACGTTGGCTTGAACGAGGAATGCTGCACAACGTTTCCACACCGATGGCAAGGCGAATGACGTTGCGCGGCATTTTTCTGGTTGTTTGGGCGTGGCTGACTACATTTGCGGGGTTTGGCGCTGTCCGGCAGTGCGTTATTTTTTTCATCAAAAAAAAATCAGGTTATGAAATTCCGACCCATTTTTCAAAGGACGATATTTTCCGCAGCCCTGCTCTGCTTGGCCGTTTGGGGTTTCGGCCAGCCCATCAAGTGGGCCACCGATGGCAACAGCTACACCGCCACCGAGGATGGCGGCGTGGTGAAATACACGCTGCCTTCGCTGGAAAAAACCACGTTCATCCCCAAAGAAGAACTCACTTTGCCGGGTGCCATCAGCCCGTTGAAGGTGGAGGGCTACTCGTTCAGCGACGACGGCTCGAAAGCGCTCATTTACACCAACAGCAAGCGGGTGTGGCGCGCCAAAACCCGTGGCGACTACTGGCTGCTCGACCTGCGGACGAAGGCGCTGTGGCAGTTGGGCAAGGACCGCCCGGCTTCCTCGCTGATGTTTGCGAAGCTCTCGCCCGACGGCACGAAGGCCGCCTACGTGAGCGAGCGCAACGTGTACGTGGAGGACCTCGCCAGCGGCAGCATCAAAAAACTGACCGACGACCTCGGCACCAAAAAACTCATCAACGGCACGTTCGACTGGGTGTACGAGGAGGAATTTTTCTGCCGGGACGGCTTCCGCTGGTCGCCGGACAGCAAGAGCATCGCCTACTGGCAAATCGATGCCAACCAGATCCGTGACTTTTACATGATCAACAACACGGACTCGATTTACAGCCGGATCATCCCCGTCGAGTACCCGAAAGTGGGCGACCCGCCCTCCCCCGCCCGCATCGGTGTGGTCCCGATAGATATCGGGATTGCTGGCGCAAAAACGACCTGGATGAACGTGCCCGGCGACCCGGCGCAGCACTACCTCATCCGCATGGAGTGGGCACCCGATGGCAAGGAAATCATCCTCCAGCAACTGAACCGCAAGCAAAACGAGAGCAAACTCATGCTCTGCAACCCGCAGTCGGGCGATGCGAAAACGATTTACACTGAAACCGACGAGGCATGGGTGAGCACCATCAACGAGTGGTCGAACAACTCCACCGGCTGGGACTGGGTGGACGGCGGCAAAAGTTTCGTGTGGATGAGCGAAAAAGATGGCTGGCGGCACCTCTACCTCGTGCCGAGGGACGGCAGGAAAGAGACCCTGCTCACCGATGGACGCTACGATGTCATTGGGATGGACAGGATCGACGAGAAGGGTGGCATGGTGTATTTTTCGGCCTCGCCGAACAGCGCCATCCAGAAGTACCTGTTCCGGGCACCGCTCAACGGCAAGGGCAAATTCGAGCAACTCTCGCCGATGACCATGCCGGGGTCGCACGACTACACGATTTCGCCGAACGGCAAATTTGCCCGCCACCGCTTCTCCAACTACTACACCCAACCGATGACCTCGTGGGTGGAACTGCCCAGCCACAAGCCGCTGGCCGGGCAGAAGGATTTGGCGAAGGAATTCAACCCGAAACTGAAGGATTCCACCAACGTCGAGTATTTCAAAGTGACCACCGAGGACGGCGTGGAAATGGACGGCTGGATGAAGAAGCCCAACCATTTTGACCCAAATAAAAAATATCCCGTCGTATTTTTCGTGTACGGCGAACCGGGAGGCACCACGGTCAAGGATTCCTACGGCTCCGCCAACGATTTCATCTACAACGGCGACCTGTCGGAAGACGGCTACATCAACGTCAGCATCGACAACCGGGGCACCCCGGCACCCAAGGGCAGGGCCTGGCGCAAGGCCATCTACCGAAAAATCGGGCAGGTGAACATCCGGGACCAGGCGATGGGGGCCAAAAAAATCCTCGAATGGCCGTTCATGGACACCAGCCGGGTGGCCGTGTGGGGCTGGAGCGGCGGCGGTTCCTCGACGCTGAACTTGATGTTCCAGTACCCTGAAATTTACAAAACCGGCGTGTCCATTGCCCCGGTGACGAGTTCGTTGTTTTACGACAACATCTACACCGAGCGCTACATGGGCCTGCCGCAGGAAAACATGGAGGACTACACCGCCGGAGCCTCCATCACCCACGCCAAAAACCTGCGGGGCGACCTGCTGCTGGTGCATGGCACAGGCGACGACAACGTGCATTTTCAAAATGCGGAAATGCTGGTAAACGAGTTGGTGAAGCACAACAAGCAGTTCCAGTACATGGCCTACCCGGGCCGCTCGCACGGATTGGGCGAGGGCGAAGGCACCTTCCCGCACCTGAGCACGATGGTCTCCAACTTCCTGCGGGCGCACTGCCCACCGGGCGGGGTGGACAGACCCGCTTCGCCGAAACCTTGACAACAACGATGAACTATGAACGATGAATGATGAACACCTGACGAAATCGTTCATCATTCATCGTTCATAGTTCATAATTCATCGTTCCCATTGAGGCAGATATTCAAACTACTCGCCCTTCCAGTGGCCGTATTGCTACTGACCGACTGCGGCTCTGCGGGCCAGAAGAAGCTGTTCACGCTGCTGCCGCCCGAAAAAACGGGGGTTGATTTTTCCAATGACTTAACCGAAACCGACCGCTTCAACATCATCAAATACCTGTACTTCTACGACGGGGCGGGCGTGTCCGTCGGGGATGTGAACAACGATGGGCTGCCCGATATTTTCTTCACGGCCAACCAGTTGTCCAACCGGCTTTTTTTAAACAAAGGAAATTTCAAATTCGAGGATGCCACCCGGAAAGCTGGGCTGGAGGATGTGGGCGAGGGCAGCAACAGTTGGAAAACCGGCACTACGATGGCCGATGTGAACGCCGACGGCTGGCTGGATATTTACGTCAACGAAGTGGGGTTTTACAAAAGTGTGAACGGACGTAACCGCCTGTTTATCAACAACAAAGACGGCAGTTTCACTGAAAAGGCGGAGGAGTACGGCCTTGCTTTCAAGGGCTTCGGGCAGCAGGCCAGTTTCTTCGACTACGACCTCGACGGCGACCTCGACCTGTTCCTCGCCACCCACTCCGTCCACTCGGCGGAGAGCTACGCCAAGGCCGACAAGCGCCGGGTGCGGGACAGCATGGCGGGCGACCGCCTCTACCGCAACGACGGGAACAGCTTCCAGGACGTGAGTGAACCTGCTGGCATTTTCGGTGGCCCGATGGGGTACGCCCTCGGCCTCGTGACCACCGATTTCAACAACGATGGCTGGCCCGACATCTTCGTCACCAATGATTTTCACGAAAACGACTACCTCTACCTGAACAACCACGACGGTACTTTCACCGAAAGCAGCACCACGATGTTGGGCCACACCAGCACGTTCAGCATGGGTGCCGATGCCGCCGACCTCAACAACGACGGCCTAACCGACCTGATGACGCTCGACATGAAACCGGAGGACGAGTCGGTGCTGAAAGCCAGCGTCGGGGCCGACCACTACAACTTGTACCAGATGAAACTCGACTACGGCTACTACTACCAGTACCCGCGGAACAGTTTGCAGTTGGCAGTTTTCCAATCGGCAGTTGGCAGTGAGCAGTTGGCAGTCCGAAATCCGAAATCCGAAATCCGAAATCCGAAATCGGATAATCCTCATTATCAGGAAATCGCCGAGATGGCTGGCGTGGCTGCCACCGACTGGAGTTGGGGCACCCTGCTGGCCGACCTCGACAACGACGGCCGGAAGGATATTTTCATCACCAACGGCATCTGGCGCAGGCCGAACGACCTCGATTACCTGAATTTCGCTTCCAACGAGGAGGTGATGCGGAAGGCCACCGACCAGGAACTGGCCGCCAAAATGCCGCAGGGCCTTGTGCCGAACTACGCTTTTCAGAACCTCGGCGGCCCACTTCCGGCGTTCAAAAACAGGTCGGCGGACTGGGGCCTCGACCTCACCGGCAGTTCGCAGGGGTCGGCCTACGCCGATTTCGACAACGACGGCGACCTCGACCTCGTGGTGAACAACCTGAATGCCCCGGCCTCCATGTACCGCAACAATTCGGAGGTTTTTTCAAAACACAACTTCCTGAAAATCAGGCTGGAAGGCGATGCGGGCAACCCGTTCGGCGTGGGTGCCAAAGTGACGGTCAGAACGGACGACGGTTCACAGGTGCAGGAACAATCGCCCGTGCGGGGCTGGCTCTCGTCGGTGGATTTTGTGCTGAATATTGGTTTGGGCAAAAACGTCACAGCCGACGAAGTGAAGGTCACCTGGCCCGGCGGCAAGGTGCAAACCCTGACGGAAGTGCCTGCCAATCAGACGATTGCGTTGAAATTTACAGATGCCACCGAACCTGCCCCAGCCAAATCAACCACCCCTCAATTTTTTCAGCCGATTGAACCGGCTCCCCCCATTTTCCACCAGGAAAACCGCTTCATCGACTTCAACATCGAACCGCTGATGCCGCACAAACTCAGCACCGGGGGGCCGAAAATCGCCGTCGGCGACGTGAACGGCGATGGC
This sequence comes from Bacteroidota bacterium, assembly GCA_016234735.1. GTDB lineage: Bacteria > Bacteroidota > Bacteroidia > Chitinophagales > Saprospiraceae > UBA6168. The sequence continues at coordinate 3,141 of JACRAN010000155.1, read as the reverse complement.
CACGACGATTTTTACCTCTGCGGGGCGAAGGCGCAAGCGGGGTTGTTGGCCGTTGGCCGTTGGCCGTTGGCTGTTGGCTCTCAGGCGGATTTTGAGGAAGATTTTTTGTGCGAGGACGTGGATGCCGTTTTTTTCGATGCGGATGGCGACGGCGACAACGACCTGTTCGTGGTGAGCGGCGGCGCCGAGTACCGGGAGGGGGCGGAACAATTGCGGAGCAGGCTGTACCTCAACGACGGGCAGGGGCATTTCACCAAAAGCACCACGACCGCATGGCCTGCCGTGAACGGGGCCTGCGCCGTGCCCGCCGACTTCAACAACGACGGTGCCCTAGACTTGTTTTTGGGCAGCCGCTCGGTGCCGGGCAGCTACGGCCTCCCGCCCAAAAGTTTCATTTTTTTGAACGACGGCAAGGGCAGCTTTCGGGAGGCGACCGCCGAAATTTGCCCGACCTGCGGCGACCTCGGCATGGTCACGTCTGCCGTCTGGCTGCCCGCCGAGCGCCGTCTTGCAGTCGTTGGGGAATGGACAGGGCTTTCTATTTCGGATTTCGGATTTCGGATTTCGGAGGGTAAAAACCGAAATCCGAAATCCGAAATCCGAAATACCCAGGGTTGGTGGAACACCCTCGCCGCTGCCGACATGGACGGCGATGGCGACCTTGACCTGCTGGCCGGGAACCTCGGCCTGAACTCAAACCTGACCGCCTCGCCAGAGCAGCCGCTGGAACTGTTCGTCAAGGATTTCGACGGCAACGGCTCGACCGAGCCGATCCTCACCTACTTCCGCCAGGGCAGGCGCTACACGGTGGCCTCGAAGGACGAAATCGTCGGGCAGTTGCAGGAGATGAGGAAGCAATACGTGGGCTACGCCGCATTTGCGAAGCATACTTTCGAGGAGATTTTTGATAAAAATATGCTGCAAGGTGCCGTGCATCGGCAGGCCGAAACTTTTGCCTCGACGTATTTTGAAAACCTCGGCGACGGCAACTTCAAGGCTGTTCCGTTGCCCCCGCAGGCACAGGTGGCCCCCATCCACGCCTTCCTGCCCGGCGACTTCGATGGCGACGGGAAAATGGATGCGCTGGCCGTCGGCAATTTTTACGGCAACCAACCCTTCACCGGGCGCTCCGATGCGTTGTACGGGCTGCTGCTCAAGGGCGATGGGGCCGGGAATTTCACTTCCGTCGAAAGCGGTTTTTTCACAACGGGCGAATGCCGGGACGTGAAACTGCTGAAAAGTGCCAATGGCAAGCAGTGGGTCGCCGTCGCCCGCAACAACGATTCGGTGCTGTTTTTTGAAAAAGAATGACGGCCCGGCTTTCCATCTTTTCTACCGGGAAACCCGTTTTGTCTATTTTTTGATACCACCCGGCTATTTCGACCGGGTGCTGACGCAACGAAAATGTCTGCCCGGACATTCTTGAAAACGGACAAACGCAAGGACGAATTCTTATCTTCGCCTCGTTTTTCAGCAATTATTTTTTTTAAACACCTGATTATCAAGGCAAAAGATTCTTACAAGCATGCTACCACCTGCAAAATCACTTGCCCTGAGGTTGAACTACACTCATAAATTATGACAAAAATCAAAGCGCCCACCGGCAAACTCGGCATTCTCACTCCTGGAATGGGAGCCGTGGCATCTACTTTCATGGCTGGCGTCATTGCCGTCAACAAGGGCATTGCCAAGCCCATCGGTTCCGTCACGCAGTTGGGCCACATCCGCCTCGGCAAACGGACGGAGAACCGCAACCCGCTCATCAAGGATTTCGTGCCGCTCGCTAAACTCGATGACATCGTTTTTGGCGGCTGGGACATTTTTGACGACAACATGTACGAGTCGGCCATCAACGCCAAAGTGCTCGACAAAACCTTGCTCGACGAAATCCGCCCCGAATTAGAGGCCATCAAACCGATGAAGGCTGTGTTCGACCGCAGCTACGTCCGCAAACTCGACGGCCCCAATGTAAAAACCGCCACCAACAAAATGGAACTGGCCGAAGCGGTGATGGAAGACATCCGCCGCTTCCAGGCCGACAACAACTGCGACCGGGTGGTGATGGTGTGGTGCGGCAGCACCGAAATCTACATCGAGGCCGGTGATGTGCATTCTTCCGTTGAAAAATTGGAGGCTGGCTTGCGCAACAACGACCCCGCCATTCCGCCGAGCATGATCTACGCCTACGCCGCCGTAAAAATGGGCATCCCCTACGCCAACGGCGCACCCAACCTCTCCTGCGACGTACCTGCCATGGTCGAACTGGCCAAACAAACCCAGGCACCCATCATGGGCAAGGACTTCAAAACCGGCCAGACGCTGATGAAAACCATCATCGCCCCCGGCCTGAAGGCCCGGGCACTTGGCATCCGGGGCTGGTTCAGCCCCAACAGCCTCGGCAACCGGGACGGCGAGGTGCTCGACGACCCCGACAGCTTCAAAAGCAAGGAGGTGTCGAAACTCGGCGTGTTGGAAGAAATCCTGCAACCCGAAATCCACCCCGACCTGTACGGCGACCTCTACCACAAAGTGCGCATCAACTACTACCCGCCGCACGGCGACAACAAGGAAGGCTGGGACAACATCGACATCTTCGGCTGGCTCGGCTACGGGATGCAAATCAAAATCGACTTCCTCTGTCGTGACAGTATCCTGGCAGCGCCCATCGTGCTCGACCTGGCGCTGCTCCTCGACCTGGCCAAGCGCAGCAGCCTCTACGGCATCCAGGAGTGGCTGTCGTTCTACCTGAAATCACCGCAAGCCGCTCCCGGCCTGCAACCCATGCACGATATTTTCCTCCAAAACCAGAAGCTGCTCAACACCCTCCGCCACCTCATGGACGAGGAGTTGATCACGCTGCTGGGGATGGACTACTATTATTAGGAATGAGGGATGAGGGATGAGGGATGAACGGGATATGCTTCATCCCTCATCCCTCATCCCTCATCCCTCATCCCTTTTTAAATGTGGAAGTTCATCGCAACGGCATTCGGCAGCGGCTACTCGCCCGTAGCGCCGGGAACGGCGGGGGCGGCAGTCGGGGTGGGGTTGCTGTGGGGCATGAGCGAAGCATGGCCGGGACAGTTTTCCGGCGAATGGCCACAGGCACATTGGTTGCTGGTGGCCATTCTTGTTTTCTTT
>JACRAN010000152.1 GCA_016234735.1 Bacteroidota bacterium | reverse complement strand
CCTGACGGTTGGCTTGGGAGATGTCGGACCCGTCGATGTCTTCGCCGATTTCCCAGTCGTTGTTGATACTTTGGAGCGGTGGCGGCAGGGTCGGCAGGTCATCGGCATGTGGGAACGGGTCGATGGAAATGCCCAGCGGAAGTTGCCAGTTCAGGTCGGAAAGTGGCTTGCCCCGCAAGTCTTTCCGGACTTTGAGCAGCCAGTCGGCTTTGGAAATCGGGGGAAATTCGGCAAACAAATGGGCCGGGTCGGTCATGGTTTCAAAGTTTGAAACAAAAGTAGGGTGGATGCGGGCGAAAGGTTCTTGTTGAATTGGCTTTTTTTTTGCCAAGTTGGTATCGGAAATTCCATCTGCCAACCATTTTAAAGTCAAAACGTGCTTTCTCCTTTCAAATACCTGCAATTCAACGACGTACATTTCCAGGAAAAAATCTTGTTCTCGTTCATGGGGATTTTTGGTTTGTTCATGCTGGTAGCCCCGTTGGCAGTAGCCGCCCCTCTGCCTTTTTTGTTGGATGTGCCTGTGCTCAATGCCACTTTTTTAGTGATGGGGGTTTTGTTTCTTTCAGGATTTTTACGTTTCAATATTGTCTGTAAAAATTCCCAAACCATCCTGTTCATCACAGCGTCCGTTTTCACGGTTTACCTTTCCTACGGCCTGTTTGTTCAACAATTCGACAGTGCGCTGACTTACTATTTCTGGCTGTACGTCATCATCGGTGGTAGTTGTTTCAACAAAATCCGCAACGTTTTAGCCTTTTTTTCACTCAGCCTGATTTCAACAACAACCGTAATTATCTGCCTGCCCGAATCTAAAACCCCCTTTCATTTCTGGTCATTTCTGCTGTTCGCTATCCCGTTGATGTTTGTTTTTTTTCTGCTGATAAGCAGGTCAATCTACGCCCGTGAACATTTAAACCGGAGCAAAAATGCGCTGCAACGGAAGTCGGACGAGTTGGACACCGTTTTCAACACGCTGAAAGCGATGGTGGGCTACAAGGACGAACACAACCGTTTTTATAAAATGAATACTTCGCTGGCGAAATTCTTTCATCTCGATGGTAAAAAAGGGGCCGGGGTCAGTTTGTACGATGTGTTGCCCTACGAAATTGCGAAGCACTCGCACGAAGAGGACCTGGCCATTATTCGGACGGGCAGGCCCATGTTGAACAAAACGGAAAAAATCCCGACAAGGGACGGGAAAGGCAGCATCTGGCTGCGCACCAACAAGTCGCCAGCCTGCGACGATGCAGGCAACATCATCGGCATTGTGGTCAGCTCGGAGGACGTGACGGAGCAGGTGAAAAGCGAGCAGCGGATTCGGGAAAGCGAAGAGCGCTTCCGCATGATTTTCGATTTCGCACCGGACGGCATGTCGTTGGTGGATTTCAAAACGGGCCGGTTCATCAAAACCAACCTCGCTATGCAGCAACTGCATGGCTACTCGGAACGTGAATTTAAAGAACTCACCACCAACGACATTACGCACCCCGAAGACCAGGAAATGAGTCTCTTCATCATCGAAAATACTATAAAAAATGGTCAGGATGCCTACTCCACCGAAAAACGAAATTTGCGCAAAAATGGCGACATCTTCTACTGCAACCTTGACGTTCATATCCTCAAAGAGAACAACAGGCCGAAGTACCTCATCAGCGTTCTGAAAGACATTTCGCAAAGAAAAGAAGATGAGAAGCGCCTGGAACGCTACGCACTGCAACTGGAGGAGAGCAACCGAAACCTCCAGGAGTTCGCCTACGCCGCCTCGCACGACCTTCGGGAACCCCTGCGTACGGTGGTCTCCTACGTTCAACTGTTGAAGAAAAAAATGCCGGCCCATGCCATGAACAAGGACATCCACGACTTCATGGATTTCATTGTTTCAGGTTCAAAACGCATGGAGTCGCAGATTGCCGCCCTGCTCGACTACTCCAGGGTCAGCCGGGGCGAACTCAAACTGCAACGCACAGACTTCAACCAAACCGTTTTCAACGTTTGCAATTCGCTCAAATCACAAATGAAGGAAAACGGTGCCTCCGTTGAAACCTCCCATCTGCCGGACATCATGGCCGATGCTCATCAAATGGATGTTTTGATGCAAAACCTCATCTCCAACTCCATCAAATACCGCCGGGGCGACGATGCGCCATTGGTCCGTATTTCATCGAAAAAACAGGAAACCGACTGGCTGTTTTCGGTCACTGACAACGGAATCGGGATGGAAAAAGAATACCTCGAAAAAATCTTCGCCGTGTTCAGGCGGCTCCACTCGCAGGAGGAAATACCCGGCACGGGCATCGGCCTGACCATTTGCAGACGGATTTTGCAGCGGCACGGTGGTAAAATCTGGGCGGAATCGAAGCCTGGGGTAGGCACCACTTTTTTCTTTACCATCCCGCTCAAAAAGGAAAACTTGCCCACGCAACCCTACCCGCCAGCCTTTGCAATTAATTGATTTTCAGTTTTTTAGGCAAAAAAAAGCGGCCCGGATGAAGTGCATCCAGGCCGTTTTCTTTCTAATTCTGAAAGGGTTGCCTCCCCGGATCAATATCGGTAGTAATCCGGCTTGTACGGGCCATTTTTCGCCACGCCGATGTAGTCGGCCTGCTCCTGCGTCAGTTCTTCCAGTTCCACGCCGATTTTGGCGAGGTGGAGGCGGGCCACCTGCTCGTCGAGGTGCTTCGGCAGCGTATAGACTTCGTTGTTGTAGTTGTCGCTGTTTTTCCAAAGCTCCATTTGCGCCAGCACCTGGTTGGTGAACGAGTTGGACATCACGAACGACGGGTGGCCGGTGGCGCAGCCGAGGTTCACCAGCCGGCCTTCGGCCAGCAGGATGATGTCGTTGCCGCCCACCGTGTACTTGTCCACCTGCGGCTTGATGTTCACGTGGGTATGGCCCCAATTGGACTTGAGCCAGGCCACGTCGATTTCGTTGTCAAAATGGCCGATGTTGCACACGATGGTTTTGTCCCGCATCAGTTTGAAGTGCTCGGCCCGCACGATGTTGCAGTTGCCGGTGGCCGTCACCACGATGTTGGCACGGGGGATTGCGTTCTCCATTTTGATGACTTCAAAACCGTCCATCGCTGCCTGCAGGGCGCAAATCGGGTCGATTTCGGTCACAATCACCCGGCAACCGGCACCCCGCAGCGAAGCGGCGGAGCCTTTGCCCACGTCACCGTAACCAGCCACGACGGCCACTTTGCCCGCCAGCATGAGGTCGGTTGCCCGGCGGATAGCATCCACGAGGCTTTCCTTGCAGCCGTATTTGTTGTCAAATTTCGATTTGGTCACGCTGTCGTTCACGTTGATGGCGGGCAAGGGAAGTGTGCCCTGCTTCACGCGGTCGTACAGGCGGTGAACGCCGGTCGTCGTCTCTTCGCTGATGCCTTTGACTTTGGCCACCAATTCCGGGTAGTCGTCGAGCACCATGTTGGTGAGGTCGCCGCCGTCGTCGAGTATCATGTTCAGCGGCTTGCCGTCCCCGAAGGCGAACAGCGTCTGCTCGATGCACCACGAAAACTCCTCCTCGTTCAGGCCCTTCCAGGCAAAAACAGGGATGCCCGCAGCAGCAATGGCCGCAGCAGCGTGGTCCTGGGTGGAGAAAATGTTGCAGGAAGACCAGGACACTTCGGCGCCCAGTTCCATCAGCGTTTCAATCAGCACCGCCGTCTGGATGGTCATGTGCAGGCAACCGGCAATGCGGGCACCGGCCAGCGGTTTCGATTTGCCGTACTGCTGCCGCAAGCTCATCAGGCCGGGCATTTCTGCCTCTGCCAGTTCGATTTCCTTGCGGCCCCACTCGGCGAGTGAGATGTCTTTTACTTTGTACTTGAGGGTTGTCTCGATGGTTTGCATTTGAAATATTGGATTGTTAAAGTTGAAGGTTGAAATGGCTTGGGGTCGAATTTGGGTGGCATTCTTCAGAAAAATTCTGATTTCAGGGCACAAAGATAGCGTTTCCCAAATTATTTTCGGTGAACCATGCAAGAAAATCAAACAGGTGCTACAACCATTTTTCGGCCACCTGGTTGACGGGCAGCACCATTTTTTCCAGCAACTCCGGCAAATTGTCCGCCGCCACCACGAGCGAAAGGTTGGCCTCCCGGAGGAAGCCCTGCTCCCACATCTGCCGGATGTGGCCGAGCAGGTGGTCGTAGAAACCGACCGTGTTCAGGATGCCGATGGGCTTGTTGTGCAGTCGGAGTTGCCGCCAGGTGAGTATCTCGAAGAACTCGTCCAGCGTACCGAAGCCGCCTGGCAGCACGAGGAAGCCGTCCGAGTTTTCCTCCATGATTTGCTTGCGCTGGTGCATGGTCTGGGTGACGATGAGTTCGGTCAGTCCGGTGTGGCAGACTTCCTTTTCCTTTAAAAATGCGGGGATGACACCCAGCACGTTGCCGCCCGCTGCCAGTGCAGCGTCGGCGAGTTCGCCCATCAGGCCGATGTTGCCCGCCCCGTACACGGTCCGGATGCCTTGCCCTGCAAGGGTGGTGCCGACCAGCCGGGCCGTTTCCGCAAAATGAGGGTGGAAGCCAAAGTTGGAGCCACAAAAAACGGAGATGGATTTCATTTTTCGGGAGAGAAAATGGTCGAAATTTCAAGTTCGAGACCTTCCAGGATTTTTGAATGCACCTTGCCTGCTTCGGCAGCAAATGCCAGCAACCGGAAGGCCCCGTCCACATTTTCGTACACCTCGACGGACTGGTTTTTTGGGTCAACGAGCCAGTATTCCCTGACGCCTGCGGCTTCGTAGTCATTGTTTTTCATCACCCGGTCCTTGTAAACCGAGCCGGGGGAGATGATTTCTACCACCAAATCCGGTACGCCAAGGATGCCCTCCTTGTAGTCGATGATGCCTGCATTTTCGGTTGGCACAAACAAAATATCCGGCAGTACGTGGCTGAACTCATGGAGGTAAACGTCCACCGGGGCGGTGAATACCTTTCCCAGTTTTTTTTGTTTGACAAATGAAGTCAACGCAAAAGAGAGATTGTTGGAAGTCTCTTGATGCAGGGGAGTGGGTGCAGCTTTTTTCACGATTTCACCGTTTATGAGTTCGTAGTAGGCATCTTCGCCATCAAATTCCATCTGCCGGAATTCCTGTGCGGTTATTTTTTTTTCAGCTATCAGCATGGTGTTGAAATTTAACTTGCCGCAAGTTACAATTTATCGGCGAAAATGCCTTACCGGACTACCAGCCGCTGCGCTTCCGAATTTCCGTCCCATCGAAGCTGGCAAAAATATACGCCCTGCATTAAATCTTCGGTCGAAAACTCGACTTTTATAGGAAAGCGGGGGCTTTCAATTTCCTTGCTGATCACCTCCTTGCCATGAATGTCGAACACCTGGACCTGGAGGTTGGAGCGGATTGCAGGAGCATCCATCACGAGCGAAAAGGCGCTGGTGGCGGGGTTCGGCACCAACTTCCACGAAGTTTCAACCTCGCCCAGCACCGAGATGACGCTGGAATACTTGAAGCTGCCATCCTGGTCCACCATTTTAAGCCGGTAAAAATTAACACCAGAAAAAGGCAGGGCATCGGTGAAAGAATACTTCGACCCTGCGCGCCCGCCTGTTGCCGTTACCTTTCCAATCTCCAGAAATTCTTTGCTTTCTGTTTTTCGCTCTACTAAAAAATGACTGGCGTTCACCTCGCTGGCAGTAGTCCATTTTAGCACAACACGGCTATCGGCGTATTCCCCCCTGAAACTGACCAACTCGATGGGCAAAATGCTGATGGAGACTTTGTAAATACCTCCTCCCAGGCTGCCAGCGTACAAGTCGCCGTTTTGGGCTTCGCCGAAAGTCACGATGTCAACGACAGGGATATTGTCCTGCAAATCCACTGTCCAGCCACCTGAGCCGTCCGATTTGATGAGCCAGAAATTATCGGAAGTGTAATCCGCCATGACGTACCAGCCTTGCAGGGCAGAAATGGAACCTCGGTAAACGTAGCCGCCGGAAATGGAGTTGCCGCCCGTGGTTGGGTTGTGGCCGTATTCAAAAATCGGGGCAACGTAGCTGCCCTGGGGCCCGCAGCCGGAAGTATTGTAGGTATGGTCCCCTTCGTAGCAGCGCCAGCCGTAATTTTCGCCGCCTGTGCTGCTGGCAGGCTGAAAATCGACTTCCTCCCAGGCCCCCTGCCCCACATCGGCAATCCAGATGTCGCCAGTGGAGCGGTCGAAGCTGAACCGCCAGGGATTGCGCAAGCCCAGCGCCCAGATTTCATCCCGGTAATCAACCGGCGTTTGCACCCCAACCAAGGGGTTGCTCGGAGGAATGGCGTAATTGTTCCCTCCGCTCGTGCCGTTGATGTCGATGCGCAGCATTTTGCCCAACAATTCCTGTGGGTTCTGGGAACGGTTGCCGGGGTCGCCGCCGCTGCCGCCGTCGCCGAGCGGAATGTAGAGGTAGCCGTCAGGACCAAACTCCAGGTCGCCCCCGTTGTGGTTGGAAAATGGTTGCGCCACCGTCATAATTACAAATTCAGTAGCCAAACTGACGGGGCCGTTGGTCGAAGGCGGGGAAGCAGTGAAACGGCTGATGACCGTGTTGCCCGCATTGTTGACGTAGTTGACATAGAAATACCCGTTGGAAACATAATTGGGGTGAAATGCCAAACCCAGCAGCCCACGTTCGTCATTGTTTTGCGACAAGGCGGAAATGTCCAGGAAATTCCCTGGCAGGAGGGTGAAGGTATTCAAATCGAATATCCGGATCTGCCCGTCCTTCTGAACGAGGAACAGCCTTCCAGACCCATCATTGGCATTGGCAATGTCCACAGGTGAGGAAACGCTGGTCAGCGGCAGGAGATTCAGGTCGGGCTGGGAATGGCCATTTTGAAAAAAGAAAAGGGAGGCGAAAAAAGTGGCGGCAAGTGTAAAATTGTTTCGCATGATTCAACGGCTTTGCAAGTGAAGGGAATGAAGGTGCCACTAACCGGGCAGATACAGCGACCAAGATAAAAATTGAACTTAACTTTTAAAACCAGAAACCGCATCGAATGCTTGTTGAGGCACAGAAGGCAAAAATAGTTTTGTTCAGAAGAAATGCGGCTTACTTTTAAATTTGCCGCTTTCGATAAGGCAGGCTGCCCTTTGATTCGTGCTACCTTTGCTTTTTTACATCAGAAAAATGAAACTCAACCTCGACATCACCGTGCCCACCCGCCCCGAATGGGTGCAGGCCGTCATGGCCGATTTCCCGGCATTTTTGCAAGACCACGCCGACTGCGAGCGCAAGGCCAGCAGCATGGCCATGAGCTTCGTTGCCAAATTCCCCGACCGCACCGCCATCATCCCCGAACTCATCGGCATCGGCATCGAAGAGCTGGAGCATTTCCAGCAGGTCTATCAACTGATGGAAAGCCGGGGCATCCCGCTCCCGCCTTCCATGGGCGAAGACCCCTACGTGGGCCAACTCATCAAGCGCTGCCACAGCGGCCGCGAGGAGCGCTTCCTCGACCGGCTGCTCATCGCCTCGGTGGTGGAAACGAGAGGGGCCGACCGCTTCCGCCTCGTGAGCGAAGCACAGACCGACCCCGAAATGCACCGTTTTTACAAAATCCTGTGGGCCAGCGAGGCCAGGCACGGGCATGTTTTTGTGAAAATGGCGCTGAATTATTTCCCCGAAAAAACCGTGTACGACCGCCTCGCCTGGTGGATGGAGCAGGAGGGCGAGGTGATTGACGGGCTGCCTATCCGGGCGGCGCTGCATTAGGAATTGGGTATTGGGAATTAGGTATTGGACATCCCAATACCTAATTCCCAATACCCAATTACAAATTTCCAACCATGACCAAACAGGAAAAAATCGCCCGCTTCGACCCCTCCGGGGTTGGCCTCAAAAACGGCCATTTCATCGGCCTGCCCTTCGATGAGGAAGATGCCGAAACCGTGCTGCTGACGGTGCCCTGGGACGTGACCGTGTCGTACGCCGACGGCACCTCCACTGCCGGGCAGAATATCCTCGAAGCATCTGCACAGCTCGACCTGTACGACCCCGACTTGCCGGATGCCTGGAAAACGGGCATCTACATGCGCCACCTCGACCTCGTGTGGCTCAACCGCAACAAGGAACTGCGCCCGCTCGCCGATGCCTACATCGACTTCCTCGAAAATGGCGGCCACACGGCCCGAAACCCGCAGATGGCCAACATCCTCCACGACATCAACCACGCCTGCCTGCTGCTGAAAAACTGGGTGTGCCAGGAGACCAAATCGCTGCTCGAACGGGGCAAGCGGGTCGGCATCGTCGGCGGGGAACACAGCGTACCACTGGGCTTCCTCGAAGCGCTGGCAGAGCAGGGCGGGTTTGGCATTTTGCAAATCGATGCCCACCAGGACTTGCGGAAGGCTTACGAAGGTTTCACGTATTCCCACGCTTCCATTTTTTACAACGCATTGAAAATCAAGAAGATAAACAAACTCGTGCAGGTCGGCATCCGCGATAATTGCGAGGAGGAAATGGCGTTGGTCCACCAGTCCAACTGCAGGGTGCAGGTGTGGGGCGACCAGCAAATCCGGGAGGAAATGTTCGGCGGCACCTCGTTCAAGGCGCTCTGCGAACGCATCGTTGCCTACTTGCCCCAGCGGGTGTACGTCAGCTTCGACATCGACGGCCTGAACCCGAACCTCTGCCCGGGCACAGGCACCCCCGTGCCCGGCGGCCTGGAGTTCAGCGAAGCCATTTTCTTGATAAAAACCGTGGTGGAAAGTGGCCGTGAAATCATTGGCTTCGACCTCTGCGAAGTGGCCGGCATGGAGAACGAATGGGACGGCAATGTGGGCGCACGGGTGCTGTACAAACTTTGCAACCTGATGGGGAAAAGCGCCCGGCAAACTGTGAAACCATGAGTCAATGAAACAAAGAAACCATGATTTCACTCCTGCAATTTGACGAAAACCTGTTCCACTTCATCAACTCCGGTTGCCAGAACCCCGTGTTCGACTGGCTGATGCCGTTGCTGCGCAACAAGTACGTGTGGGTGCCGCTGTACCTGTTCATCGTCGGATTTTTGCTCCTGAATTTTGAAAAAAAGGGGCTGTTCATCGTGCTGGCGCTCGTGCTGGCCGTAGGTATTTCCGACAATGTGAGCAGCCGTTTCATCAAAAAAAACGTGCAACGGCTGCGCCCCTGCAAGGTGCTCGAACCTGCGCAGGACATGCACCTGCTGGTGCCCTGCGGCAGCGGGTTCAGCTTCCCGTCAACCCATGCCGCCAACCATTTCACGGTCGCTGTTTTTTTGATTTTTGCACTGGGCAATGTTTTCCGAAGGATAAAAATACCTTTGTTGCTTTGGGCCACCGCCATTGCCTTCGCCCAGGTGTACGTCGGGGTGCATTTCCCGCTCGATGTGCTGGCCGGGGCGCTGCTGGGATGGCTGATCGGGTGGGGAGTTTGGCTCGTATTCCGCAGATTTTTAGTTGACAGTTCATCATTCATCGTTCATCGTTCATAAATGCACATCTGGGAGTACATCTTGCTTTTTGGCAGCGTCTTTTTGGGCGGCAGCTTCGGCTTTTTTTTCCAAAAAGAACGAAAAAACCTGCTGCAAATCGTGTTGTCGTTCAGCGGGGCGTATATCCTCGGCATCGCCGTTTTGCACCTGATGCCCTGGGTTTTCGGCAGCGGGGACAGCACGGCAGGGCTATTCGTGCTGCTCGGTTTTTTCGTACAACTGCTGCTCGAACAATTATCGGCGGGTGTGGAGCACGGGCACATCCACGCACCGCACCACTGGTCGGCGGGGTTTGTGGTTTCGGTGATGATCGGGTTGTGCCTCCATGCGTTCGTGGAGGGGGTGCCGTTGAGCTACTACGGCGAGCATCTCTCGCACGGGCATTCCCATTCGCACAACCACTTGCTGTACGGTATCATTTTGCACCATATCCCGGCGGCATTTGCGCTGGTTTTCCTCCTGATAATCAGCAAGTTGCAAAAAAAATGGATTTGGCTCTGCCTATTTGCCTTCTCGGCCATGTCGCCCCTGGGGGCGGCGCTGGCGGGCATGATTGTGTTCCCGGAAAATGTGCAGATAAAAATCATCGCTTTCGTCATCGGGTCATTGCTGCACATCTCCACGGTGATTTTGTTCGAGATGGACAGTTCGAGCCACCACTTTATTTCCTGGAAAAAACTGCTGGCCATCGGGGCAGGGCTGGGGATTGCCGTGCTCACGATATGGTAAGTGGATTTGTTGGAATTTCGTCGGAAGAATTGCATTCCGGTTGGAAGGCGTTTACTAATTTCGTTTTGCCAACATAAAAATGAGAGGCAGAAGATTTTGAAAAATAGCTAATTTGGCGTTTGGATTTCGGGGTTTCCTTAACCACAGCACTCAAACTAATGGTATGATGAACTTTACACGAACCATATACTGCCTGGCGGCACTGCTCTTCTGCCTTCCACTTTTTTCACAGGTTGTCATCAAGGGCGAGATAAAAGATGAAGCCAGCGGCGAGGGCCTGATTGGGGCCAGCATCTACGCCGCCGAAACCGGCGAAGGGACGGTGACTGATTTCGACGGTAGTTTTGAGCTTAGGATAAAAGGCACCTTGCCGGTCAAAGTGAACATTTCGTACACCGGGTACGAAGACCAGGTGGTTGAAATCACTTCCGCTTCCCAAAATTTGGTGGTCAAAATGGTGGAGATGGCCATCACCACCTCCACGGTCGAAGTAGTTGGCCAGCGGGTTTCTGAAAAACAGAAAGCCTCTCCGCTCACGGTTGAATCACTCGACTTGCTCGCCATCAAGGAAACTCCCTCCGACAATTTTTATGACGGCCTTGGCTCGTTGAAGGGGGTGGATTTAACAGCCGCCAGCTTAGGGTTCAAGGTCATCAATACCCGTGGTTTCAACAGCACCAGCCCGGTGCGTTCGCTGCAAATCATCGACGGGGTGGATAACCAGGCGCCCGGCCTGAATTTTTCGCTCGGCAACTTCCTCGGCTCCTCGGAATTGGATGTTTTGAAAGTTGATATGGTACAGGGTGCAAGCTCGGCCTTCTACGGGCCGAACGCATTCAACGGGGTCATCAGCATGGAAACGAAAAGCCCGTTTTACCACAAGGGGCTTTCGGCAATGGTGAAAGGGGGCGAACGGAACCTGATGGAGACTGCCGTCCGTTGGGCAGACGCCATCAAAAACAAAAATGGCCAGGCAGTATTCGGATACAAAATAAACCTATCCTACCTCCGGGCAGATGACTGGGAAGCAGATAACTACGACCCGGTGTTTGATACCAACACCGGCATTGACAACCCCGGCAGGTTTGATGCCGTGAACGTTTACGGTGACGAGTACAGTGGCAATATGGACTTACGCTCTGCCAGTCCGTGGTTATCACCTCTGGCCATCGGCCAATGGCACAGGACAGGATACCGGGAGGCAGATGTTGTGGATTATGATACCCGGAATTTCAAGTCGAACGCGGTGCTGCATTTCCGTTTGAACCCTCCGAAAGTGGAGTCGTCGCCAGAGTTGATCGTGGGTTCCAGTTTTAGCCAGGGAACGACCGTTTATCAAGGTGACAACCGTTTTTCCTTGAAAGACATTACTTTTTTTCAAACCAAAGCCGAAATCCGAAAAACTGACAAATACTTCCTTCGCGCATACTACACGAGGGACAATGCGGGCAACTCCTACGACCCGTATTTTACGGCCCTGCGTTTACAGCAAAACGCAAAAAGCCAGACAGATTGGTCAAAAGACTACATCAATTACTGGCGCGATAATATCGACCCAAAAATCAAAGAATTGGGTTACCCGGATCTAGTAATCATTATCGTGGATGGTATGCCGGTTATTTCATTTGACAACGAAGCTGCCGAAGCCTGGAAAGTACAATACCAGGACTCGCTTTTTCTTTGGCATAGTCTGGCGGAGACGGAAGCAAATCTCGGAAACACCGGAGGCTCTGTCCCGTTTTATGAACCCGGTACCCAACGGTTTGAGGAGGAATTTAAACGGATAACTTCCTCGAAATCAAACTTTGAAGAGAAGGGGACCAAGTTTTATGACAAATCTGCATTGACACACGTTCAAGGCGAGTACACGTTCAACCCTTCGTTTGTGGATTTCATCAAAGTGGGGGGCAGTGCCAGGCGCTACACCCCAAATTCGGACGGCACCATTTTTTACGACACTGCCGATATAAAAATCACCAATTCAGAATTCGGGTTTTATACCGGGGCCGAAAAGAAGTTTTGGGACAATAAACTGACCGCCAGCACCACGTTCCGCCTCGATAAAAACCAAAACTTTGACTATCTTCCATCCACGGCTGCATCGTTGGTCTGGAAACCGAAGGCCAACAACTACCTGCGCTTCTCGTTTTCTTCTGCCATCCGCAACCCCACCCTCACCGACCAGTACCTCAACCTCAACGTGGGCCGTGCAATACTGGCCGGCAACCTGAACGGTGTGCAAGACCTCATTACCGTCGAATCTTTTTTCGATTACATCAACAGCCCTACGCTTGACCTTTCCCTGCTTGACTCGTTCGACATTGCAGGCATCCAACCCGAAAAAGTAAAATCTTTTGAGGTGGGGTACCGCACCACCCTGTTCAACAGCTTTTACATTGATGCAGGCTACTACTACAGCATCTACAACGATTTTCTGGGTTACAACATCGGCATCGATGCGGAATTCGGGGCGGCAGGATTGCCGTCCAGCCTTCAGGTGTTTCGGTATGCTGCCAACTCCATCAACACCGTTACGACGCAGGGATTGTCCGT